>NZ_BBOX01000217.1 GCF_001553455.1 Streptomyces hygroscopicus subsp. hygroscopicus
GACGTGAACGTTCCGCCTCGGGCCGCCGTCCACGGTGCGGGCTGCCGCGCGCACCGCGGAGACAGCCGGATACGGTGGTAAGACCATGAGCGCATCGCGGATCCTCCCTGTCACCACCGTCCTGGACGACGATGTCCCCACCCTCCTTGTCAAGATCTTCGGCAAGGACCGCCCCGGCATCACCGCCGGACTCTGCGACACCCTCGCCGCCTACGGCGTGGACATAGTCGACATAGAGCAGGTCGTCACCCGGGGCCGCATCGTGCTGTGCGTCCTGGTCACGGCCCCCAAGGCAGACGGGGCGGAGGGCAATCTGCGGGCCACCGTGCACAGCTGGGCCGAGTCGATGCGGCTCCAGGCCGAGATCATCTCCGGCCGGGGTGACAACCGGCCGCGCGGCACGGGCCGCTCGCACGTCACCGTGCTGGGGAATCCGCTGACCGCCGAGTCGACGGCCGCCATCGCCTCCCGGATCACCGGCACCGGCGGCAATATCGACCGGATCTTCCGGCTGGCGAAGTATCCGGTGACGGCCGTGGAGTTCGAGGTATCCGGCGCCGAGACGGAACCGCTGCGCACCGCGCTGGCCACCGAGGCGGCCGACATCGGCGTCGATGTGGCCGTGGTGGCGTCGGGGTTGCAGCGCCGGGCGCAGCGGCTGGTGGTCATGGACGTGGACTCCACCTTGATCCAGGACGAGGTGATCGAGCTCTTCGCCGCGCACGCGGGGTGCGAGGCCGAGGTCGCCGAGGTCACGGCGCGGGCGATGCGCGGTGAGCTGGACTTCGAGCAGTCGCTGCACGCGCGGGTGGCGCTGCTGGCGGGGATCGACGAGTCCGTGGTGGAGAAGGTGCGCGCCGAGGTCCGGCTCACGCCCGGCGCCCGTACGCTGATCCGCACCCTGAAGCGTCTCGGCTACCAGGTGGGCGTGGTCTCCGGTGGCTTCACGCAGGTCACCGACGACCTCAAGGAGCGGCTGGGGCTGGACTTCGCCTCCGCCAACACCCTGGAGATCGTGGACGGCAAGCTGACCGGCCGGGTGATCGGCGAGGTGGTGGACCGGGCGGGCAAGGCCCGGCTGCTGCGGCGCTTCGCGGCCGAGGCGGGGGTGCCGCTGGTGCAGACCGTCGCGATCGGTGACGGGGCGAACGACCTGGACATGCTGAACGCGGCCGGGCTCGGGGTCGCCTTCAACGCCAAGCCGGTGGTGCGGGAGGCGGCGCACACCGCCGTGAACGTGCCGTTCCTCGACACCGTGCTGTATCTGCTGGGCGTGACCCGCGAAGAGGTCGAGGCGGCGGACGCCCACGAGGACTGACGTCGGGCCGGGTGCCTTCGGGGCGGACCGCGCGGGGGTCCGGGCGGACCGCGCGGGGGTCCGGGCCGCCCGGAACGCACCGGCCGTCCCGGAACGCGTAGCGGCCCCCGCTCCTCCGGCCGCATGACGGCGAAGAGGAGCGGGGGCCGCTGTCGGTGGGCTCACTCCCGGGGATCGCCCTCGATGCGGTGGGATGCCCTCCGGCGATCACACCCGGCGGTCACACCCAGCGACGCTCGGCGACCGCACCCGGCGTCCACACCTGACGACCCCCGGCAGCCCACCCAGCGTTCGCCCCCGGCGACGCCCCGCGATCACACCCGGCGACGCTCGGCGACCGCGCCCGGCGGCCACCCCCGGCGACGCCCAGCGATCACTTCGGGGCCCGTCTCCGGGGATCACTCGTGGGGCGCCCAGAAGCCGGCCAGGCGCCCGCAGCCGAGCTCGACCGACTTCCACGAGCCGCTGAAGGTCACGACCGCGAACGCGGCAGTCGGGAAGGCGCCACGGGTCATCCGCTCCCGGGCGCCCTCCTCGGCCTCGCCCGCCAGCGCGTCGGCAAGGCCGTGCATCCCGGGGTTGTGGCCGACGACCAGCAGATCGGTGATGTCGTCCGAGGTCTCGTTGAGCACCTCGATGAGCTGGCCGACCGAGGCGTCGTACAGCCGCTCCTCGTAGACGGTCTTGGGGCGCTGCGGCAGCTCGTGGACCACCAGCTTCCAGGTCTCACGGGTGCGCAGAGCGGTGGAGCAGAGGGTGAGTTCGGGGGTGAGACCGGCCTCCGCGATCCGGCGCCCGGCGATCGGGGCGTCCTTGCGGCCGCGCTCCGCGAGCGGGCGCTCATGGTCGGCGACCTGGGGCCAGTCGGCCTTGGCGTGTCGAAGGAGGACAATCCTGCGGGGCACATCGACGCTCATGAGTCCCAGCTTCGCACGAATCAGTGCGTGAGGCGCAGGGTGTTGGAACGACCTCGTCAAAGGTGAGCACAGCCGGGAGAGGACGGACATGGCTGGTGGCCGCTGCCTACGGGGGTCAGGGGGCCACGTGTGCGAGGAGCCGGTGCAGCAGTTCCACGGTCTGCGAGACCGGCCCGGAGCCGCTGCTCGCGGCCTGCGCGTCGGTGGGCCCGGTGAGCAGGAGCAGCAGCGCCACGAAGGCCAGGACCGGAAGCGCGAGGGCCCACCACGGCAGCCGGAAGTCCACGCCGCTGTCCGCCGGGTGTACGGGCCGGGTACGAGTGCGGGCGGACATGGGATCGCCTCCGGGGTCGCCGAATGTTCTGGTGGTTCGACGGTACGGAGCGGGCGGGGCCGCTCCCATCCGGTGAGCCACCCAGTTACCCCTGAGCCCGGCCCCCTAGGGGATGGTGGGGACAGCCCCACCATCCGTTCCCCCGCACCAGGTCAGGGCGAGGCGAGGGTGGCGATCACGGCGATGATCGCGGTGATGCCGATCATCACGCCGAAGATGACGAGGAGCTTCTTCTGACCGTTCGGGGGGTTCTCATCGAGCACTGGCATGGCACCAGTGTCCCACCCCCCGTACGCGACCTTGCTCATGCCTCGTCCTCAAGGGTGCGGTCGCGCCCGGCCAGGACGCCCGCGACGATCTGCGGCACCATGAAACCGGCCATCAGCGCGATGGGCTGTCCCCAGCCGCCGCTGTGCTGGTAGAGCACGCCGACCAGCAGCGGGCCCGGGATGGACAGCAGATAGCCGATGCTCTGCGCGAAGGCCGACAGCCGGGCCACGCCCGCGTGGGTCCTCGCCCGCATGCCGATCATGGTGAGGGCGAGCGGGAAGGCGCAGTTGGCCACGCCGAGCAGTACGGCCCACGCCCAGGCGCCCTCGGCCGGGGCCAGCCACAGTCCGGCGTAACCGACGAGGCCGAAGACGCCGAGGATGACGACCAGCACACCCTGGTGTCGCAGCCGGGCGGCGAGCCGCGGCAGGACGAAGGCGAGCGGCACGCCCATGGCCATCACCACGGCCAGCAGCACGCCGGAGGTGGAGGCGGAGACCCCCGCGTCCCGGAAGATCTGCGGCATCCAGCCCATGGAGATGTACGCGGCGGTGGCCTGGAAGCCGAAGAAGACGGCCATCGCCCAGGCGATGGGGCTGCGGGTGATGGGGATCGCGGTCCCGTCGGCGGCGGGAGCCTCGGCCGTGGCGGACGCGTCCGCGCCCGAACCGACCGCCGCGGAGCCGCCCGCCACGGAACCGCCCGACGCCGGTCCGCCTGACGCGGACCCGCCCGTCACCGTGTCGCTCTCCGCCGAGCGGCCCGCCTCCGAGCCACCCGCCTCCGAACCGTTCATCCGGTCCCGGGCGAGGAACAGCCAGGGCACCAGCGCCACGACGGCGACCAGCGCCCACACCCCGAGACCGACCCGCCAGGAGCCGCCCAGCGCGTCGGTCATCGGCACGGTGGCCGCCGCGGCGGCGGCCGTGCCCAGCGACAGACCCATCGAGTACAGCCCCGTCATCGCGCCGACCCGGTCCGGGAACCAGCGCTTGACGATCACCGGCATCAGGATGTTGCTCACCGCGATCCCGGCCAGGGCGAGCCCACTGGCGGCCAGGAAGACCATGGTCCCGCCCGCGAGGGGGCGCAGCACGAGGCCGGTGGCGATGGCGGCGAGTCCGGCGCAGACGACGGCCCCCAGCCCCCAGCGGCGCGCCAGCCGGGGCGCGGTGAGCCCGAAGATCGCGAAACAGGCCGCGGGCACGGAGGTGAGCACTCCGGCGACGGTGCCGCTCATCCCGAGGCCGTCACGGACCTCTTCGAGCAGCGGGCCGAGGCTGGTGACGGCGGGGCGCAGGTTGAGCGCGGCGAGGAGCAGTCCGGCCGCCATGACGCGGCCGCGCCATGGTGAGGCCGGGCGACGCGGTCCCCCTGGTTCCGCCGGGCGGGGGGCGGAGGAGGCGGTGTCGAGGGTGGCGAGATTGTCAGATGGGGACGTTTGCATGCCGACCATCATAGAATCATGGGATGAATCCCCGTCCAGTGGGTGGCAACCGCCCGGTAACGGCCGGACGGCATCATGGGAGGGCTCATCCGCCCGCCCCCGCCACAACCGCACCACGCACAGGAGAGTCATGCCGCTGACCTCACCCCGGCGCTCCGCGCTCGCCGATCAGGTGATCTCCCAGCTGCGCGCCCAGATCACCTCGGGCGAGTGGCCGGTGGGCTCGCGCATTCCCACCGAGCCCGAACTGGTCGAGCAGCTGGGGGTCGCGCGCAACACCGTGCGGGAGGCCGTGCGCGCCCTCGCGCACAACGGGCTGCTGGACATCCGCCAGGGTTCGGGCACCTATGTGCTGGCCACCAGCGAACTGGCCGGGGTGATGCACCGCCGCTTCGCCGGTGCCGACCCCGGTCATGTGGTCGAGCTGCGCATCGCCCTGGAGACCACGGCGGCTCAGCTGGCCGCGGAGCGCCGTACCGAGCAGGACCTCAAGCAGCTGGACGCCCAGCTGGCCCGGCGGGAACGGGCCTGGGCGGCGGGCGACCCGGGGGCCTTCGTCGAGGCGGACACCACCTTGCACATGGCGGTCGTGGCCGCCTCGCACAACGATGTGCTGGCCGAGCTGTACGCGGATCTGGGCGCGGTCGTACGCGCCTTCCTGCGCGCGGACCTCGACACCCGCATGGGTCCGGAGACGTATGTGGACCACGGACGGCTGGTGGCGGCGATCCGGGAGGGCGACGGGGAGCGGGCGGCGGCCGAGGCCGCCACCCATCCGCTCGGCTGCCGCTTCCGCGACCGCTGAGCGCGCCCGCTGAGCGCGCCTGCTGAGCGCGCCCGCGCCGACCTCCCGCACGCGCTTCTCACCGGCGACCCCTCACCTGACCGGTGACCGCTCACCTCACCGGCGACCGCTCACCTGACCCGCGACCGTTCACCTCACCGGCGCCCCCTCACCTGCCCCCCGACCGCTCACCTCACCCGCGACCGCTCACCTCACCGGTGGCTCACCCACGCCTTCCGTATCTCCTTCCAGCAGCGCTCGGCGAGCTGCACGTACTGGGCCGGGCCGACCTCTACCGGGTGGGTGTCCATGTCCGGGTCCCACCAGTGGGCGCATTCGACGTGCAGTTGCACCCGGTCGGTGCGGGGATTGGGATTGAAGCAGTCCGCGGTGGCGTGCGAGCCGCGTACCGAGGTCCGGCACGCGGCCTCGCGCCGCCGGGGCCGCTCCTGCGCGGCGGAGCTGGAGGCGGCGATGACCAGACCCACCATGGCGACGACCAGCAGCGCGGCGGCGACACGACGGGTCGTACGCATGCGGGACCTCCTCGGCCGTGCCGCTGTCGCTCC
The DNA here is from genome assembly GCF_001553455.1 of Streptomyces hygroscopicus subsp. hygroscopicus. Taxonomy (GTDB): domain Bacteria; phylum Actinomycetota; class Actinomycetes; order Streptomycetales; family Streptomycetaceae; genus Streptomyces; species Streptomyces hygroscopicus. The sequence continues at coordinate 5,640 of NZ_BBOX01000217.1, forward strand.
GGTGAGTCGGTTCGTCGTATGACTCCACAGTGCGCGTGCACACCACCCGTACGCGCGTCCTGCTCCCCCGTACGGGTGAACGCGCACGCGGAACGGCCGCCGCCCCGGGCCCGCGGTTCGCGGGGGTGGGACGGCGGCCGTCGCGCGGAAACGCCGTGGGCTCAGGCGCCCATCATGTGCACGCCGCCGTCGACATGCACGATCTCGCCCGTGGTGCGCGGGAACCAGTCGGACAGCAGGGCGACGACGCCGCGGCCGGCCGGCTCCGGGTCGGTCAGGTCCCAGCCGATCGGGGCCCGGTGGTTCCACACGTCCGCCAGCTCCTCGAAGCCGGGGATGGACTTCGCGGCCATGGACTTGATGGGCCCGGCGGAGACCAGGTTGCAGCGCACGTTCTTCTCGCCGAGGTCGCGGGCGAGGTAGCGGTTGGTGGACTCCAGCGCGGCCTTGGCCACGCCCATCCAGTCGTACTTCGGCCAGGCGAACTGGGCGTCGAAGGTCAGGCCGACGATCGAGCCGCCGCGCGGCATCACCGGCAGGCACGCCATGGTGAGCGCCTTGAGGGAGTAGGCCGAGACGTGCACGGCCGTGCTGACGTCCTCCCAGCTGCCCTCGAGGAAGTTGAACGCGCCCTGGGGGCCGAAGGCGATGGAGTGCACCACGCCGTCGAGGTCCACGCCCTCGCCCAGGTGCTCACGCACCTTGTCGGCCAGGCCGTCCAGCTGCTCCTGGTTCTGCACGTCCAGCTCGATGACCGGAGCGGGCTTGGGCAGCCGCTTGGCGATCCGCTCGACGAGGGAGACCCGGCCGAAACCGGTGAGGATGACCTCGGCGCCCTCCTCCTGGGCGAGCCTGGCGGCGTGGAAGGCGATGGACGCCTCGGTGATGACGCCCGTGACCAGGATGCGCTTACCGGCGAGAATTCCACTCATGACGTTCAGTGACCCATGCCCAATCCGCCGTCGACAGGGATGACGGCTCCAGTGATGTACGCGGCCTCGTCGGAGGCCAGGAAGCGGACCGAGGCGGCGATCTCCTCGGGCTGCGCGTAACGCGCGAGCGGTACCTGCTTCACGATGTTCTCGCGCTGGTCGTCGCTGAGCGCACGCGTCATGTCCGTGTCGACGAAACCGGGCGCGACCACGTTGACGGTGATGTTGCGCGAGCCCAGCTCACGGGCGAGGGAGCGGGCGAAGCCGACGAGGCCCGCCTTGGACGCGGCGTAGTTCGCCTGACCGGCCGACCCCAGCAGCCCGACGACCGACGAGATCAGCACCACACGCCCCTTACGGGCCCGCAGCATCCCCCGGTTGGCCCGCTTGACCACGCGGAACGTGCCGGTGAGGTTGGTGTCGAGGACGGTGGCGAAGTCCTCCTCGGTCATCCGCATCAGCAGCTGGTCGCGGGTGACCCCGGCGTTGGCCACCAGGACCTCGACCGCGCCGTGCTTCTCCTCGATCTCCTTGTACGCCTGCTCGACCTGCTCCGGCTCGGTGATGTCGCACTTGACCGCGAGGAAGCCGGCCGGCGGCTCACCGGACCGGTAGGTGATGGCGACCTTGTCGCCAGCGTCGGCGAAGGCACGCGCGATGGCGAGGCCGATGCCGCGGTTGCCTCCGGTGACGAGAACCGAGCGGCTCAAGGGACCACCTTCTCTTGTCGATCTCTCATGTCGGTGTCGAGCCGGACGTCACAGCGCGTGCCGAGCCCTACCCTCGCAAACTATCGGTCCAAGACCCCCGAGGAGGAATCGGGCGCCCACAGGGGCATGTGGCACTCCCTGTCGAGTTCCTACAGAAACCCACCGACGAGGCGGACCACGGTCGCGTCCGTCAGCATGCGCTGGGCGGGGCTCACGCAGGCGCAGTTGGGGGAGGCGATCGGGTACAGCGAGGAACAGGTTCTCCTCCGTCGAGCAGGGTCGCCGGGTGCCGCAGCCGGATTTCCTGGACGCGGCGGACGAGGCGCTGGAGGCGTTCGGGGTGCTGCGGGCGGCGACGGAGGAAGTCGCGAACGTACAGCTCCCGGCGTTCTTCCGGGGCGCGGCGCGGCTGGAGGCAACCGGGGCGGCCGTTGTCGTTTTCATCGCGGGTCATCGCGGTTCAGCCCGTTCATCGCGCAGAGCCGTGTGGCGGTCACCCACGGTGTCGGAGGTCTGTGTGAAGATAGCCCTCATGTTTGGGGGAGGGAACGACCAGCCGCCTGGCCGAGGCGGCCGGGAGACGCTGGCTGACCTGGTGCGCCGGGAGACCACGGCGCGGATGTCGGAGCGGGAGAAGTGGGCGGCGCTGCGGGAGGCGCGGCTGTACTTCCAGCGCCCGGAGAACCCGGGCTTCCTGGTCTCCGAGACCGCCGAGGGGGGCCCGCTCGTGCCGGTCTTCACCTCGTTCGAAGGGCTCGCGCTCTTCGCGGGGGCGTGCGGATGGGCGTCCACGACGGCCGAGGACCTGGTTTCTCTGCTGCCCGAGGGCGTACGGGCGCTGGTGGATCCGCTGAGTGAGCGCCCCTTCCTGCTGGACGCCGGGACCCTGCGCGAGGCGGAGGACCGGGAAGCGGAAGGCCACGAGGAGGGGGCCGACAGTGGCTGATCCCGACGCGAGGAACGTGAACCGCGCCCCCAGCGAGGGTGGCGAGCACGGCAAGTACGGCGGCAACGAGGGCGCCGACGGCTACAAGATCGAGATCGAGTCGGTGAAGGGTCTGATCACTCCGCTGGAGGAGTCGGTCGTCGGGGCGCGGTCGGTGAAGAACGGCCAGGAGAAGCTGACGGCCTACCTCCAGCACTGCGGCGCTCCCGAACTCCTGGAGTCGGGCCAGGGCTTCGTCAAGGCATGGGGCTTCGGCATGGGCGAGCTGGCGGACCACGCGGATGTGGTGGTGGACCGGCTGTACGAGGCGGTGGCCGGGTACATGCTGGCGGATCTGCTGCGAGTGAAGGACTTCTGGCCCTCGGACGAGAACATGGCCAAGCTCCCGTCGGGCGCGGCGGGCAGGTGGTCCTGGGAACACGTGGGCGCGCCGGAGATGGAGAAGCGCCCGGAGGACACGGGGTTGTCGAAGTTCGCGCGCAAGCTGCAGAGCGAGTACGGGGACGAGTCCTGATGAGCGATCCGGACGCGGGGCGGACCCCGCAGATACGAATACCGGCGGGCGCCGAGCCCAAGGACCTGATCCCCGGCGATCCGGAGCAGATCGACGACCTGGTGCTGGAGCTGCGCGCGTACGCGGGCGCCTTCCAGGACGGCAAGGACAAGCTGCGGCCGCTGGAGCTGGCGGACTGGTCGGGCAAGGGGGCGAGCGACTTCCGGAAGGCGGTCGACCGGCTGCCGAAGGAGCTGGCCTCGGGCCACGACGAGTTCACGCATGCGGCGAGCGCGCTGGCGGCGTACGCGGCCAAGCTGCGGTCGGTGCAGAAGCGCTGTGCGCCGATCATCGAGGACGCGGACGCGGCGCGGGCGGCGTCCAAGGCGCACAACAAGAAGGTCGAGGCGTACAACGACGCGGTGACGCGCGGCGACGAGCAGTTACCGGAGCGGCCCTCGGAGACCGATCCGGGCATCGCCGCGATGGACGAGTGCGTCGGTCGGCTGGACAAGCTGATCGAGGAGTTGCAGCTGGTCGTCGACGCGTCGAAGAAGAAGATCGACAAGGCGGCGGAGAAGGCCCCGGACAAGCCGAACAACTGGCAGAAGTTCGGGAGCAGTTTCAAGGACGGGCTGTGGAAGGTCCACCACGGCATCGTGGGCGCGGCCGAGCTTCCCGCCTCGCTCCTCAAGGGCGACGCCAACGACTTCGCGATGCAGCTGGCGGGCATGGCGGACGGCGCGGCGTACGCGGCCCAGCACCCCAAGGAGTTCGCGAAGGCGGTCACCAACTGGGACATGTGGTCCAAGGACCCGCTGCGCGCGGCGGGCGAGATCACCCCGGGGCTGCTGCTCGCCCTGGCAACGGGCGGCGCGAGCGCGCTGCGCAAGGGGCTCCAGACGGGCAAGACCGCCGCCCAGCGGCTGGCGGCCCGGAAGAAGGCCCTGGGCCGGGACGGCGAGGCGTCCGACCGGGCGCACAGCGAGGGCACGCACGACCGGCACCCCCGCGACAAGGACTGCGAGAACGACCCGGTCGACGTCGCGACCGGCGAGATGGTCCTGCCGGCCACGGACGTGTCGCTGCCCGGCGCCCTCCCCCTGGTCCTGGAGCGCACCTTCGTCTCCGGGCACACCTGCGGCGGCTGGTTCGGCCGCACCTGGGCGGCCACGCTCGACCAGCGGCTGGAGCTGGACGCGGACGGGATCGTGTTCGTCACGGCCGACGGCATGGTGCTGCGCTACGGGGTGCCGACGCCCGGCCAGGACACGTATCCGGTGCGGGGCCCGCGCTGGCCGCTGCGCTGGGACGGCACGGCGGGCGGCACGATGCGGGTCGAGATACCGGAGCAGGCCCGCACGCTGCGCTTCGCCCCGCTGGGCGGCCTGGGGGGCAACGACCTCCCGCTGACGGTGATCGAGGACCGCAACGGCCGGTCGATCACCTTCCGCTACGACGAGGACGGCACCCCGCGCGAGGTGGCGCACTCCGGCGGGTACCGCGTCGCGATCGACACCGACCCGGGGCTGATGCGCGTCACCGGGCTGCGCCTGCTGGGTGTGGGGGACGCCGAGAGAGGGACCCCGCTGGTCTCCTTCGGCTACAACGACGCGGGCGACCTGACCGAGGTCTACAACTCGGCCGACGAGCCGATGCGGTTCACCTACGACGACCAGCACCGCGTCACGTCATGGACCGACCGCAACGGCACCCGCTTCGGGTACGTCTACGACCACCGGGGCCGCGTGCTGCGCACCATCGGCTCGGACGACATGATGACCGGGCGCTTCCACTACGACGAGGCGTCCCGCACCACCGTCTACACCGACTCGCTCGGCCACCGCATCACGTACGTCTTCGACGAGGCGTACCGGACGGTGGCCCGCACCGACGCCCTGGGCCACACCACCCGCACCGCGTGGGCCCCGGGGCCGGACCGCCGGCCGCTGTCGGTGACCGACCCACTGGGCCACACCACGCGCTACGCGTACGACGATTCGGGCAACCTGATACGCGTCGAGCTCCCGGACGGCACGGCGGCCACGGCCACGTACGACGGACACGGCCTGCCGCTGGAGGTGTGCGAACCGGACGGCGCGGTGTGGCGCCACGCGTACGACGACCGGGGCAACCGCGTCCGGACCACGGACCCGACGGGCGCGGAGACGACTTACGCCTACGACGCGTCGGGAAACCTGACGTCGGTCACGGACCCGCTGGGCCACACGGTGAACGTGACGTGCGACGGGGCGGGCCTGCCGGTGGAGATCACCGACGCGCTGGGCAACACGACCACCGTCCGCCGGGGCACCCACGGCCGTATCACCCGCGTCACCGACCCCCTGGGCCAGGTCACCCGCCAGGGCTGGACCATCGAGGGCAAGCCCGCCTGGCGCACCCGGCCGGACGGCAGCCGCGAGACCTGGACCTGGGACGCCGAGGGCAACCTCCTCGAACACACCGACCCGGCGGGCAACACCACCCGCCACACCCACACCCACTTCGACCTCCCGGCGACGCGGACCGAGCCGGACGGGGCGAGGTACGCCTTCGAGTACGACACCGAGCTGCGCCTGACGGCGGTGACGAACCCGCAGGGCAAGCGGTGGACATACACCTACGACGCGGCGGGGCGCGTCGTTACGGAAACGGACTTCAACGGCCGCACGCTCGGCTACCGGCACGACGCGGCGGGCCGCCTGATCTCCCGGACCAACGGCGCGGGCGAAACCCTGGCCTACACGCGCGATGCTCTGGGCCGCACGGTCGCCACGCGCACGGCGGACGGGACGGAGACGACGTTCGCGTACGACGCGGCGGGCCGCCTGACGCGGGCGGCGAACCCGGACACGGAGCTGCGCCGCACGTATGACGCGCGGGGCCGGGTCCTGACGGAGACGGTGGGCGGCCGTACGACGGCCTACGCATACGACGCGGCGGGCAACCGCACCGAGCGGATCACCCCGAGCGGCCTGCGGTCGGCGTGGACGTACGACGCGGCAGGCCGCCCGACGACGCTCACCACGGCGGGCAACGCGCTGCGCTTCGCGTACGACGCGGCGGGCCGGGAGACGTCGAGGACCTTCGGCGACGACGTGTCGCTGACCCAGACGTGGGACGCCCTGGACCGCCTCACGACACAGTCCCTCACCCACGCGTCCGGCGCGGGGCGGCTCTTGCAGCACCGGGCGTACGCCTACCGCCCGGACGACCACCTCACCGAGATCCGCGAGCTGACCTCCGGCACCCGCCGCTTCGACCTCGACCCGGTCGGCCGCGTGACGGCGGTCCACGCCCACGGCTGGACCGAGACGTACGCCTACGACGCGGCGGGCAACCTGACCCACGCCACGGCCCCGGGCCACGAGGCGCCCGGCGACCGGGAGTTCACCGGCACGGTGATCCACCGCGCGGGCCGCACGACGTACGAACACGACGCCCAGGGCCGCCTCGTCCGCCGCACCCGCAAACTCCTCAACGGCCAGACACGGACCTGGACCTACACCTGGAACCCGGAAGACCGCCTGACCGACGCGACAACCCCGGACGGCGAGCGCTGGCACTACACATACGACCCGCTGGGCCGCCGCACGACGAAACAACGCCTTGCGGAAAACGGGGCGGTAGCCGAGCGGGTCGACTTCGCCTGGGACGGCACGAGGCTGGCGGAGCAGACGACACCCGAGGGCGCGACGCTGACCTGGGACTACGCCCCGGACACCCACCGCCCCATCACCCAAACCGAACACCGGATACCGGGTGCCCCGGCGGAAAACCCACCCCCGCCCCTGAGCAAGACCAGTCCCTCATCGGAATACGACGCCCGCTTTCACGCCATCGTCACCGACCTGGTCGGCACCCCCACGGAACTGGTCACCCCGGACGGCACCCTGGCCTGGCAACACCGCACCACCCTCTGGGGCACCCCCCTCCCCGCCCCACCGGGCTCGGCGGACTGCCCGTTGCGCTTCCCGGGCCAATACGCCGACCCGGAAACCGGCCTCCACTACAACTATTTCCGCCACTACGACCCGGAGACAGCGCGCTACGCCTCTCCTGATCCTCTTGGACTGGCCCCAGCAGCGCATCCAATGGCCTATGTCCACAGCCCCCACACATGGGCGGATCCTCTCGGGCTTGCGTCGACGTGTCCCGCCGACGGCAAAAGCAACCGAGAGCGGCCTCCTGTCGAGGGGGATACAAACTACATAGTGGATAACCCGGAAGACTGGTCGGACACCATTACGGATATCGACAAGATCCAGGACGGCGTACTCTGGGAGGAGAAAACAGCCACAGGCCAGAACCCCAACATGAAGGTCGAGCCCTGGATCAACAAACACGTTTTCAAGAAGCTCGACTCTTATGTGAGAGCCCGGTCCCACCTTGAGGGATGGGAGCATGCCCCCATTGGGATACATTTCACCGCACCAGGCGCCACCCCTGCTTTCAAGAATGCAGTCGAAGCCGGGGTAGAGTCTTGGCGACAAAGCCACCCAGGAGTTGACGTCAGAGTAAGGTGGGAATAGGTGAGTTGTTTTTTCCGGCTCGAAGGGAAGGACGTATGGAATCCTTCAAACTTCGTGGCCCGCCTCTTCATCGAAGAGGCCAGATCTTTGGCACGACTACTGGAACTGGAGTCCGGTATCGGGAACATCGTAGACGATGAATGCGACTTGAACACGAGGGAATTTCAGGACTTCACAATTGCTCTAGTCCAGAGGCACTGGAACACCAATAACTCCACATTGAAGGACCTACTCGCTGCGGTCATCGGAATCAATTGCGTCTTGCTCGACCGAGCCGGCCAAGATTTCTCAGACCCCAATCCCGAATGCCGTGATTTCTGGAGGAACCGAATGCGAGTGATTTCGACTGGAATGCCGCGGGGATAGGACGTCACCAGTTGCCGCTGCCCCCGGTCCTTTGTGCAGCACAGCTGCCGCGCTGTCGAGGGTGTCCCAAAGCGCGCCGCCCGCCCTCACCAGGCCCCGGGGCCGAGAGGCAATTGCCGCGCCCCACGCCCCAGCGGCATGGTTCACTGCGGACGGGCGTAGAACGCTGGACGCGTGCCATGACATACACCGCGACGAAGAGGAGCCGCCCGTGCCGCACGAGATTGATCCGTCCTTCCTCGCGCTGCCCCTGCGGGCACTCGCCGATGCGGCGCTCGCGCGGGCCCGCGCGCTCGGGGCCGGGCATGCCGACTTCCGGTTCGAGCGGGTGCGCAGTGCCGCATACCGGTTGCGGGACGCCAAGCCGGCCGGGGCCTCCGACACCACCGACCTGGGGTACGCGGTGCGGGTGGTGCACGGCGGGGCGTGGGGGTTCGCGTCCGGGGTGGATCTGACCATGGACGCGGCGGCGCGGGTCGCCTCGCAGGCGGTGGCGATGGCGAAGCTGTCCGCCAAGGTGATCGAGGCCGCGGGGTCGGACGAGCGCGTGGAGCTGGCGGACGAGCCGGTGCACGGCGACAAGACCTGGGTCTCCTCGTATGACGTCAACCCCTTCGACGTGGCCGACGCCGACAAGACCGGGCTGCTCGCGGAGTGGAGCGAGCGGCTGCTGGCGGCCGACGGGGTGGCGCACGTGGACGCGGCGCTGCTGACCGTGCAGGAGAACAAGTTCTACGCGGACACGGCGGGCACCACGACCACCCAGCAGCGGGTGCGCCTGCATCCGCAGCTGACCGCCGTCGCGGTGGACCCGGCCAGCGGTGAGTTCGACTCGATGCGCACCCTGGCTCCGCCGGTCGGGCGCGGCTGGGAGTACCTGGCCGGGGGGCCCGGCGCGGGGGCCTGGGACTGGGACGCGGAGCTGGCGGAGATCCCGGAGCTGCTGGCCGAGAAGATGCGGGCCCCCTCGGTCGAGGCCGGGTCGTACGACCTGGTGGTCGATCCGTCCAATCTCTGGCTGACCATCCACGAGTCGATCGGCCACGCCACCGAGCTGGATCGTGCGCTCGGCTACGAGGCGGCGTACGCGGGCACCTCCTTCGCCACCTTCGACCAGCTCGGGACGCTGAAGTACGGCTCCGAGGTCATGAACGTCACCGGGGACCGGACGGCCGAGCACGGGCTGGCCACCATCGGGTACGACGACGAGGGGGTGGCCGCGCAGTCCTGGGATCTGGTCAGGGACGGCATGCTCGTCGGCTACCAGCTGGACCGCAGGATCGCCCGGCTGACCGGTTTCGAGCGGTCGAACGGCTGCGCCTTCGCCGATTCTCCGGGCCATGTGCCGGTGCAGCGGATGGCGAATGTGTCGCTCCAGCCCGCCCCCGACGGCCCCTCGACGGAGGAGCTGATCGGGGACGTCGAGAACGGTCTGTATCTGGTCGGCGACCGCTCCTGGTCGATCGATATGCAGCGGTACAACTTCCAGTTCACGGCACAGCGGGCGTACCGCATCAGGAACGGGGCGCTCGCCGGGCAGGTGCGGGACTTCGCCTACCAGGCCACGACCACCGACTTCTGGGGTTCGATGACGGCCGTCGGCGGGCCGCGGACCTATGTCCTGGGCGGCGCCTTCAACTGCGGCAAGGCCCAGCCCGGACAGATCGCGGCCGTCTCGCACGGCTGCCCGTCGGCGCTGTTCCGTGGCGTGAACATCCTCAACACCACCCAGGAGGCCGGTCGATGAGCACCAAGCCGCACGAGATCGTCGAGCGCGCCCTGGAGCTGTCCCGTGCGGACGGCTGCGTGGTGATCGCGAACGAGACCTCCACGGCCAATCTGCGCTGGGCGGGCAACGCCCTGACCACCAACGGCGTCACCCGCGGCCGTACCCTCACCGTCGTGGCCACCGTGAACGGCGCCCGGGGCACCGCCTCGGGTGTGGTGTCCCGGTCCGCGGTGACCGCCGACGATCTGGAGCCGCTGGTGCGGGCCGCCGAGGCGGCCGCACGCGGCGCGGAGCCGGCCGAGGACGCCCAGCCCCTGGTGGCGGCCGGTCCGGGGGCGTCCGGCTCGCCCGGCTTCACCGACCCCCCCGCCGTGACCTCCTCCGAGGTGTTCGCCGACTTCGCCCCCGTCCTCGGCGAGTCCTTCGCGGCCGCCCGCGCGGGCGGCCGGGAGCTGTACGGATTCGCCCACCACGAGCTGGTCTCCAGCTATCTGGGCACCTCCACCGGGCTGCGGCTGCGCCATGACCAGCCCACCGGCACGCTCGAGGTCAACGCCAAGTCCCCGGACCGGGCGCGTTCGGCCTGGGCCGGGCGGGCCACCCGCGACTTCACCGATGTGAACCCGGCCGCGATCGACGCCGAGCTGGCCCAGCGGCTCGCCTGGGCCGAGCGGAGGGTCGAGCTGCCGGCCGGCCGCTACGAGACGCTGCTGCCCCCGAGCGCCGTGGCCGATCTGCTGATCTACCAGCTGTGGTCCTCCTCGGCCCGGGACGCGGCGGAGGGCCGTACGGTCTTCAGCAAGCCGGGCGGCGGCACCCGGGTCGGCGAGAAGCTGTCCGAGCTGCCCCTCACGCTGCGCAGCGACCCGGCCGCGCCGGGGCTGGAGGCGGCGCCGTTCGTGATCGCGCACTCCTCCGGGGACGACGCGTCGGTCTTCGACAACGGTCTGCCGCTGTCCGCCACCGACTGGATCCGTGACGGGGTGCTGGAGCGGCTGGTCACCACCCGGCACACGGCCGGTCTCACCGGGCTGCCGCTCTCCCCCGCGATCGACAACCTCATCGCGGACGCGGGCGGCACGCGCCCGCTGGAGGAGATGGTGGCCTCGACCGAACGGGGCCTGCTGCTGACCTGCCTGTGGTACATCCGCGAGGTGGACCCGGCGACGCTGCTGCTGACCGGGCTGACCCGGGACGGTGTCTATCTCGTGGAGAACGGCGAGGTGGTCGGCGAGGTGAACAACTTCCGGTTCAACGAGTCCCCGGTGGACCTGCTCTCCCGCGCCACCGAGGCGGGCCGCACCGAGCGCACGCTGGCCCGTGAGTGGAGCGACTACTTCAACCGCGCCGCGGCGCCCGCGCTGCGCGTCCCGGACTTCAACATGAGCTCCGTCAGCAAGGGGGTGTGACCGGTCCGGCCGCTCCGGCCGGACGAATAGACTGGTCCACGCCCATCCAGGCCATATCCGTATCGTCTATCCCCAGGAACGCCATGACACGCCTCGGCGAATCCGTCGCCCGCGCCAGCGAGCTCCTCACCCAGGACCTCTCCTCCGACAAGACCGTCGAGCGGCTGCTCGAGGAGACGGGCTCGCGGCGCTATCTCGACCTGACGGACCTGTCGCCGATGGAGCAGGCCGAGCTGATCGCGTCCCGTACGGTCGAGATCCTGCCCGGGGTGGAGGAGCTGGCCAAGCGGATCGAGGAGCGCGTCGGCTCCGGCAAGGGCCTGGCGATCAAGCTGGGCATCGACCCGACGGCCGCCGATGTGCATCTGGGCCATGTGGTGCCGATGATCATCCTCAACCGCTTCCAGCGGATGGGACACGACGTCACCCTGCTGATCGGTGACTTCACGGCCAAGATCGGCGACCCGTCGGGCCGTACGGCGGAGCGCCCGCCGCTGACCGACGAGGACATCGCCCGGAACCTCGCGGGCTACCAGGATCAGGTCCGGCCCTTCTTCGACTTCGAGAAGGTCAGCTTCCGGCAGAACAGCGAATGGCTGGCGCCGTTCACCTTCCCCGAGCTGCTGGGGCTGCTCTCCCAGGTGCCGGTCTCCCAGCTGCTGCAGCGCGAGGACTTCCGCAACCGGCTGGCCGCCGGCTCTGGTCTGACCATGTCCGAGCTGCTCTACCCGATCGCCCAGGCCCTGGACTCGGTGGCCCTGGAGTGCGATGTGGAGCTCGGCGGCGCGGACCAGCTGCTCAATCTCCAGATGGGCCGCAAGCTGATGGAGCTGCGCGGACAGCGGCCGCAGCTGGTCGTCACGATGCCGCTGATCGAGGGCACGGACGGCACCGGCGCCAAGATGTCCAAGTCCAAGGGCAACTACGTCGCGCTGTCCGCGACCGCCGACGACGTCTTCGGCAAGATCATGTCGATTCCGGACCGGCTGATGAAGCCGTACCTCCAGGCATGGACCGAGTGGACGGACGCGGAGATCGCCACCGTGACCGCCCGGGTGGAGGACCGGTCGCTGCATCCGATGGATCTGAAGAAGGTCCTGGCGGGTGAGGTGGTGGCGGCGCTGTACGGCGTCGAGAAGGCGATGACGGCCCGTGCGGGCTTCGTCGCCCAGTTCTCCAAGAAGAGCTTCGCCGACGTCGGGACGCTGCCGGTGGTCGACGCCGCGGAGCACGGCACCGAGTCCATCGCGACCGTGCTGAGCAAGGTGCTGGAGTTCCAGCCGAGCGCCTCGGCGGCCCGCCGGGTGGCCAAGCAGAACGGTCTGCGGCTGGTCGTCGAGACCGAGGGCGGTCAGGAGTCGGTGGTGCTTCCCGAGGCCCAGGCGGTGCGCCCGCTGGCCGAGGTGGTCGCGGAGACGCTCGCGTCGGCCGGGCTCACGGCGGCCTCCGGCACGGTCTACCTGAAGGCCGGACGGAAGATCGCCGAGGTGCGGGGGGTGTAGCCCGCCCCGCCGAAAGCCGAAGTCCCATGAGCGCGCTGGAGCTGCTGAAGGCCGAAGCCCCATGGGCGGGCTGGAGCTGATGAGAGCCGAGGCTCCACGGGAGGGATCCGGAGCCGTGCGGCCCGGAGCGGCGGCCGGCGCGCGTCCACCACGCGCGCCGGCCGCCGCCGCTCATCTCGGCACCCTCGTGTCGGCGCCCCGTCTCCCCCGGCCGTCCTCGGCGCCCGGCTCCCGCCACGGCGCCCGGCTGACGGCCCTCATCGGCTCACGGCCCTCATCGGGTCACGCTCCGTCTGCGTCCGCCGCCGCGGATGGAGTGCCACAGCGGTGTGCCCAGGGCGACGATCAGCACAGCCCCCGCCAGCTGCAGCAGATGCCGGATCCAGTCGAAGCCCCCGGTGTGCCTGACCCCGATCCAGCCCGCCACCGCGTTGCCCAGCATGCCGCCCAGAATGCCGTAGACGCAGGTCAGCCAGAGCGGAATGGCCTGTTTGCCGGGCAGGATCGCCCTGGCGATCACCCCCAGGATCAGACCGACGACGATCGCCCACAGCCAGTTCATGTCGCCTCCCGACACGCGGCGAAGAGATGCACGTTCCTTCCAGTGTTCGGCCACTTCGGATACGGCGCACGCCGGAAGGCCGGTAAGCCGTGTGGCGCACCCGGGTCGGCACCCGTCAGGGTGCCCCGGTCTCGAACCAGGAGCAGGCGCGGCGTAACGTTGAGTACGTTCCAGAGCGGGAAAGCCCGCTCGGCGATCAGGTGGTGGAACGTGATGCGGAAGCACGGCGGTACGGAGGTCTTCCGGATCACCGGAGCCCGGCAGGGACTGGCCGACGACGTGCGCGGCCGGCAGCGTCGCTATGTGATCTCGATGTCGGTGCGGACCGTGGCGGTCGTGCTGGCGGCGGTGTTGTGGAACGTGGAGCGCCACGTGGCCATCGTGGCCCTGGTACTGGGCGCGGTGCTCCCGTACATCGCGGTGGTGATCGCCAACGCGGGCCGGGAGAACTCCACTTCGCTGCCCACCACCTTCATCCCGGCCCCGCCCCGTCCGATGCTGATGGCCGGGCGCGGTGAGGAGCCACCCCCTTCCCGCGGGGCGGAATCCGTCCCGGAGGACGTCGGACATATCAACGATCCTGGACGCGGCGAGCAGGGCTGACCTGCCGCGTTGCGGCAAGCTCAAGAAAACCTCAGATCAATAGTGCAGTTCCGGTGCACCGCGCCCCATCCCTCGTGACATACTGCGTACGCGCTCCGCATCCCCCGTCGGAGCGACGGACCGACGCCGGGCGGCTCCCCCCGTGGCTGCCCGGCGTCGCCGTGTCCGGCGGGCTTTCCGTAGAGTCTGCGGTGTGAACACCCGCGAGACCGCCGCCGAGGCCGACACCGTGATCTGCTCCGCCAAGGGCTGCCGCGCCCCCGCCGTATGGGTGCTGGCCTGGAACAACCCCAAGATCCACACCCCGGAGCGGCGCAAGACCTGGCTGGCCTGCGAGGAGCACCGCGAGTATCTGTCGACGTTCCTCGGGATGCGTGGCTTCCTCAAGGACGTGGTGACGCTGGAGGAATGGTCGGCCGCCGACCACTGAGCCCAGCGCCGGAAAGCTCGGGAAGACCTCAGATCAGTCACGCGGTTCCGGTGCACCGCGCTCGATGCCCGGTGCCACACGTCCCGGCGCCGCGGAACCGCGGCGGTGGCAGGGCGGCGGTGGTCGCGGCGGGCGTCGGCCTTTCGCGGCCCCTCGCGGCAGGCCCCGGTTCCGGCACCTCCGCCCAGGTGGCGGGGGTGCCCGGAGGGTGTCAGCCGCCGATCGCCGACATCGGGCGGTCGGGCTGGAGGAACGACGGGTCGTCGAGCCCGGACCCGGCCTTCTTGCCCCACATCGCCTGCCGCCACAGCCGGGCGATCTCCTCGTCCGGGGCCCCGGAGCGCAGCGCTCCGCGCAGGTCGGACTCCTCGCGGGCGAACAGGCAGGTGCGCACCTGGCCGTCGGCGGTCAGCCGGGTGCGGTCGCAGGCGCGGCAGAAGGGACGGGTGACCGAGGCGATGACGCCGACCCGGGCCGGGCCGCCGTCGACCAGCCAGCGCTCGGCGGGCGCGGAGCCGCGCGCCTCGTCCCCCTCGGGGGTGAGGGTGAAGCGGGTGCGCAGGCTCGCCAGGATGTCCCCGGCGGTGATCATGCCCTCGCGCTTCCAGCCGTGCTGGGCGTCGAGCGGCATCTGCTCGATGAAGCGCAGCTCGTAGCCGCTCTCCAGGGCCCAGGCGAGCAGGTCGGGGGCCTCGTCGTCGTTGAGTCCGGGCATCAGCACCGCGTTGACCTTCACCGGGGCGAGCCCGGCGGTGCGCGCCGCGTCGAGGCCGCGCAGCACATCGCCGTGGCGCTTGCGCCGGGTCAGGGCCTGGAAGACCTCCGGGCGCAGGGTGTCGAGCGAGACATTGACCCGGTCCAGGCCCGCGTCGCGCAGGGCCCGGGCGGTGCGCTCCAGCCCGATGCCGTTGGTGGTGAGCGACATCTGGGGGCGGGGGGCGAGGGCCGCGCAGCGCTCGACGATGCCGACCAGGCCGGGGCGCAGCAGGGGCTCACCGCCGGTGAAGCGGACCTCGGTGACCCCCAGCTCGGTGACGGCGATCCGGACCAGCCGGACTATCTCGTCGTCGGTGAGCAGGTCCGGTTTGGCGAGCCACTGCAGGCCCTCTTCCGGCATGCAGTAGGTGCAGCGCAGGTTGCAGCGGTCGGTCAGGGAGACACGCAGGTCGGTGGCTACGCGACCATAGGTGTCGATCAGCATGGTGCGGCCCCTCCACGGTTGGCGTGCGTGCACTGCGCTCAATTGTCCCGCAGCCTACGCGACGGGTGTGACAGGGAGGGGCCGCGCGGGTGGCACAGGCGGCTCAGTGGGCGCCGTGCCCGGTGAGCGAGCGGACCTCCAGTTCGGCGTACTTGTCCGGGTCCGGCTCCTCCTTGGACAGCAGGGTGCCCACCCAGCCGAGCAGGAATCCCAGCGGGATGGAGATCAGCCCGGGGTTCTCCAGCGGGAACCAGTGGAAGTCCACGTCCGGGAACATCGAGGTCTCCTTGCCCGAGACGACGGGCGAGAAGAGCACCAGGAAGACCGAGGAGACCAGTCCGCCGTAGATGGACCACAGCGCGCCCCGGGTGGTGAACCGCTTCCAGAACAGGCTGTAGAGGATGGTCGGGAGATTGGCGGAGGCGGCGACCGCGAAGGCGAGCGCCACCAGTCCGGCGACGTTGAGGTCGCGTGCGAAGACCCCTAGGACGACCGCGACGGTGCCGATGCCGACGGTGGCCCAGCGGGCCGCCGAGATCTCCTCCTTCTGCGTCGCCTGTCCCTTGCGGATGACGTTGGCGTACAGGTCGTGGGCGAAGGAGGACGAGGAGGCGAGGGTGAGTCCGGCGACCACGGCGAGGATCGTCGCGAACGCCACCGCGGAGATCACCGCGAGCAGGATGGCGCCGCCGGTGGAGTTGGCTCCGCCGCCGATCTCCTCGGCGAGCAGCGGGGCGGCGGTGTTGCCCGACTTGTTGGAGGCGATGATGTCGTCGCGGTCCAGCAGCGCGGCGGCGCCGAAGCCCAGCGCGATGGTCATCAGGTAGAAGACGCCGATGATGCCGATGGCCCAGTTGACCGACTTACGGGCGGCCTGGGCGGTGGGCACGGTGTAGAAGCGGATGAGGATGTGCGGCAGTCCCGCGGTGCCCAGGACCAGGGCGATGCCGAGCGAGAGGAAGTCGAGCTTGCTGGTGGCGTCGAGCCCGTACTTCAGCCCCGGCTCCAGGAACGACTCGCCGATGCCGCTGTTCCTGGCCGCCTCGCCGAGCAGGTCGGAGACGTTGAAGTGGAACTTCAGCAGCACCAGGAAGGTGATCAGCAGGGTGCCCAGGATCAGCAGCACGGCCTTGACCATCTGCACCCAGGTGGTGCCCTTCATGCCGCCGATGGTGACGTAGAGCATCATCACCACGCCGACGAGGACCACGATGAGGATCTTCCCGGCCTCGCTGGTGATGCCCAGCAGCAGGGAGACCAGCACGCCCGCGCCCGCCATCTGGGCCAGCAGGTAGAAGATCGAGACGACGATGGTGGAGACGCCCGCGGCGGTGCGCACCGGGCGCTGGCGCATCCGGTAGGCGAGCACGTCGCCCATCGTGTAGCGGCCGGAGTTGCGCAGCGGTTCGGCGACCAGCAGCAGGGCGACCAGCCAGGCGACGAGGAAGCCGATGGAGTACAGGAAGCCGTCGTAGCCGGAGAGCGCGATGGCGCCGGCGATGCCGAGGAAGGACGCGGCGGACATGTAGTCGCCGGAGATGGCCAGGCCGTTCTGGAAGCCGGAGAACTGGCGGCCGCCGGCGTAGAAGTCGGTGGCGTCCTTGGTCTGCCGGCCCGCCCAGACGGTGATGGCGAGGGTCGCCACGACGAAGACCGCGAAGAGCGTGACGATCAGCAGCCGGTTGTCCGAGGCGCTCTCGGCGGCGAGCAGATGGGGGCTCATGGGCGCTCCTCCAGACGGGACCTGATCGCCTCGGCGCGGGGGTCGAGCTTGGCCGCGGCGTGCCGGGAGTACCACCAGGCGATGAGGAAGGTGGTCAGGAACTGGGCGAGCCCGAACACCAGGGCCACGTTGACATGGCCGACGACCTTGGTGCCCATGAAGCCGTCCGCGTAGTTGGACAGCAGGACGTAGAGCAGGTACCAGCTGACGAACGCGATGGTGAGCGGGAAGGCGAACGAGCGGTGGGCACCGCGCAGTTCGCCGAACTCCGCGCTCGCTTGCACCTCGGCGTAGGAAGAACGGTCTCGTTGCCGCTGATCGCCGGGGCGATCGCTGGCCGGTGCGGTATCCACGGTCTCTCCTGGTGGGTGGGTCCGGTGGGGAGAACTACGGCGGCACGGGGTGATCCAGATCACGCATGGTAGGGCGCGGCCGACCCGTACGACAGGGTCCGGTTGGTTGGAAGACGGACACGGATGCGGCGGAGGGATCGGCTCCGGGTACTGTGGCGGGTTTTCTTCCGGAATGCATTGATGCCCGACCTTGATCAGCGATAGCTTCCATCGTCATGTACCCGCCCCTGCGCCAGGTGCGTCCGGGCGGTCCGCACGGACGAAGTGGAGATCCCATGGCTCATCCGAGATCGGCCCCTCCAAGACCCGGACGGCGGGCCTTTGACGGCCCGTCGGCTCCGTACCGCCCCCTCGCCACTCCCCGCCGCCTCCGCCCCGGTCCCGCGGCGTCCCGGGGTGTCGAGGCGGCGAGCGGGATCCGCCCCGTGAGGGCGCGCGCCTTCGCCTGTGCGGATGACCCCGGCCCGGCCGCCGCCGTTGACCCGGCCCGGACGGCCGCCCGCGCCCGGGGGCTCCGCGTCCCCCGACTGGCGCGCTGAGCGCGCGTTCGCGCCCCCGGTCCGGAACGCTGTCGGTCCAGCCCGGCCCGACCGCCCGGATCGTCTTCCCTCACGCTCCATCACACTCCATCACGCTCCATCACACCGAGAGAACCGGAGTACCCATGACGCCGCGCCGCACCTCCCTGCCGCTGCGCACCGCCGCGATACCCGCCGCCATGGCGCTCACCACCGCGCTGGCCTTCCTGCCCACCACCGCCACCGCCCTGGGCCGGGACGGCCACGCCGCCGCGTCCGCAGCGGCCGACGGCCCGTCGCTGAGCTATGTCGTCAACACCCGTCCGGGGCAGGACCCGTCCCGGATCCGCAAGGCCATCGCCCAGGCCGGCGGCACGGTGGTGATCTCCTACGACCGGATCGGCGTCATCGTCGTCCACTCCGCCAACCCGGACTTCGCCACGACCGTCCGCAAGGTCCGCGGCGTCTCCTCGGCCGGCAACACCCGCACCGCACCGCTGCCCGCCCAGTCCACCGACGACATCGACGCGCCGAAGCTGCTGAGCGAGAAGGAGCGGCAGGCGGTGGCGGCGAAGGCCACGGCCGGGCAGGACCCGCTGGAGCCGCTGCAGTGGGATCTGCCGGCCATCAAGGCGGACAAGGCCCATGAGAAGAGCCTGGGCAGCCGGAACGTCACCGTCGGGGTCATCGACACCGGTGTGGACGACACCCACCCCGATCTGGCGCCGAACTTCGACCGCAAGGCGTCCGTGAACTGTGTGACGGGCAAGCCGGACACCACCGACGGCGCCTGGCGGCCGAGCGCCGAGGAGTCCCCGCACGGAACGCATGTCGCCGGTGAGATCGCCGCCGCGAAGAACGGCATCGGCGTCACCGGGGTGGCCCCGGGCGTCAAGGTCTCCGGCATCAAGGTGTCCACCACCGGCGGGTCCTTCTACACCGAGGCGGTCGTCTGCGGTTTCGTCTGGGCCGCCGAACACGGTGTGGACGTCACCAACAACAGCTATTACACCGACCCGTGGTACTTCAACTGCACCACGGACCCGGACCAGAAGGCCCTGGTCGAGGCGGTGCGCCGGGCCTCGTCGTACGCGGAGCGCAAGGGCGTGGTCAATGTGGCCGCGGCGGGCAACGAGAACTACGACCTGACCTCGGACACCATCGTCGACCCGTCCAGCCCCAACGACGGCACCCCCAGTGACCGCGAGGTGGACCCGCGCGTGTGCCTGGACATCCCGACCCAGCTGCCGGGCGTCGTCACCGTCGCCTCGACCGGCGCCAAGGGGCTCAAGTCCTCGTTCTCCAACTACGGCCTCGGGGTCATCGACATCGCGGCCCCCGGCGGCGACAGCACCGCCTACCAGAAGCCGGAGCCCCCGGCGACCAGCGGCCTGATCTACAACACGCTGCCGGGCGGGAAGTACGGCTACATGGCGGGCACCTCGATGGCCTCGCCGCATGTCGCCGGTGTCGCGGCGCTCATCAAGAGCACCCATCCGCACGCCTCCGCCGCGCGGGTGAAGGCGCTGCTCAAGGCCGAGGCCGACGGCATCGCCTGCCCGACCGACTACGACATCGACGGCGACGGCACGGTCGACGCGGTGTGCGAGGGCGGTAAGCGGTACAACGGCTTCTACGGCGCCGGGCTCGCGGACGCCCTGGACGCCGTCCAGAAGTGACCGGCTGACACCCTGTGCGGGCCGCCGCGGCGATGCCGCCCGGCGGCCCGTACGCACGTCCCCCACGAAGCCGCGACATCAGACGGCGCCCCCGGCCGACCTGATCGGCGTCAGACGGCGCCCCCGGCCGACCCGACCGGCGTCAGACGGCCTTCCCGGCCGACCCGGCCGGCGCCGGTTCCGGTCCGGGGCGCGGGGTTTCGTCGCGCAGCACGCCGGCCGTCAGCAGCCACTGGGCGGCGGCATAGCCCGCCATGATCCAGAACTGGGGCACCGGCGGCCGTGGCCAGCCGGCGAGCCCGGCCGCGATCAGGGTGTCGGAGAGCAGGAACAGCGCCCCGCCGAGCCCGGTCCACCGGCCCGCCCCCAGCGCGCCGAGGCCCATGGCCGTCAGCAGCAGGCTGTAGCCGGCGACGGGGAGCCGCAGCGGCGGCTCGAGGCCGGGCCACAGCAGCGCCACCGTGCCCAGCCACGCCGCCCCGTATCCGGCGGCAGCCCAGGGTGCCGTACGGCGCCGCCCGGCGCGGGCGAACAGCGCCAGATAGCAGAGGTGCCCGGCCGCGAAGCACCCCATTCCGGCCAGGAACGCGGCCTGGCCGCCGGTCTGCAGCAGCACATCGCCGCCGCAGCCGCACAGCAGCGCGGCGGGGAGCGGCCACGGCCCGCCGCGCACCAGCGCCCATCCGGCGAGGACGGGCATCAGGGCGGGCTTGGTGAGATGGGCGGCGGCGGTGGCGTCCGCGAGGAGCGCGCCGAGGTGAACGGCCGTCAGCAGCGCGAAGAGGACCGGCAGGGCCCGTGCCGCGCGCCCGGTGGCGGTCACCCCACCCCCTCGCCGACCGGGTCCGGCCGCACGGCCTCCGGGGCCGGTCCGGGCCGCCAGCCCGGACCGGCGAAGACCCGGCCCGCCCGCTCGCGCCAGCCCCGCGCGGCCGCGACGTCGCGGGCGATGGCCACGTACTCGTGGGTGGCCACGCGCAGCGGGTTGTAGGTGTCGATGTTCTTCGTCAGACCGTAGACGGGCCGCTCGGTCTCGGGGACGAACGTCCGGAACAGCCGGTCCCAGACGATGAGGATGCCGCCGAAGTTCCGGTCCAGGTAGTCCCCTTGGGAGGCGTGGTGGACGCGGTGGTGCGAGGGGGTGTTGAAGAGGAACTCGACGGGGCGCGGCAGGGTGCCGATCCGCTCGGTGTGGATCCAGAACTGGTAGACGAGGTTCACCGACGAGCAGAACGCCACCGCCGCGGGGTGCACCCCGAGCGCGATCATCGGCACGTAGAACGGCCATACGGTCCAGGTGGTCCACGGCTGCCGCAGGGCGGTGGTGAGGTTGAACCTGCGGCTGGAGTGGTGCACCACATGACACGCCCACAGGATGCGGACGACGTGGTGGCCGCGGTGCGACCAGTAGTACGAGAAGTCCTGGGCGAGCAGCATCAGCGGCAGCGTCCACCACTCCACCGGGACGCGCAGCGGGGTGAGTTCGTGGACGGCGGTGTAGACCGCCACGATCGGGATCTTCCACATCAGGTCGAAGACGAGGCTGCCGAGCCCCATGGTGACGCTGGTCGCGGCGTCCTTGGCCGCGTAGCCCTCGGCGTCCTCGTCGGGGTGGAGCCGGTAGCTCACCATCTCTACGACGGTGAGCAGGACGAAGGCCGGAATCGACCACTGCACGGCATTGGGCAGATGTGGCATGTGCGCAACATAGAACCGCCCAGGAGGTCACGGCCAGGGGTAGTTACCAACAAGTACGGTAGATGGCGTGTCAACAACGGGGCCCGGCCCGCACCCCGCGGCGTTCCGGACCGGCGGCACGGCCCTCCCGCACCCCGCGGCGTTCCGGACCGGCGGCACGCCCTCGCCCGTGCGCCGCCGGCGCTCGCGGCGGGACGACCCGACGCCCCGTCAACCCCGGGC
>NZ_BBOX01000218.1 GCF_001553455.1 Streptomyces hygroscopicus subsp. hygroscopicus
ACCCCGGGCGCACCCGCCCCGACCGGCCCGCCCGTCGGGGTTGTCGGCGACGGCCCGTATGCTCAAGGACCATGCTCGAAGACCCCACGGCTGCCGCACCGCACCCCGCACCGCCGTCCTCGTGGCCGGCCACCTATCCGCAGGGTTACGCGGTCGTCGACGTGGAGACCACCGGCCTGGCCCGCGACGACCGGATCGTCTCCGCGGCGGTCTATCAGCTCGACGCCCGCGGCGCGGTGCAGGACCACTGGTACACCCTGGTCAACCCGCAGCGCGATCCGGGCCCGGTGTGGATCCACGGCCTCACCGCGGAGATGCTCGCCGACGCCCCGCGCTTCCCCGAGATCGCCGAGCAGCTCTCCGCGCGCCTCGCCGACCGCGTGCTGGTCGCGCACAACGCCGCCTTCGACTGGTCGATGCTCGCCCGTGAGTACGCCCGCACCAGGAGCGCCGCGCCGGTACGGCAGCGGCTGTGCACCATCGCCCTCTCCAAGGAGCTGGGCCTGCCGCTGCCCAACCACAAGCTGGAGACCCTCGCCGCGCACTACGGAGTGGTCCAGCGGCGCGCCCACCACGCCCTGGACGACGCGCGGGTGCTCGCCGAGGCGTTCCGGCCCAGCCTGCACCGGGCCGCCGAGACCGGGCTGCGCCTGCCGCTGCTGGCCTGCCAGCCGCTGACCGAGTGGTCCGACGGCCCGGCGATCGGCCGCCAGCGGTCGTACCGGCAGACCTGGCGCCCCAGCCGCAAGCGCCCCGCCTGCCCCTACCCCAACCCCGGGCGCTACGAGCCCGGCGGGCAGCTGGTCCAGGGCATGCGGGTGGCGTTCTCCGGGGACACCTCCGTGGACCGCGAGCTGCTGGAGGACCGGGCGGTCGAGGCCGGGCTGCACGTGGCCACCAGCGTCTCCCGGCTCACCAGCGTGCTGGTGACCAACGACCCCGAGTCGCCCACGTCCAAGACCGCCAAGGCCCGCTCCTTCGGCACGCCGATCATCGACGAGGCGGCCTTCATGCAACTCCTCCAGGACGTCACCCCCGCGCCGCCGACAAACAGGTGAAGTCGGCGCGACGCGCCCGCCCGCCGCTCGCCCGCCACCGCCCGGCCCCGCACGCTGAGGCGCATGGCACGTTGTGAGGTCTGCGGAAACGACTACCGGATGACGTTCGAGGTGCACGCGCAGGGCAGCGTGCACGTCTTCGACTGCTTCCAGTGCGCCATCCACCGCATGGCGCCCATCTGCGAACACTGCCGGGCCCAGATCATCGGGCAGGGCGTGGAGGCGGACGGCCACTTCTACTGCTGTGCGCACTGCGCGCGGGCGGAAGGGAAGGTGGGCATCGTCGACCATGTGTGACCCCGGCCACCTGCGTGGATTGTCCCCCGGCCGCCCCCACCGGCCGGGGGACAATCCACGCCGAGTAGGGTCAAGGACGTGTACCGCTTCCTGTTGACCCGGCAGTGGGTGATCCTCACACTCGTGGCCCTGGCCCTGATCCCGACGATGATCAGGCTGGGTTTCTGGCAGCTGCACCGGCATGAGCACCGCGTCGCGCAGAACCAGCTCATCGGGGACAACCTCGGCGCCCCGGCCGTGGCCGTCGAGAAGCTCACCTCCCCCGGCCGTACGGTCCCCCGCGACGACACCTGGCGCACGGTGACCGCCACCGGCACCTACGACACCGCCCACGAGGTCGTCGTCCGCCAGCGCACCGGCTCCGACGAGCAGTCCATCGGCTATTTCGTCCTCACCCCGCTGCTGCTCCCGGACGACCGCGCGGTCCTGGTCAACCGGGGCTGGATCCCGGCCGGCGCGGACCTCACGAAATTTCCCGACGTGCCCGCCGCGCCCTCCGGCAAGGTCACCGTCACCGGCCGGCTGAAGGCCGACGAGACCACCGGCAACAGCGGCATCAAGGACAAGAAGGGGCTGCCGCCCCGCCAGGTCTCGCTGATCAACAGCGAGCAGCAGGCGAAGGCCCTGTCCCGGCCCGTCCTCGGCGGCTACATCGAGCTCACCTCGTCCTCCCCCAAGGGCGGCGGCAAACAGCCCCGGACGGTCGCCGCGCCCGACCACAGCGACATCGGCCCGCACATGGCCTACGCCGTCCAGTGGTGGCTGTTCTCCGCCGGTGTGCCCATCGGCTGGTTCGTGCTGGCCCGCCGCGAGCGCCGGGACCGCGCCGCCGAGGCCGCGAAGGCCGCGGCCACCGCCGAGCAGGCCACCGCCGAGCAGGTCCCGTCCAGCACCTAGGAGGGCCCAGAATCCCCAGGGCCCAGGATCGAGGGCCTAGGATCCCGCGTCCAGGGAAGGCGCCCCGACATGGCTCAGCGCATCGACGACTACGCCCTCATCGGTGACCACCAGACGGCCGCCCTGGTCAGCCGCCATGGCTCGATCGACTGGCTGTGCCTGCCCCGCTTCGACTCACCGGCCTGCTTCGCCGCCCTCATCGGCGACCAGGACAACGGGCACTGGCGGCTCGCCCCCAAGGGCGCGGGCGCCTGCACCCGCCGCGGCTACCTGGACGACTCCCTCGTCCTGGAGTCGGTCTGGGAGACCGGGACGGGCACGGTCAAGGTCATCGACTTCATGCCGCAGCGCGACCGCGCCCCCGATGTCGTCCGCGTCGTGGAGGGCGTCTCCGGCAGCGTCGAGATGCTCGGCGTGCTCCGGCTGCGCTTCGACTACGGCCGCGTCATCCCCTGGGTGCGCCGCACCGACGGCCACCGGATCGCGGTCGCCGGACCGGACTCGGTGTGGCTGCGCTCGGAGCCCGAGGTCCACACCTACGGCAAGGACTTCAGCACCCGCTCGGAGTTCACCGTCTCCGCCGGGGACCGGGTGGCCTTCGTGCTCACCTGGCACCCCTCCCACGAGCCCCGCCCCCGGCTCCTCGACCCGTACCACTCGCTCCGCTCCAGCCTGGAGGACTGGCGCGGCTGGGCCGCCCGCTGCCGCTACCAGGGCCCGTACCGGGACGCCGTCATGCGCTCCCTGATCACCCTCAAGGCGCTCACCTACGCTCCGAGCGGCGGTATCGTCGCGGCCCCCACCACCTCGCTGCCCGAAAGCCCCGGCGGGGTCCGCAACTGGGACTACCGCTACTGCTGGCTGCGCGACTCCACCCTCACCCTGAACGCCCTGCTCCGCGCCGGGTACCGCGAGGAGGCCGCCGCCTGGCGCGACTGGCTGCTGCGGGCGATCGCCGGCGACCCGGCCGAACTGCAGATCATGTACGGCATCCGGGGCGAGCGCCGGATCCACGAGCACGAGCTCCCCTGGCTGGAGGGGTACCAGCACTCGGCCCCGGTCCGGGTCGGCAACGACGCCGTCGACCAGCGTCAGCTCGACGTCTACGGCGAGGTGCTCGACACCTTCCACCTGGCCCGCTCCGCCGGGCTGCCCGCCGAACCGCACGCCTGGAAGATCCAGACCGCCCTCATGGACTTCCTGGAATCCGCCTGGCACGACCCCGACGAGGGGCTGTGGGAGGTCCGCGGGCCCCGCCGCCACTTCGTCCACTCCAAGGTCATGGCCTGGGTCGCCGCCGACCGCGCCGTCCGCGCCATCGAGGCCCACCCCGAGCTGAGCGGCGACGTGAACCGCTGGCGCGCCATGCGCGACGCCGTCCACCGCGAGGTCTGCGACAAGGGCTACGACCCCGGGCGGTCCACCTTCACCCAGTCCTACGGCTCCACCGAGCTGGACGCCGCGACCCTGCTCATCCCCCGTGTCGGCTTCCTCCCCGCCGACGACCCGCGGGTCCTCGGCACCATCGACGCGGTCCGCCGCGAACTCAGCGAGGACGGCGTCATCCGCCGCTACACCACCGGCACCGACGGCAACCCCGACGGCCTCCCCGGCTCCGAGGGCGCCTTCCTCGCCTGCTCCTTCTGGCTCGCCGACGCCCTCCAGCTGACCGGCCGCCACAAGGACGCCCGCGCGCTCTTCGAACGCCTCCTCGGGTTCCGCAACGACGTCGGACTGCTCGCCGAGGAGTACGACCCCGCGTCCGGCCGGCAGCTCGGCAACTTCCCCCAGGCGTTCAGCCACGTCGGCCTGGTGGGGACCGCCCTCACCCTCGCGGAGGGGGTCAAGGCAGACTGACCCCCATGGATCTTGGACTCAAAGACCGGGTGTACATCGTCACCGGAGCCACCCGCGGGCTGGGCCTCGCGGCCGCCCGTGAGCTGATCGCCGACGGTGCGAAGACCGTCATCACCGGCCGCGACGCCGACACGGCGGCCGCCGTCGCCGCCGACCTCGGCCCGAACGCCGTCGGCGTCGCCGCCGACAACGCCGACCCCGAGGCCGCGGCCCGTCTCATCGCCACCGCCCGCGAACACTTCGGCGGCTTCGACGGCGTCCTCATCAGCGTCGGCGGCCCGCCGGCCGGACTCACGGCCGACCTCACCGACGCCCAGTGGCAGGCCGCCTTCGACTCCGTCTTCCTCGGTGCCGTCCGCCTCGCGCGTACCGCCGCGGAGCAGCTCTCCTCCGGCGGCGTGATCGGCTTCGTCCTCTCCGGCTCCGTCCACGAGCCGATCCCCGGCCTCACCATCTCCAACGGCCTGCGGCCGGGCCTCGCCGGTTTCGCCAAGTCCCTCTCCCTGGAACTCGGCCCCCGCGGCATCCGCGTCGTGGGCCTCCTCCCGGCCCGCATCGACACCGACCGGGTGCGCGAGCTGGACGGCCTTTCCGGCGACGCGGAGGCGGCACGCGAGCGGAACGCGGCGGCGATCCCGCTGCGGCGGTACGGGACGCCCGAGGAATTCGGCAAGTCCGCCGCGTTCCTGCTGTCCCCGGCGGCGTCCTACCTCACCGGCCTGATGCTCCCGGTGGACGGCGGCGCCCTCCACGGCTTCTGAGGGGCTCCGCCCCGGCCTTCCGGGGGGCCCCCCGCGGTCCCGCCGGGACGCNCCCGGACCCCGCCGACGCGGTCGGTCGACGACGACGGACGGGGCGGGGACCGGCCGACCCGGACCGCCCCCGGTACCGGAA
>NZ_BBOX01000219.1 GCF_001553455.1 Streptomyces hygroscopicus subsp. hygroscopicus
GCCCCCCGCCGGGACTCCGCCCCGGACCCCGCCAGCGGTCGCCGAAGAGACGGGAGGGGCGGGGACCGCACCCGCGCCCGGACGAACCCGAAACAGAACAGGCATCCGGACCACCGGGGCGCGGACGCCGACGAGGCGGGAGGGGACGAGGTCGTACCCACCCCGGCCCAGCACCCGCGCCACCCGGCACACCCGTCACCGGACAGGCACTCAGGACCACCGGGATACGGACACCGACACGACGAGACGAGAGCGGGATCGTACCCACCCCGGCCCAGCACCCGCGCCACCCGGCACACCCGTCACCGGACAGGTGCCCGGGGCCGCCGGAGTGCGGTCGCCGACGAGGCGGGAGGGGGCGGGGTCGGAGGGGTGGGGTCCTGGACGCTTACGTGTATTTGTGGCGCCAATCTCCGGCCCACCCCACGCTCAACTGTCGTCGGCGCCGTAAATATACGGTCCAGGACCCCGCCCCGGAGGCCCCGCACCCGCACCCACCCACACAACCGACCGCGCACCCCAGGGCACCCCCGCCCCCGGGCAACCACCAAGTACCCGCACCCGGAGGCCCCGCCCCGTAGAGCTACCGGGCCCGCTCCGCCCCGTGCCGCGCCACCCGCAGCCGCACCTCCGCCGGAAGCCGCTCCAACCCCGCCGAGCGCCGCGCCCGCTCCAGCGCCTTCCCCCGCAGCCCGTCCAGCGTCGGCGCCGGCTCCGCACGCGCCTCCAGCACCAGCCCCATCCGGGCCTCCGGTGTGGTGCGCCGGCCCCGCAGCAGGACCTCGGCCCGCTCCACCCCCTCCAGCGACTCCGCGTCCGCCAGGAGCGCCGCTTCCAGGGCCCGCCCCCGCAGCAGCGCACCCTCGCCGTCGCCCGTCTCCACCAGCACCTCCCGCAGCCGCCGTCGCCGCAGCTGCGCCAGGAGCCAGCACAACGCGAGCACGAAGAGCACCGCCAGCACCGCGATGACGACCGGCCACCACCACCCGGCGTCCCGCCAGCGCATCCGGTCCGCCCGGCTGAGCAGCACATCGTGCCGTCCGTCGAACGGCGGCCACCCGGCCAGCACCACCGCGCCCGCACCGGCCGACACCAGACCCACGACGCCCAGCAGCACCCGGTTGACGACCCTCAGCATCGACCGCTCACCTCTTCGACTTCGCCGGCCGCCGGACATGGACGGACAGGGCGGGCCGCCGGGCCAGGCCCAGCTGCCGGATGCCCTCATGAAGGGCGGCGTCCAGATCCGCCCGTACCTCGTCGAGGTCACGGAAGTGGGCCAGCGCGCGGGCCCTGATCCGCCGGCGGCCGACGTCGACGCGCGCCGCCCGCACACCGGGCACCTCCATCGCCCGGTCCCGCAGCACCAGCCCCGCCGAGGTCCGGTCGATCCCCGCCCGGACGACGGCCCCGGCCCCGGAACCACCACCCCCGGCAGCACCCTCGACGCCCGCCTTCGGCGGACGCATCGGGAGCAGCCCGCGCAACCCCGGCGTCAACGCGAGGACCACCATCCACACCCCCAGCACAGCCAGCAGCCCCGCCCCGCCCATGACCCACGCGTCGTCCAGCGGGCGCGTGGCGAGTTGATCGGCGAGCCAATCCCGCCAGCGCATCGCGGGCCGGCCCGAGCGCACGGCCGCCACGTCGTACAGCAGCAGCCCGGCCACGGCGGCGAGGACGAGGGCGACGATCCCGGCCGGTACCCGCCGCACCGACCAGAAGCGCCTGACCCGCACGGACGGATTCCGGTCCCCCGAACCGGTGCCCGTCCCCGTACCCGCACCCGCGCCGTACGCGGACGGGGACGCGGACGCGGGCGGGGACGCGGACGCGGGCGGGGACGGGGACGCAGATGCGGACGGGGACTGACGCGTCCTCTGGTCGGCGTTCGTCTTCTCCAGGTTCACCCGGTCCGCGCCGGCCCGGCCCGCATCCGCCCGGCCCTCGTTGGCCTGACCCGCGTCCACCCGGCTCTCGTTCGCCCGGCCCGCGTTCGCCCGGTCAGCGTTCATCGCACCCTGTCCCTCCCCCGGTGCGCCCTCTGCTCCGGGTGCTCCCACCGCGGCACATGGAGCCGTTCGACCGTCACCGCGACCTCGGGCACCTCCATGCCGGTCAACTCGCCGACCCGTTCGACCACGTGGCGACGTACCGCCCCGCACTGGGCGCCGATGTCCGACGGATAGCCGAGCTCCACGGCGACCCGGACCCGCGCGACGCCCCCGCGCACCGCGGCGACGGCGTTCGGCCGTGCCGCGGCGGCATCGGTAAGGGCGGCATCCGGAGCGGTGGCGGCGCCGGCGCGCAGCGCCTCCCGCGCCGCCTGCGAGGCGATCTTCGCGACGACCCGGTCCGCGATGCGCGTCGCGCCCCGCTCACCCGCCTCGACCACGGCATGTCCTTACTGTCGTCCTGTCGTCACGGCCTCGACTGTCGTCACGGCCCCCACCGTCGGCACGGTGTTCACCGTCGGCACGGCTTCCACCGCCGTCATGGTGTTCACCGTCGCCGTTCGTCACGGCCACGGGAACGGAAGAAGTCACCCGGCTCCAGATCACCGTCCAGGAATCGGCCGACAATGAACCCGACGGCGCCCAACGCCGCCACCAGCAGAAAGGCCCCGAAACCACCAAAGTAACCGGCGAATGCCAGCGCCATTCCCGCGATCATCCCGACCACGGCCATGCTCATCGTGTGCTCCCCTGCTGGAGCCGACCGGAACCGCTGCCGGACTACTGGAGCCGCGGCTCCGGCGATTCCTCTTCTTCGTCCGGCAACTTGACATCACTGACCGCGATATTGACCTCGACCACTTCGAGGCCGGTCATCCGCTCGACCGCCGCGATCACGTTCTCCCGCACGGCCCGTGCGACATCGGCGATGGAGACCCCGTAGTCCACCACGATCTCCAGGTCGAGGGCCGTCTGCACCTCCCCCACCTCCGCCTTCACCCCTCGGGTGACCGACCGGCCGCCGGGCACCCGGTCCCGTACGACCCCGAAGGTGCGCGCGAAGCCGCCGCCCATCGCGTGGACGCCGACCACATCGCGGGCCGCCATACCGGCGATCTTCTCCACGACGCCATCAGCGATGGTGGTGCGACCCCGTGAGCCCGGATCGCCTCCGCCGCGCCGCACCCGGTCGGGGGCGGGGGCCGTGCCGCCTCCCGGCGTCTTGGGTGTGTCGGCGGCGGGCTCCGTGGCGGGGTTCTCGGATCGGTTCCGTGGCGCGGTATCAGACATCACCGGTCGTCCCTTCCGAGGCGAAGAGCGGTGGAAGAGCTTTTCGCTCGCTCTACTTGCCAGCCTAAAGGCGTTTTCCCCGAACCGCCTCGGAGATGCGGCACTCGCGCGATCGATACGGCAGGCTGGGACCAACAGCCCAGTGGGACGTACGGCGCCGAAGGGAGAAGCGGTGGTCACCGACCGGCTCGCGCAGACCGTGCGGGAACAGCTGCGGCTCGGCAGGCTGCTGCCCCTGGGCGGGCGGGAGGACGGCTCCTGGATCACCGAGCGCGCGGCGAGCGAGGTGCTCGGGCGGGCCGCCGCCGAGGTCGCCGACGTACGCCTGACAACGCTCCGGATCGCGCCCGCCGACCCCGACACCGCCGAGTCCCCGGCCGTTCCGCCCCCGCCGAGCGCGCTGCCGCCAGGGCCCCTGCGCATCGCGGCGAAGTGCGGGGCGACACCGGCGGAACCGTTTCCGGCGACGGCCGACCGGCTGCGCGAGGTGCTGCTCGGGGCGGCGGCGGACCGGCTGGGCCTGCTGGTGGAGGCGGTGGACGTACGGGTGACGGAGGTACTGGAAGCGCCGGCGGAACCCCCGCGCCCGGCCCCGCCACACCACGGACCACAGCCGCCCCCGGCCCCACC
>NZ_BBOX01000220.1 GCF_001553455.1 Streptomyces hygroscopicus subsp. hygroscopicus
CCCGCCACACCACGGACCACAGCCGCCCCCGGCCCCACCACACCCCCAGCCACAGCCGCCCCCGCAAACCTCCCCGCGCCCGCCGCGGTCGGCCGCCGAAGGCCACGACCCCGCGACTACGGCCGCCGCCTCCGCCGCCGCCTCCGTGCCCGGCGTCGCGCGGCTCGCGCCGGTGCTGGGTTCGCCCCGGGCCGTACGGATCGAAGGCGCGCACATCCGGATCGAACTGGCCGTGGCGGCGCACCACCGGGCGCTGGACGTGGCGAGAGCGGTACGGACGGCCGTGGCCCAATCGGCCCCGCCCCCGGCTCCGGCCCCGCCCCCGGCCACGGCCACGGCTCCGGAAGGCCAGCGGCCCACGGTGGCCGTCCTGGTCACCGCCGTGGACCCCTGACCGCATCGGCCGCTGCCCCGACCGTACGGCCGCTGCCCGGCCGCACGGCCTCAGCCCCGATCCCGTCAGCCCCCGGCGCCCCGCTTCCGCAGCCGCTCGACCGTGCGCTCCAGCTCCGCCACGCGATCGGCCAGCATTTCGGTCCTGGCCTCGAGCCGGTGGTTCTTACGGTGCATCTCCAGGAAGACGTTGACCTTGGTCCGCAGCAGCCACGGGTCGAAGGGCTTGGTGAGGAAGTCGGCGGCGCCGATCGCATAGCCCCGGTAGGCGTAGTCGGAGTCGGCGTCGGTCCCGGTCAGCAGGATGATCGGAACGTCCTTGGTCTGGTCGAGCCGCTTGATGTTGGCGGCGGTCTCGAAACCGTCCATGCCCGGCATCAGCACGTCGAGCAGGACGACGGCGAAGTCCTGCCGCAGCATCGCCTTCATCGCCTCCTCGCCGGAGCGGGCGCGGACCAGCGGCTGATCGAGCGGGCCGAGGACGGCCTCCAGCGCGATCAGGTTCTCCTCCATGTCGTCGACGATCAGTATTCCGGCCTTCTCGGACACGGTCGCAGTCACCTCTCCCCCTGCCTCGGCCTCGGCCTCGGCGGACCGGTCTCGGCGGGCGCGCTCCCGCCGTCCCCGGCGCCCCCGGCGGCACCCCCGGCGCCGTCCCCGGAGCCCGCGCCGCCATCCCCGACGCCATCCCCGGCGCGATCGCCGACGCCTTCCCCGACGTCATGGCCCACGCCACCCTCCCCACGTCCCCCAGCCCCGACCGATGCCCCATCAGCCGCCCCAGCAGCCGCCTGATCCGCCGCCTCATCCGCGGTCTCACCCACTGCCCCATCCGCCGCCGGATCGAGCAGTTCGACGATCGCCGATATCAGCCGGTCGACATCGACGGGCTTGGGGACGTAGCCGTTGGCGCCGCTGTCGATGGCCTTCTCCCGGTCGCCGGGCATGACCTTCGCGGTCAGGGCGAGGATCGGCACATCGGCGAGGCGGGGTGTGCTCCGGATGGCCCGGATCGTCTCGTACCCGTCCATCTCGGGCATCATCACGTCCATCAGCACCAGCGAGACGTCCGGGTCGCGGTGCAGCGCCTCCAGCCCCTCGCGGCCGTTCTCCGCGTACTTCACCTTCATGCCGATCCGGCCCAGCACATGGGTGAGTGCGAAGACGTTCCGGATGTCGTCGTCGACGATCAGGATGCGCCGGCCGTCCAGCACCTGACCGGGGCGTCCGTGCTGCCACTCCTCGAGCCGGGTGGCCTCCGGCCGGCCGTTGTCGCGGCTCTCGTCCTCACCGCCCGGGGCCGGGCCGCCGACCAGGCTGTCCGGGTCGCCGAAGATCCCGCTCGGGGCGTGGTCGGCGATGTCCGGCAGCGGCTCGTCCGGCGCGGGGGGCACCGCCGGGACGGTGGAGCCGGTGGCCCTGGGGTCGGAGGGGTCGAGCACCGGGGCGACGCCGCCGTAGTGCGCGGGGACGTAGAGGGTGAAGCGGGAGCCGACGCCCAGTTCGCTCTCGGCCACGATCCGGCCGCCGAGCATGCCGGCGATCTCCCGGCTGATGGACAGGCCGAGACCGGTGCCGCCGTATGTGCGGCTGGTGGTGCCGTCGGACTGCTGGAACGCCTCGAAGATCACCGGCAGCTTCTCCGGCGGGATGCCGATCCCGGTGTCGGTGACGGAGAAGGCGATGACGGCGTCCGCGCCCCGCAGCGACTCCTCCTCGAACCGCGCCGTCGGTGCGCGCTCGACGCGCAGCGTCACCCCGCCCGAGGAGGTGAACTTCAGGGCGTTGGAGAGCAGATTGCGCAGGATCTGCTGGAGCCGCTGCTCATCGGAGAACATCTCACGCGGTACGTCCTCGCCGACGGCGATCTCGAGGGACAGGCCCCGGTCGGCGGCGAGCGGCCGGAAGGTGGCGTTCACATAGTCCAGGATCTTGACCAGCGGCAGCTTCTTCGGACGGACGTCCATCCGGCCCGCCTCGATCTTCGACAGGTCCAGGATGTCGTTGATCAGCTGGAGCAGATCGGAGCCGGAGCGGTGGATGGTGGCGGCGAACTGCACCTCCTGGGCGGACAGCCGCCCTTCGGGGTTGTCCGCCAGCAGCCGGGCCAGGATGAGCAGCGAGTTCAGCGGGGTGCGCAGCTCATGCGACATATTGGCCAGGAACTCGGACTTGTACTGGGAGGCCGTCGCCAGCAGCGCGGCCTTCTCCTCCAGCTCCGCGTTGGACCGCTGCAGCTCGTTCGAGCGCTGGCGCAGCTCGGTGGTGAGCCGCTGGGACTCGGAGAGCAGCGACTCGGTGCGGGCGTTGGCGATGATGGTGTTGATCGAGACGCCGATGGTGTTGACGAACTGGTCGATGAAGGCCAGGTGGACCTCGCTGAACCGGCTGAAGGAGGCCAGTTCGATCACTCCGAGCACCTGGTCCTCGTAGCAGATCGGCAGGATGACCACGCTGGCCGGGAGCGCGGAGCCCAGCCCGGAGTTGATGGTGAGGTAGTCGGGCGGGACGTCGTTGATGAGGATCCGCTTCTTCTCCAGCGCCGCCTGGGCGACCAGGCCGCGTCCGGGGGTGCCCGCCCCCGGCGTCGGGCCGCCGCCCCCGGCCGCGGACCGGTCACTGCCGGCCGCGGACCGGTCGCTGCCGGTCGCGGACCAGTCGGTACCGGCCGCGGACTGGTCGGTGCCGTATCCGGCGATGAGCTCGAGCCCCTTACCGGCCTCGGCGCCGGCCGCACTGAGGAAGAACGCCCCGAACTGCGCGTTGACCAGCGGGGTCAACTCGCGCAGGATCAGATCGGCGACCTCCACCAGATCGCGGTGTCCCTGCATCAGGGAGGCGATACGGGCCAGGTTGGACTCGAGCCAGTCCTTCGCGCGGGTGGTTTCGCGGAGGTTGGCGACCATCAGGTTGACGTTGTTCTTCAGCTCGGCGACCTCGCCCTGGGCCTCGACCGAGATGGACCCGGACATGTCGCCCTGGGCGACGGCGGACGCGACCTCGGCGATCGCGCGCACCTGAGTGGTCAGGTTGAGGGCGAGTTCGTTGACGCCGGTGGTCAGCCGCTTCCAGGTGCCGTAGACGCCCTCGACCCGGGCCTGGCCGCCCAGGCAGCCCTCGCTGCCGACCTCGCGGGCCACCCGGGTGACCTCGGAGGAGAACGAGGAGAGCGTGTCGACCATGGTGTTGATGGTGGTCTTGAGCTCCAGGATCTCGCCCCGGGCGTCCACGTCGATCTTCTTGGAGAGGTCACCCTTGGCGACGGCGGTGGCGACCTGGGCGATGTTGCGGACCTGCGAGGTCAGATTGGACGCCATGAAGTTCACGTTGTCCGTCAGGTCCTTCCAGACCCCCGACGCGCCCGGCACACCGGCCCGGCCGCCCAGCTGGCCCTCGGTACCGACCTCGCGGGCCACCCGGGTGACCTCGTCGGCGAACGAGCGCAGCTGCTGGACCATGGAGTTCACGGTCTCCTTGAGCTCCAGGATCTCGCCGCGGGCGTCGACCGTGATCTTCTTCGACAGATCGCCGTCGGCGACCGCCGTGGTCACCTGGGCGATGTTGCGGACCTGCGAGGTCAGATTGGACGCCATGAAGTTCACGTTGTCCGTCAGGTCCTTCCAGACCCCCGAGACGCCCCGGACCTGGGCCTGACCGCCGAGATTGCCCTCGGTGCCCACCTCACGGGCCACCCGCGTCACCTCGTCGGCGAAGGACGACAGCCGGTCCACCATGGTGTTGATCGTCGACTTCAGCTCCAGGATCTCGCCCTTCGCCTCCACCGTGATGGTCTTGCTCAGATCGCCCTCCGCCACGGCGGTGGCGACCTGGGCGATGTTGCGGACCTGCGAGGTCAGGTTGTCCGCCATGAACTTGACGTTCTCCGTCAGGTCCTTCCAGACCCCGGAGACGCCCCGGACCTGGGCCCGGCCGCCCAGTTCACCCTCGGTGCCCACCTCACGGGCCACCCGCGTCACCTCGTCGGCGAAGGCGGAGAGCTGGTCGACCATGGTGTTGATGGTCGACTTGAGCTGCAGGATTTCGCCCTTCGCAGCGACGGTGATCTTCTGCGAGAGATCACCGGTGGCCACCGCCGTGGTCACCTGGGCGATGTTGCGGACCTGCGAGGTCAGATTGGACGCCATGAAGTTGACGCTGTCCGTCAGGTCCTTCCAGACCCCCGAGACGCCCCGGACCTGGGCCCGGCCGCCCAGTTCACCCTCGGTGCCCACCTCACGGGCCACCCGCGTCACCTCGTCGGCGAACGCCCGCAACTGGTCGACCATGGTGTTCACGGTCAGCTTGAGCTCCAGCAGCTCACCGGTGGCCTCGACGGTCACCTGACGGGTGAGGTCACCGCGGGCGACCGCCGTGGTCACCGCGGCGATGTCGCGGACCTGCGCGGTGAGCCGGGAGGCCATGGTGTTGACGGCCTCCGTCACCATGCGCCAGTCGCCGGAGAGGCCCTGCACCTTGGCCCGGCCGCCCAGCCGCCCCTCGGTGCCGACCTCACGGGCGATCCGGGTCAGCTCGCCGGTGAACAGCGACAGCTGGTCCACCGTGCGGTTCACCCCGCGTCCCAGCCGCCGCAGGTCGCCACGGAGCTGGCGGTTGCCGTCGTGCAGATCCACCCGCCGGGTCAGATCGCCCGACGCGATCGCGTCCAGCACCCGCGTGGCGTTGGTCACCGGGCCGGCCAGGGCGTCCACCAGCTGGTTGGCCACGTCCACACTGGTCGCCCAGGCCCCCTGCCCGGGACTCGCGGTGATCCGCTCGTCCAGCCTGCCCTGGCGCACCACCTCACGGCGCACCCGCCGCAACTCCCCGGCCAGATGCGCGTTGCGCGCCACGAGCTGGTTGAAGACCCCGGCCAGCTCACCGGCCAGCCCCTCGGCCGAGCTGTCCGCACGGACGGTGAAGTCGCCGTCGCACAAGGCGTTCATCGCCGCGAGCAGGGAACGCAACGCGGCCCCGGACGCGGTCTCCGCACCGCGCACCGGGCCGGACGGCCGAGCGCGTTCCGGATGTTCCGCGGTCCGCGCTGACGAAGTGGCCGATGACGTGGCTGACGAGGTGTCGGTGGGGATCGGGTCGAGTGCCATGGCGTCGCCCCTAAAAGATCACAAATATCCCCCTGCCTGTCATAATATGGCACCTAGAAGGCCTAAATGGTCCATATTGTTCTGGAGCTGCACGTGGGAGCCCTGCTCCCTCTCTCGCGTGAGTCCGTCTCGCGGACGACACTGCCCGGAAGCGTGCGCGCGCCCGGCGCGGCACGCACCTTCGTCCGTACGGCACTTACGGAACAGAGCGCGACGGAGGGGTTCACACCGGTCACCGTCGACGACCGGGCGGTGGACGACGCGGTGCTGCTGGTCAGCGAGCTGGTCACCAACGCCGTACTGCACGCCGGCACCCGGGTCGAGGTCGTCTGCCGGCTCCAGCCCGGTGACGGCGCCGCCGACGAGGGCGGTGTCGCGGTGCCCGGGGAGGCCCCCGGTCCGGGCGGCGCGCCGAGACGGCCGGGGGTCGTCGTGGAGGTGGCGGACCTGCACCCCGCCAGCACCGTGTACGGGGGGCCGGAAACCCGGCGCCGGGGCCGCGGCCGGGGACTCCAACTGATCGGAACGCTCGCCGAATCCTGGGGCGTGACCTACTACCGCACCCGTAAGACGGTCTGGTTCCGGCTGGACACCGAACCGGCGGATCCCGCATTCGACGCCGTCCCCACCAGCGCGCTCGGCCGTGAGCTGCGGTTCGCCGAGACCCTCGCCCCCGGCCCGCCGCGCGAGCCGCGCGATCCGGCCACCGAGTGGGTGGACCGTGGCGGACCGTCCTTCCTCGCCGAGGCCAGCGAACTGCTCACCGGCCAGCTCGACGAGAACATGGTCGCCGCCCTCGCCGGACAGCTCCTGGTGCCCCGGCTGGCCGACTGGTGCGCGGTCTGGCTGATCACCGAGAGCGGCCGGCTGCAGCTCGCCCGCGTCTGGCACGCCGACGAGCGCCGTATCGACGCGCTCCGCGCGGCGCTGGAGCGGCATCCGCCGCCGACCGGACTCGGCGCGGCGGGCACCCCCTGGCCCTGGCCCGGGGCCGCGGACGGCCATGGGGCGGGCGGATCGGCGGTGTGTTTCCCGCTGGTCGCGCACGGCCACAGCCGTGGCGCACTGCTGCTCGGCCGGGCGGGCGTGCCGCAGCTGGCCGAGTGCGTGGTACGGCTCGCGGAGGACGTGGCACGGCGGGTGGCCCAGGCAGTGGCCACGGCCCGGCAGTACACCCGGCAGGCGACGATCAGCCGGGCCCTGCAGCGCCGCCAGCTGCCCATGTCGCTCGCCGACATCCCGGGGGTGGACACCGCGATCGTCTACGAGCCGCACGGCGAGGGGCAGACCGTCGGCGGTGACTTCTACGACCTGTTCCCGATGGGCAGCCGCCGCTGGTGCTTCCTGCTGGGCGACGTCCAGGGCAGCGATCCGGAGGCGATGTCGGTCACCGGACTGGCCCGCCATCTGGTCCGGCTGCTGGCCCGCGAGGGCCATGGCGTCGAATCGGTGCTCAACCGGCTGAACCAGGCACTTGTCGAGGAGGACGCGGAGGAGGCGGAGGCGGCGGCGATCGGCGGGGAACAGACCCGCCCGCGCTTCCTGAGCCTGCTCTACGGCGAACTGGAGCCCGATCCGGCGGAGGGCGGTGTCCGCTGCACGCTGGCGAGCGCCGGTCATCCGCTGCCGCTGCGGCTGACCACCGGCGGTTCGGTGACGCCCGCTACTACCCCGCAGATGCTGCTCGGCATCGACGAGAACCCCGACTTCCACGCCGACACCCTGGACCTGGCGCCCGGCGAGACGCTGCTGTGCGTCACCGACGGGGTGACCGAACGGCGCAACGGCGTCCGTCAGCTGGACGACGACGACGGTCTCGCCGACATCCTGCGGGGCTGTGCCGGGCTGGGCGCCAAGGCCGTCGCGGAGTGCGTGCGGCGCGCCGCGCACGACTTCGCCACCGAGCCGATCGACGACGACCTCGCGGTGCTGGTGCTGGAGGCGGTGCCGAGGGCGCCGCCGCGGCGGGTGGCGTGACGGGCGGCCCGTGATGCCCTCCGGACGTCCGCGTCTTCCGCCCGCCCAAAGGTCTTCCATCCGCACGGAGGTCTTCCGCCCGCACGGGCCGTCACCGCGCGCCCGGGAGTTCGCCGTCGCCGGGCGATCAGCGCTCGCCGGAGGTCCGCGCCGCCGGACGTTCACCGCCCGGTCGGCACCCTCGGTCCGCCGTTCCCCGGCGCCGTCACCCCGCCGTTCACCGCCCGGTCGGCGCCGTCACCGCGCCGTACCTCGGGCCTCTCGGTCCGCCGCTCACCGCCCCGTCGGCGCGGTCACTCCGCCAGACCGGCCAGATCGCGCAGCCGACGGGCCTGGGCGGCGCGCTCGGCGGCGCGCTGGTCCTCGTAACAGCGGTCCACGGCCCCCCGCAGCAGCGCCTTGGTCTCGATCACGGCGTCGCGGGGCGCGGTGAGAAGGGCCGCCGCCAGGTCCTGGACCGCGCCGTCGAGCTCGGCGGCGGGCACCACCAGATGGGCGAGCCCGGTCCGCTCGGCCTCCTCGGCATGGACGAAGCGCCCGGTCACGCAGATCTCCAGCGCCCGCGCATATCCCACGAGCCCGACCAGCGGATGGGTGCCGGTGAGGTCCGGCACCAGCCCCAGGCTGGTCTCGCGCATGGCGAACTGCGCGTCCTCCGCGCAGACCCGCAGGTCACAGGCGAGCGCGAGCTGGAAACCGGCTCCGATGGCATGGCCCTGGACGGCGGCGACCGACACGATGTCGTTCCGCCGCCACCAGGTGAACGCCTCCTGGTACTCGGCGATCGTGGCGTCCAGCTCCTCGTCGGAGCCGCGCGCCAGATCGAGGAACGACGGCTCGCCGTCGAACCCCTCGGGCGTGAACGCCTGCCGGTCCAGACCCGCCGAGAAGGACTTGCCCTCGGCGCGCAGCACCACGACGCGCACAGTGCCCGGCACCAGCTTTCCCGCCTCGGCCAGCGCCCGCCACAGGGCGGGCGACTGGGCGTTGCGCTTCGCCGGATTGGTCAGGGTCACCGTGGCGACCGCCTCATCGACGGTGAGCCGAACGCCGTCCTTGTCGAGCAGGGTCACAGGAGCCTCCGGTCGGGTGCGGTCAGTACAAGTGACTGCACAGTAACCACCCGGCCGAACCGACGGTCAGCCGGGTGGCACTCCTGTCCATACCTGCTGGTCTTGCTGGTCCTGCTGATGATGGCGGAGCGGGCGGGGTCAGGCCGAGGCGGCCTTCTTGCCCCGCGTCGCGCCGCCGCGTCCCCGTAGGGAAACTCCGGACTCACTGAGCATCCGGTGAACGAATCCATAGGAACGGCCGGTCTCCTCGGCCAGCGCCCGGATGCTCGCACCGGAGTCGTACTTCTTCTTCAGGTCTGCCGCGAGCTTTTCGCGCGCGGCGCCGGTCACCCGGCTGCCCTTCTTCAGAGTCTCGGCCACCCGTGCCTCCTCATGGGAAGTGCGCTCTGGACTCTCATGATCACCCCTACAGGGCTTCCTGGCCACCCATTCGGCAAGGTCTGTGGATGAAGGATTGCGGGAAATCGCGGCACGACGGCCTTCGGAATCAAGGATTCCGTTGCCGTTCAACCTGACACTCTTTCGTGTTCACGGACGAAGAGGCAGGTCAGGGCATACGCGAGCAAGGCCGGAGAGATCCAGACCGGCGCACGGCACGTCGCGTGCGCCGGTGGCCCGCGACGCGCCGCGATACCAGCCGTTCTCACTCAGATGATGGATCACGCCTAGGCCAAATGATCTATGAGAAGGGCATCGGGCCGAAGGAACCGGACTCCTGGGACAGCGGGCGCCGCGCCGCTTGCCGGGACCCCGTCCCGGGACCGCCTCCGGCGCCGTCAGGCGAGCGCGACGAGGTCCGCGTACTCCTCGCCCCACAGGTCCTCGACGCCGTCCGGGAGCAGAATGATCCGCTCCGGCTGCAGCGCGTCGACGGCGCCCTCGTCGTGGGTCACCAGCACCACCGCACCGGCGAAGGTGCGCAGCGCGCCGAGGATCTCCTCACGGCTGGCCGGGTCCAGGTTGTTGGTGGGCTCGTCCAGCAGCAGCACGTTGGCCGAGGAGACCACGAGGGTGGCCAGCGCCAGCCGGGTCTTCTCACCACCGGAGAGCACCCCGGCCGGCTTGTCCACGTCGTCGCCGGAGAACAGGAACGACCCGAGCGTCTTACGGATGTCGACCAGGTCCAGATCCGGGGCGGCGGAGCGCATGTTCTCCAGGACGGTGCGGTCCGGGTCGAGCGTCTCGTGCTCCTGCGCGTAATAGCCCAGCTTCAGCCCGTGGCCGGGGGTCACCCTGCCGGTGTCCGGCTTCTCGACCCCGGCCAGCAGCCGCAGCAGGGTCGTCTTGCCGGCGCCGTTCAGCCCGAGGATGACCACGCGGGAGCCCTTGTCGACGGCCAGGTCGACATCGGTGAAGATCTCCAGGGAGCCGTACGACTTCGACAGGCCCTCCGCGGTCAGCGGGGTCTTGCCGCACGGCGCCGGGTCGGGGAAGCGGAGCTTGGCGACCTTGTCGGCCTGCCGGACCTCGTCCAGACCGGCCAGCAGCTTCTCGGCGCGGCGGGCCATGTTCTGCGCGGCCACGGTCTTGGTCGCCTTGGCGCGCATCTTGTCGGCCTGCGCGTTGAGCGCCGCGGCCTTCTTCTCGGCGTTGGCGCGCTCGCGCTTGCGGCGCTTCTCGTCGGCCTCGCGCTGGGCCTGGTAGAGCTTCCAGCCCATGTTGTAGATGTCGATCACCGAGCGGTTGGCGTCGAGGTAGAAGACCTTGTTGACCACCGTCTCGACGAGGTCGACATCGTGGGAGATGACGATGAAACCGCCGCTGTAGGTCTTCAGGTAGTCCCGCAGCCAGGTGATCGAGTCGGCGTCGAGGTGGTTGGTGGGCTCGTCCAGCAGCAGGATGTCGGAGTCCGAGAAGAGGATCCGGGCCAGCTCGACCCGGCGCCGCTGGCCGCCGGAGAGCGTGTGGAGCGGCTGGCCGAGCACCCGGTCCGGCAGGCCGAGGCTGGCGGCGATGGTCGCGGCCTCCGCCTCGGCGGCGTACCCGCCCTTGGTGAGGAACTCGGTCTCCAGGCGCTCGTACTTCTTCATCGCGCGCTCACGGGTGGCGCCCTTGCCGTTGGCCATCCGGTCCTCGTTCTCGCGCATCTTACGGAGCACGGAGTCCAGGTCACGGGCCGAGAGGATGCGGTCGCGGGCGAGGACGTCGAGGTCGCCGGTGCGCGGGTCCTGCGGGAGGTAGCCGACCTGCCCGGAGCGGGTGATGGTGCCGGCGGCCGGGATGCCCTCACCGGCCAGACACTTGGTGAGCGTGGTCTTGCCCGCGCCGTTGCGGCCGACGAGGCCGATGCGGTCGCCCTTGGCGATGCGGAAGGAGGCGGACTCGATGAGGACACGGGCGCCGGCACGCAACTCGACGCCGGAGGCGGTGATCACGGAAATTACTCCTGGGCAGGACGGACGGCGGACGGGACGCGTCTGAGGGGCCGCGCGGCGCGCCGTACAGGCTGGTGGCGGGCGACGGGCGGGACGCCGTCTAATGCACGAGGAGAATTGCCATGCGGATAGTTTAGCGGGGCGGGCAAGTCGTTTTTTCCCCCGGCTTCCCCCCGGCTTCCCCCCGCGGCCCCGCGGCCTTCTCCGGCTGTCCCGCGGCCCTCCCCCGGCGGCCGCGCCCCCTCAGACCCCGCCCGTGTGCACCTGGAAGGCCGCGCGGCGCACCGCCTTGGCCAGGGCCGGATCGGGGTGGGCGGCGGCCAGCGCCACCAGGACCTGCACGGTGCGGGGGTGCCCCACCGCCCGCACCTCCTCCAGCAGCGCGGGCACGGTGCCCTGCACGGCGGACTCCAGGTGGCGGACGAGCAGCGGGCTCTCGCCGTGGTCGGAGATGGCCGCGGCGGTGTCCACCCAGAGCCAGGTGGCCTCCTCGCGGGTGAGCACGTCCAGCGCCTCGTCCGGGTCGGCTCCCTCGTGCTCGGCGAGCCACAGCAGCGCGTACGGCCGCAGACACGATTCGTCGACGACGGCCCGTACGGCGGGCTCGGCGGGCGCCCCGACCACGCGCAGCGCCTCGAAGGCGAGTCCGCGCAGCAGCGCGTCGTCGCCGCGCGCCGCCTCGATGAGCTCGGTGACGGCGCTGCCGACGGGGCGGGCGGCCAGCCAGGCCCGGTACTCGGCGCGGGCCGGGCCCGGGGTCAGGCCCGCGCAGCCGCGCAGCATGTCGGCGGCGGGCTGCTCGATGTTCCCGGCCGGGCTCTGGGCGGCGACGCAGATCTGCTCGAGCTTGACCCACACCGCCCAGTTGCCGAGCGCGGTCAGGACGGCCTCCCTGCGGTCGCCCTTGGCGTCGCCGGCGGCGCTCCCGGCGCCCTCCGGACCGTCCTGGGGGCTCTCCCGCACGGTGAGCGCCCCGACGGACGCGAGGGCCTCCAGGGCCCAGTCGAGGAGCCCCTCCAGGGCGGTGTCGTCGCCGGCGTCCCGGGGGCTTTCCGCGGCCTTGCCGGACTCCCGGGCCTCCGCCGCCTCCTGGGGGACCTCGCACCGCTCGGTGCGCAGCTCGGCGACCCGCTGCCGGAGCATGTCCAGCAGGACGGAGATCTGCACC
>NZ_BBOX01000221.1 GCF_001553455.1 Streptomyces hygroscopicus subsp. hygroscopicus
GTGCTCGGCCGCGGCCCAATGGGCGATCGCCACGGCCCCGGTGAGCCCCGCCCTCGCCCGCCGGGCGAGCTCCGCCGGGGGCGGAGTGCCCTCGGGCGGGCGGGGCGCCGGTCTTGAGCCGCGGTTCACCGCGGGCCGGCGGGCGGTGGCCATCGGCCGGTTGCGGACGAGTCGGAGCCGGGAGTCGCGCGGAGTACGGGACGTCACGGAAGCAGTCTCGCCGTTGACGGCCCGAAAGCCCAATCGGCACCCGTACGGCGGTCGTGGCGAACGGTTCACGTCCCCTCGGGGACGCTTCCGCCGCCGCCTGACGAACGCTTCCCGCGCCGTCCCCCGCGCGCTTGCCGCGAGCGCCCGGAGGGCGCTACGGAACACCGCCGCCGAGAGCCTCCAGCGTCTCCAGGGCCTCCGGGGCGCTACAGGAACGGCGTCAGAAACCGCCTCAGCGCCTCTTCGTACGCCTCGGGGTCCGCGTTCCACATGGCCGCGTGCGGGGCCTGCCGCACCGTGTGAAGGGTCACCAGGTCGCGTCGGCGACCGGCGAGTTCACGGGAGGCGTACCAGGGCGCGAGGGTGTCGCCGGGGCCGTGGACGATCAGCGTGGGCACGGTCAGCCGCTCGGGGTCGGTCAGCTCCGGGACCCTGCTGTCGTGGAGTCCGGTGCGCCCCTCGGCGGCCCGCAGGGCGAGCGGGAGCAGGGGGGCGGGGATGCGGCGGGCCGCGGCGAGGGCGCGCAGGGTGGCCTGCCAGTCGAGCACCGGGGAGTCCAGGACGATGCCGAGGACGCGGTGGCGCAGCGCGGAGTTCACGGCGGCGTGCAGGGCCATCGAGGCGCCGGTGGACCAGCCGTGCAGCACGACCCCGGTGGCCCCGTAACCGACCGCGTAGCGGACGGCCGCGTCCAGGTCGCGCCACTCGGTGTCGCCGAGGTGGGATATGCCGTCCTCGGGGCGGGGGGCGCCGGGGTCCCCCCGGTAGGCGAGGTCGAGCACCGGCACCCGCAGCCGCCGCAGGAAGGGCATGACGACCATGGGGTGCTCACGAGTGGTGCCCAGGCCATGGGTGGTGATCACCCAGGTGGAGCGTTCACCGGGGACGAACCAGGCGGGCAGCGGACCGAGTTCGCCGGGCACGTCGACGTCGGCGTGGTCGATGCCGAGCGCGTCCCGCGGATTGCCGACATGCACCTGGGGAGTGAGCCGCACCCGGGTGCCGGGGGTGAGGTCGCCGTGGCTGACCCGCTCCAGACGGCGTACGACGCAGTCGGCGGAGTGCGGTGCGTCCTCGATGACGGGGCCGACGACGGCGTGGCAGGAGCGGCCGGTGAGGCCGTAGGTG
Source organism: Streptomyces hygroscopicus subsp. hygroscopicus (assembly GCF_001553455.1). Classification (GTDB taxonomy): domain Bacteria; phylum Actinomycetota; class Actinomycetes; order Streptomycetales; family Streptomycetaceae; genus Streptomyces; species Streptomyces hygroscopicus. Next base: position 1,339 of record NZ_BBOX01000221.1, read on the forward strand.
CCGGGGCGCAGCGAGGCGAGGGAGCGGGTCAGGGTGATCTGGCCGGCCGCGGTCGCGTGCACGGTCAGCGGCGGCTCGTTCGGCAGCGGGCGGCCGGGGGCCGGTTTCAGCGCAGCGTCGGTGGCGTACCGCCCGGCCGCCACCGCGGCCGCGCCGACACTCAGCAGGGTGGTGGCGGCCGCAACCGCCGTTGTGCGCAGACGCATCCCTCCCAGTGTGGGCGGGGCGGCGGCCCCTGGCCAGCGGGCGTGCCCGGCCGGGTGACCGGCCGGCCGGGTCCGGGG
>NZ_BBOX01000222.1 GCF_001553455.1 Streptomyces hygroscopicus subsp. hygroscopicus
GACACCACCGCCGCCGGGACCGACACCACCGGTACCGACACCACCGGCACCGGTACCGGCGCCACCGCCCAGACCGCCCGCGAGGGCCCCGCGCTCCAGCCTCTCCAGCCGCGACTGCACCGAGCGCTCATCGTCGAAGGCGGCGGGCAGCAGCACCCGGGCGCAGATCAGCTCCAGCTGGAGCCGTGGCGAGGTGGCGCCACGCATCTCCGTCAGACCCTCATTGACGAGATCGGCCGCCCGGCTCAGCTCGGCGCCGCCGAAGACCGACGCCTGCGCCTGCATCCGCTCCACGACATCGGCCGGGGCGTCGATGAGCCCCTTCTCCGCCGCGTCCGGCACGGCGGCGAGGATCACCAGGTCGCGCAGCCGCTCCAGCAGATCGGCGACGAAGCGCCGGGGGTCGTTGCCCCCTTCGATCACGTGGTTGACGACCTCGAACGCCGCCGCGCCGTCGGTCGCCGCGAAGGCGTCCACGATCGAGTCGAGCAGCGAGCCGTCCGTATATCCGAGCAGCGAGGTGGCCATGGCGTAGGTCACACCGTCGTCACCGGCGCCCGCGAGCAGCTGGTCCATCACCGACATCGAGTCCCGCACGGACCCGGCCCCGGCCCGCACCACCAGCGGCAGCACCCCGTCCTCGACCGCAATCGCCTCGCGCCCGCAGACCTCCCCGAGATACTCGCGGAGCGTCCCGGGCGGCACCAGCCGGAACGGATAGTGGTGCGTACGCGACCGGATCGTCCCGATGACCTTCTCCGGCTCGGTGGTCGCGAAGATGAACTTGAGGTGCTCCGGGGGCTCCTCGACCACCTTCAGCAGGGCGTTGAACCCCGCCGAGGTGACCATATGGGCCTCGTCGATGATGTAGATCTTGTAACGGCTCGACGCGGGCCCGAAGAACGCCTTCTCCCTCAGCTCACGGGCGTCGTCCACACCACCGTGCGACGCGGCGTCGATCTCGATCACGTCGATCGACCCCGGTCCGTTCCGCGCGAGGTCCCGGCACGACTGGCACTCGCCGCACGGCGCCGGGGTGGGGCCCTTCTCGCAGTTCAGGCAGCGGGCCAGGATGCGCGCGCTGGTCGTCTTGCCACACCCGCGGGGCCCGCTGAACAGATACGCGTGGTTGACCCGGTTGTTGCGCAGCGCCTGCTGCAACGGGCCGGTGACATGCTCCTGCCCGATGACCTCCGCGAAGGTCTCGGGACGGTAGCGGCGATACAGCGCGAGGGACGACACGCTTACGACGATATCGGGGCCCACAGACAACCGGACGCCACCCGCACCCCCACAGGCCCCCAGGCCCCGTAGACGCGAAGGGCCCCCCACGTACCCGCCAGAGCCCACTTACCCTTGCTGCCTTCCGGCCCTGGGGGAGTTCGGTGAGATAGCGCCACGTGAGGGGCTGGCCCCCACCTTAGCGGATCGACCGGGGTGCGAACGACTTCCCGGGTGCCCCTTCTGGTCGTGGACCGTTTCCGGCTTCTGGTGGTGGACCGTTTCCGGCCAGGATTCGGCCGAAGGCCGGTGGGGCCGCCGCGGGCGGGACAGCCACGGGTGGGACACCCGCCAACCGGACAGCCACAGGTGAGACACCCGCCAGCCGGACAACCACAGGTGAGACACCCGCCAGCCGGCCAGCCGCGGGTGGACAGCGCCCCCAGACCGACAGCCCCCGATCGGACAGCCGCGGCAGGCGCCGTCATCCGGCGGTGGCGTCCGGCTCGCGATGGGTGGCGAGGTACGTCACAGCGCTGATCACGGGGATCACGGCCAGCACCCACCAGACACGGTGGTAGTCCCCCAGGATCGTCGCGCTGGTCGGCGTTCCCAGGACGGCCACGAACACGCTGACGCCGAGCAGGGCGCCCAGCTGCCGGAAGCTGTTGTTGATGGCGGTGCCGACACCGAAGCGCTCCGGTGGCAGCGCCTTCGCCGCCGCGCTGTTGAGCGTGGAGAGGGCCAGGCCGACCCCGATGCCGTTGAGCACGAGGGTGGGCAGCCAGTGCGCGGCCCAGTGCGGCGAGGCGCCGGTGCGCAGGGCGAGAGCGGCGGCGCCCGCGGCGTAGAAGAGGGCGCCGGTGACGAAGACCGGGCGGTAGCCGAATCGTTCGGCCAGCCGGCCGGCCAGCGGGGCCACGAGCGCGGTGACGAGCGCGCTGGGGCTGACGGCCAGCGCGGACTTCAGCACGGAGTAGTGCCAGACGTTCTGCAGGAACAGCAGGCTGGAGAGCAGCACGGCGAAGAAGGCCACGGAGAAGACCAGAGTGGCCACGTTGGACGCCTGGAAGTTGCGAATCCGGAACAGGCCCAGGTCGAGTGCCGGCCGCACGGCATACCGGGACCGGCGGATCAGCACCGGGATCAGGACGACACCGGCCACCGCGGTCACCAGGACACGCGGATCGTCCCACCCCAGGCGCGGGCCATAGATGACGGCGAAGCTGAGCAGGGCGGGCGCGGCAGCGCTCATGGCGACACCGAGGGGGTCGGGCAGACCTCCGTTCCGGGAGCCACGGGTCTCGGTCAGCAGGCGTGCGCCCCAGGCCGCGGTGAGCAGGCAGACGGGGACGTTGAGCAGGAAGACCCAGCGCCAGGTGGTGTACTCGATCAACAGCGCGCCCAGGGTCGGGCCGATCGCGGTGGCGACGGCCGCCATGGCACCCCAGGTGCTGATCGCCGTGGCCCGGCGCTCCAGGGGGAAGGCGGGCAGGAGAAGCGCCAATGAGGCCGGAACGATGACGGCGCCGAAGACGCCTTGGGCCGCCCGTGCGGCGATGAGCACGCCGAGCCCCGGGGCGAGACCGCACAGGGCGCTGCTGAGCGCGAAGCCCACGAGACCGATCTGGAACAGACGCTTGCGGCCGTAGGAGTCGGCCAGTTGCCCGGCCGGGATCAGGAACGCGGCGAAGACCAGGGTGTAGGCGTTGAGAACCCACACCAGGCGGGTGATAGCGGCGTCGAAGCTGGTGCTGATCGTGTCGAAGGCGACATTCACGATCGTGGTGTCGAGGAAGACGATGAACACGCCCAGGCTGGTCAGCGCCAGGATGCGGCGGGCGTCCGCGTCCGGAACGGACGGCCCGGACAGCCCGGACGGCCCGGACGCGACCGGGTCCGTCGCCCGCGGGGTGGAAGGGGCGGACGAGGTGGAAGAGGTCGAAGAAGTGGACGGAGCGGAAGAAGCGGAAGGGGCAGACGGGACGGGGGCGGTGGATGTGGATGGAGTGGACGGGTCGGACATCGGCGCGCGTCTCCTCATATGGCTGTCGGGGTCGTCCTCATACGGCTGTCGGGGTTTTCCTCATACGGCTGTCGGACCCGGCGGCCCACGCACGCCCCGTCGGCAGGACGCACGTCATGACGCACGCCAGGACACACGCCGTGGGCACGCCAGGGGGCGCCAGAACGCACGGCAGGGGTGGTGCGCCAGAACGCACGCCAGGGGGCACGCCAGGGCGGCGCACCAGGACGCACGGCAGCGGCCGCGCCAGAACGCACGCCAGGGGCCGCGGTGACCGGCCGACGAGGGTAGGGATCATCGCCACGCGCTGATGACCAGCGCGAACAACGCGGTGAAGGCCGCCCCCACGAAGATCAGGTACTGCGGGAAGAAACGCCGCCAGCGCTGGCTGAGCACGCCGATCAGCGTGAGCACGAGGCCGACACCGACGATGCGCTGTCCCCGGGCGGCCGTGGAACGCAGCACCCACGCGTCCGCCGGGACTCCGGCTCGCCCCGCCTCGGCCGCGTACACCTTGTAGGGGATACCGCTGGCGGGCTGGTGCCGTACCGCGCGGGCGCCCTCCAGCCGGATCTCCTTCTGCGCCGTGGTGTGCATGCGTGAGGTGGTCAGCGGCTGGGGCAGTTCGACGGAGGTCCCGGAGTACAGGGCGAGCGCCACCAGACCACCGGCGACGCTGGCCACGGCGGCGCTCACGGTCAGCCGCAGCCCCGCCCTGGGCGCGGCGACGCACAGGACGGCGAGCGCGAGCTCCGGCAGCAGCGGCCAGCTCAGCGCCTCGGTGAAGGACCAGGCGGCGACCAGGCCAAGGCCCCGCCAGGACAGCGCCAGCCGGGCGATCCGGCGCCGGACCCGGCTGTCGCGGGGCCGGCACTCGGCGAGGAGTCCGAGGACCGCGGAGCGGGCGGTGTCGGCGTCGGGGGCCGTCAGCGGGCGCCCGATCCGCACCCGGACGGCGTGCGGACGCAGCCGTCCGCCTTTGGGCAGCAGTCGCGCGGTGCCGGACAGGGCGACGGGCACCACCGGCACCCCGTTGGAGACGGCCAGTTCGACCGCGCCCCGGCGGAACTCGCCCACGTCACCCCCTTCGCCCCCTCCGCGGGTGCCTTCGGGAAAGACGACGACCGCGTGTCCGGCGCGCAGCATGGGACCGGCGATGTCCTGGAGGTCGGAGTAACCGCCGCCGTGGCGGCGTACCGGAAAGGCGGCGGCCAGATCCGAACACACCAGGCGGCGCACCCGGTTCCGGAACCAGTAGTCGGCGGCCGCCGCCACCCGGGGAGCACGGGCGGCGCCGAGGGTGGCGAGGAGCACCGCCGTATCCGCGTGCGAGGAGTGGTTGGCCACCACCACACAACCGCTCTTCGGCAGCTTCCCCTTGACCGTGAGACCACCGGTGAGGAAGAGGACGGTCCGCCAGAACCGCCGGCGCAGCCACGCCGCCACCAGGAGACGGAACGCGGGCCGTACCCGCCGTCCAGCGGCCTCCGCTCCACCGGCGGCGAGCCGCTCGGCCCGCGCATCGCCCTCCGTAACGCCCCCGGTATCGCCTCGCGTATCGCCCCCGGTATCGCCTCCCGTCCTGGATAACGGTCCGGTCGCCGCGTTCTTCGTCATGGCATGGCTCCCAACAGCAGAAGAGTCACGAGAAGCGAGTCGATGCGATCGAGGAGCCCTCCGAACCCGGGCAGCCAACGGCCCGCGTCCTTGACCCCGGCGCCTCGTTTGATCATGGATTCGAGCAGGTCGCCCAGTGCGCAGCCGCACAGCACGGCGAGCCACCGCAGCGGGGTCCAGGCGTCCATGGCCCACAGCGCCAGGCCGGACAGGGCGCCGGAGCCCACCACTCCGCCCCAGGTCTTGGCCGGTGAGAGCGCGGACAGCGGACGGCTCAGGGGGCCTGAGCGGCCCAGCGCCCGCCCGCCGCACCAGCCGCCCACGTCCGCGAAGGCCACGCTGACGCAGATCGCGATGGCGAGGTCCCCCAGGGACACCAGCCCGGTGAGGGCGACGGGCAGCCAGACCAGACCGAAGGTGGTCCTGGCCACGCGGCCGGCGCCGTGGACCGCGTCCTGGCCCACCAGGGGCGGCAGCGCGGCGGCGCAGAGCAGGACACCGGCCGTGGACAGGGTGAGCAGCCCGGGGCGCAGCCAGGCGGCGAGGGGGAGGAGCACTCCGGCGCACAGCAGCACGGCGCCGTCGGCGCGGCGCAGGCCCACCAGGCGCACGTACTCGAGGGAGCCCACCACCGCGAGCCCGGCCGCGAACAGGGCGGCTCCGGGCGTGCCGAAGGCCAGCGTCCCGCAGACGATCAGAGAGGTGACGCACCAGGTACGCCAGCGACGGCGCAGTTCGACGTCGGGGACGAAGAGAAGGGCGAGGCCGCTCACCGTGAGCGTCCCGGCGAGGAGCGGTACGGCCCGCACCATCTCCGGCGGAAGCGGGCCCGCGAAGGGGATCACAGCCGACCGCTCAGAGGATCGTGATCACGGCCCTCGCCGCCACGCCCGCTGTCGCCGACGCCGTTCCCGCCCTCACGATCACCTTCACCACGGCGACCGCTCTCACCGTCAAGGCGGTTGCAGAGCACCGCGACCTGGAACAGCCGCACACCGGCGGTCACTACCGAACCGACGATCACCACCAGTGCGGCGGGCGCGTACCACCCGGAGGCCGCGGCGACCGCGGCGACGAGACAGCGCTCGGTCTTCCCCATCGGACCGCCGTTGATTCTCCGCACCCCGGCCGCGGCCCCGGCAATGGAGATCCATGACGGCGCCGAACTGGCCAGCAGTGCACTGAGGACGAGCGGAAGCGATATGTGCGGCAGAAATCCGAGAATTACCAGCAGATCCGCCGCTCGATCACCTATTTCATTGAGCAACGAACCCAGACGGGTCTGTTTTCCGGTTTCCCTGGCAATGGAACCGTCGAGATTGGCGCAGGCCAGCCGAGCCGTCAGGAACACCACAACGGGCACGACGGCCCAGGGAGCGGGCACCATGGCAAAAGACGCCGCGGCAGCACCCGCGCAGAGCAGCCCCGCAAAGGTGACCGAATTCGGAGAGATATCGCTCCGGATCAACCTCCGCCGGAGCAGGGTTAATCGGCGGGCGAACCACGGTTTAAGCGCGTACAGCCCATTCATGGCGAGACCATAACAAGCGGGTGAACAAATCAACACCGCTTTCCCCGGAAGCTAGGGAACGCACCAGCAGCACACCTTTGTGCCGCTGGTGAACGCACCAACTGCAGGTCTTACAGCGCTAGTGAATACACCAGGGTCGACGCTTTTCAGCCACCCCGATTCCCCGCTTCCGCACCACCTTTCCCCACACCGCGGCGCCCCGGCCCCCGCCAGATCCGCGAATGGACGGCGGGCCGGTTCGATCCCACGACTCGCGCTTTTCCCGAAGACGCCCACGCCGGACCACCCGCCCCGCACCCACATCCGGCGACCACCCACCCCGGCCGGAAGCCCCAGACAACTCCCCCCGACCACCACCGCGAAACCCGCCCGGTTTATCGCGATTCCACCGGACATTACCCCTCCCCGACCGACAATGTGGCTTGCCCCACAGGGCCCGCGGTACGCGCCACCGGCCGTGTCAGGGCACCTCGCCGAGTGGGGTAGAGTGTTCCACGGAGGATTCGCCTAGAGGCCTAGGGCGCACGCTTGGAAAGCGTGTTGGGGGCAACCCCTCACGAGTTCGAATCTCGTATCCTCCGCAGCCGCCCACCAGGGCATACGAAGGGTCCGGACCGATCATGGTCCGGACCCTTCGTGATCTTCTGTCTCGGTTCCCGTCTCAGCTCGGGTCGGCACGACCCTGCCCTGCCGGCCGGTCACCACCGGCGACGAGCAGGGCCCCACCGCTGTTCTTCGACGCGGTGAATGGCGCGCCCATCCGCGAAAGGTGCGGTCACGGCCCGCCCTGTTCACCGCGTCGGCGGCCAACAACTGCCTCAGCTCTCACTCGCGGTCTCGTCGCCGGGGCCGCCTTCGGTTGCGTCGGTCGTGCCGGTCCGGGGGTCGGTCCGGGTGTCGGTCTCGGCCGGTTTGTCGGGTACGAGGACGAGGCTGATGATGTGGCGGGTGCGGCCGTCGTCGGGGGTGGTGTGGGTGCGGCGGGCGACGACGGCTTCGATCTCGTCGACGAGTTCGGTGAACTCGTCGTCGGTCAGCATGACCGCGCCCTGCCGGTAGAGGACGCCTTCGCGGGCGGGTTCGGAGTCGTCGCGGGAGAGGTAGCGGTCGAAGTCGGCCATCACGGCGCCGGTGAAGACGGTGAAGGCCCGCCGGTGGTCGTCCTTGGTCATGCCGGCGCGGGCCTCTGGGGTGACGAGCGCCTTGTCCTGGCGGACCCGGTAGCTGCGTTCGACGGTGCCGCGAATGGGCTTTTCGCGGACCACCTCCAGGATGCCCGCCTGGGTGAGGGCGCCGACGTGCCGGTACATGGTGGCCGGGGACACGTCGGGCAGCCGGTCGCGGAGCTGGGCGGTGGTCAGCTCGTCGGCGCCGAGCAGCGTCTGCAGGATGCGCAGCCGGACGGGGTGGAGGAGAAGATTCGCGGTTGCCATAGGAACGATGATCTCACATCTGATAACGTTCTCGTGGTTGAGAGCAATGAGAGGCGGAGCCTTGCCTGACATCGACATGACGGTCACCACGGAGAACGGGACCCCCCTGGCCGGCACCCTGACCCTGCCTCCGGGCCCCGGCCCGCACCCCGCCGTCCTGCTCCTGCACGGCTCCGGCCCCCTGGACCGCGACGGCAACACCCGTAAGGTCACCATGAACCTCGGCCGGCCACTGGCCGACGCCCTCGCGGCGGCGGGGATCGCCACGCTGCGCTACGACCGGCGGGGTGTCGGTGCCACTCCCGGTGCCTGGCGGACCGCCGGCTTCGTCGACAACCGTCAGGACGCCGCCACCGCACTGCGCGCCCTGGCCGACCATCCCGCCGTCCGTCCCGACGCCGTCGGCGTCATCGGCCACAGCGAAGGCGCCCTGCACGCCATGGCCCTCGCCGCGCACCACGAGGTGGCGGCGGCGGTGCTGCTGGCCGGTTACGCCCGCCAGGGCGTGGACGCCCTGCGCTGGCAGGCCCGCTCGGTCATCCAGGGCATGCCCGCCCCTGTCCGCCTCCTGCGACGGCCTCTCGGGGCGCTGGGCGCCCTGCTCCTCACCCGGATCAAGAAGACTCGTACGGACGTGGCACGCATCGCCGGAATCCCGCTCAACGCCCGCTGGATGCGCGAAAACCTCGCCCACGACACCCGCGACGACCTCAAGTCCATCCACGCCCCCGTCCTGGCCATCACCGGCGACAAGGACATCCAGGTCGACCCCGCCGATCTGGAGGAGATCCGCCGGCTGGTGCCCGGCCAGACCGAGATCCACCGCGTCCCCGACCTCACCCACGTCCTGCGCCAGGACCCCGCGCACCACACCCTCCGCTCCTACCGCCGTCTTCTGCGCGGCCCGGTCGACCCCGACCTCCTCGCCCTCGTCACCACCTGGGTCGCACGCCAACTGGACGCGACGGCCGGGGAACTGCCCGCCGAAGGGCGAACGGCCTCCTCCTGATCCGCGGGCGCCCACGCGCCCGCCCCCACGCAGCCGAGCAGACGCACCGGACACAGACACAGACACGACGGAGGGATTGGCATGAGCACCTCATACCGCGCGACCCCCGCCACCCCCGACAGCCGTCGAGGCGATCTGATCCTGTTCATGGCCATCGCCTTCGTCGTGAGCTGGGCCTCGTGGTTCACCGCGGTGGGACTCGGCGGATCGGCGACGAGCGCCCCCACGGCCGCGCCCTATCTGTTCGGTGCCTTCGGTCCGCTGATAGGCGCCCTGGTCATCCGGATCCGCCGCGCCCGACGCGGTGAACCCGCCCCCGAA
>NZ_BBOX01000223.1 GCF_001553455.1 Streptomyces hygroscopicus subsp. hygroscopicus
CACGCGGTCCCGTTCCGGCGGAAGAGCCTGCTGTGGGCCCCACTGATGCTGGTAGTCGCCTCGGCGACGGTGCTGTCGGCGGCGCTGCTGGCGCACGCGGCGGGTGGCCCCGCGCTGAGCCTGAACGTCGCCAAGGACGCGGTGGAGGACGTCGGCGGACCCGCCGCGTTCCTCGTCGGCATGGTGATCTCCGGCCCGCTGTCCGAGGAGCCGGGCTGGCGCGGCACCGCCTATCCCCGGATGCGCGCGTCCATGGGCCGCTTCCAGGTCGGTCTGGTACTGGGTGTCATCTGGGCCGTATGGCATCTGCCGCTGTTCTTCATCGACGGAACCGTCCAGAACGAGCTGGGCCTGGCCACCCCCAGCGGCGTGCTCTTCGCCGTCAGCACCGTCCCGATGGCCATGCTGACCGCCTACGCCTACGAACGCGCCGGCGTTCTCGCCTCGATCGCGGTCCACTTCGCCACCAACACCACGATGGTCCTGCTGGACGTCAAGGAGCCCGTGACGCAGTCCATGATCATCGGAATCCAGGGGATCGTCGCCGTGCTCCTCCTGGCCGCCGCCCGCCCGGCGAGCAGGCCCGCCGCCACCGCCCTCCCTATCGCGGACGAGAACCCGGCGCCGCGGGCGGACCACACCGCCCGCGTCTGACAGCCGCCCCGTCGCGAACGGCAGGGCGAGGGTCCGGACCGATCTCGGTCCGGACCCTCGCCCTCCGCTGCGCGCGGTGATCAGCGCACTTCCAGGGCGTAACGGGGGATCGGAGGAGGACCGCGACGCCGTTGAAAGCCGTCTCCCGGCTCTGGGCCTGGTGAAGCGCGCGTCGACGAGGTACAGCCGGTCGCGCCAGCGGGCGGCGG
>NZ_BBOX01000224.1 GCF_001553455.1 Streptomyces hygroscopicus subsp. hygroscopicus
TGGTGCGGACGTCGAAGCGGGGGTCGATGATCGTGCGACGGAGGGTGGCGGAGCGGGCGGCCGGGTCGAGGGCGAACGCGCTGATGAGGCCCTGCCGGTTCTGGACGGCATGCAGCGGGCGGCCAACGCGGAAGAGACCCGTCTCCCTTGGGGACATCGTTCGCGCCGAGCAGGACAGGCTCGGTGCGTGGGCCGGTCCCGATCTACGTGGTAGAGCGTGCCGGACCTGCTACTGACGACGATCAGGCCCGGATTGTTTCACGTGAAACCCGCTGCCGCGCGTCTGCACCGGCCCGCCGCCCCGAACGCCAGCGGTCACGACAACCGCTTGGCCGACTCCCCTTCGGGATCGTCAGGTGACCGCCATGACCAGCAACCCAAAGGGCTGTGCCGCGTAGGCGCCCATCAGCCCTGCGGGGCGAGATCTCGGCCCGTGTCCGGCGTCGGCGGTATCCGTCGGGCAACCGTCTCTCGGATTCCTGCATGGCCGATCTGCGCCGACTCGAACACCTCCGCTTCTTGGCCCGAGGCGATCGACGAAGCCTTCTGGTGCTGGAGGGCTCCGGCCTGCGGCCCGCTCAGGTGCGTGACGGGTCCGCTCTCGACGCCCCGGTGCGCCACCTACGAGCGCAACCGCGGTCCCGGGTTCTTCCGCGATCGCCTCGAAACGGCGCTCCACGCCCCGCCCAAGAAGAGCGCGCGGGGGTTACGAGTCGTCGTGTGGCCTCTCGACGCGAAGATCGTGGCGCGGACCGGGATCATTCGCGTCGAGACTCCGTACAGCTGGTGGTGGCGGGGGCCGTTGTGACGTGAGGTCCGGCCACCGCACGGCTCAGGCGGTCCGGCGGTCGCGGGTCAGGAAGAGGCACGTTCCGGAGGTGAGGGCGAGGACGCCGGTGCCGACGCTGACGGCGCTCTGCAGGACGCCGCTGGTGATGAAGTTCGAGGCGACGTTGACGGTGGCGGCAAGGGTGAGGAGCAGCCAGAGCAGCGGCTTCATGAGGGGGTTCCTTCCGTAGGGCCGTCGGCGGGCCGTTGGGCGGTAGTCGAGTGGGTGGTTGAGCGGCTGGCTGGGTGGAGTGAGTGCGGGGGCGAGCGGGGGGCGAGGAGGTGGGTGAGTGGGGCGTTGCCGTCTGAGGTCTACGATCCCGTTTCCGCGCCGCCGCCTCGATGGACCGCGCCCCCGGATCCGTGGTGTAGCGGGCTGCACCCCTCCCCTCCGCCGACCGGCGCACTCCACCCCCGAGGGCCCCGGTCGCTTAGCCTGACGGCCATGCGGGAGACGGTGCGGCGCGCGGGGCGGGCCACAGTCGAGTTGCTGAAAGGGGCCGGGCTGTCCCTGGCCTCGTACCTGTTCATCGGGCTGGCGGTCTTCGTCGCCGTCGCGATGCTCACCGTCGTGGGGGCGGGAGTGCTGCCCGAGGCGGTGCTGCTGCTGCGCAGGACGGCCGGGTACAAGCGGCGGTGGGTGGGCGCCTGGACGGGGGAACCGGTGCCCGAGGCGTACCGGCCGCTGGACGGGGAGGTGTTCACGCGGGTACGGACGGCGGTCGGGGATCCGGGCACCTACCGCGATCTGCGCTGGCTCGGGGCCCACGCGGTCTACGGCTGGCTGCTGGCCTGCGGCGCGGTGCCGGTATGGTGCGTCGCGCTGTTCGTCGACGGGGTGTGGTGCGGGCTGCTGAGGAGGCGGGCCGTGGTGCTGCCGCTGATCGATCGGCTCGTCGACGTCGACGCGGCGTGGTCGCGGGCGCTGCTGATGCCGTCACCGGAGGCGCTGCGCACCGCCCGGCTCGCCGAGCGGGTGGAGGAGCTGTCCCAGACCCGGGCGGGGGCCGTCGCCGCGCACGGGGCGGAGCTGCGCCGTATCGAGCGGGATTTGCACGACGGTACGCAGGCGCGCCTGGTGGCGCTCTCGATGCGGGTGGGGCTGGCGCGGCGGGCGTACGAAAAGGATCCCGACGCGGCGCGCAAGCTCCTGGAGGACGCACAGGACCAGGCCGAGGAGGCCCTCACCGAGCTGCGCCATGTCGTGCGCGGCATCCATCCGCCGATCCTCACCGACCGCGGACTCGTCGGCGCCGTACGGGCGCTCGCGGCCGGCAGCGGGCTCGAGGTGTCCGTGCGCGACGACGGGGTGGAGGACGGGCCCCGGCCCCCCGCGGCGGTCGAGGCGGCCGCGTACTTCGTGATCGCGGAGGCGCTGACCAACGCCGCCAAGCACAGCGGGGCGCGACAGGCGTCGGTCGGCCTGGCCCGGTCGACCGATAGGTTGAAGGTCGCGGTACGGGACGAGGGGCGGGGCGGAGCAGATCCTTCGGGCGGCAGCGGGCTGCTCGGCATGCGGCGCCGGGTCGCGGCGCTCGACGGGACCGTGGAGATGACCAGCCCCGTCGGGGGCCCGACGCTGATCGAAGTGGAGCTGCCGTGCGTGTGGTGATCGCCGAGGACAACGCTCTGCTGAGGGAGGGCATGGTCCTCCTGCTGACCTCCGCCGGGCATGAGGTGGTGGCGGTCGCGTCCAGCGGCCCCGAGGTGCTGCCCGCCCTCTTCGAACACCGCCCGGACGCGGCCGTCCTCGACGTCCGCATGCCGCCGGGCTTCCGCGACGAGGGGCTGCGCGCGGCACTCGCGGCCCGGCGGGAGATACCCGGTCTGCCGGTGCTGGTGCTCTCGCAGTACGTCGAGGAGACGTACGCGGCCGAGCTGCTGGCCGATGGCGCGGGCGGGCTCGGCTATCTGCTCAAGGACCGGGTGGGGCGGGTCGAGGAGTTCCTGGACGCGCTGGACCGGGTGGTCGCGGGCGGTACGGCACTGGACCCGGAGGTCGTGAAGGAGCTGATGACCCGGCGCCGCGACGATCCGGTGGACTCCTTGACGCCGCGCGAGCGCGAGGTGCTGCACCTGATGGCGGAGGGCCGGGACAACGCCACGATCGCCCACACGCTGGTGGTCTCGGAGCGCGCGGTCAGCAAGCACATCGGCAACGTCTTCGCCAAGCTGGGCCTCCCGCCGAGCGACAGCGGACACCGGCGGGTGCTGGCGGTCCTGGCATACCTCAACAAGGGTGCGGCCAAGGGGGAGACGGCGGACCGGCGGTGAGGGGGGGGTGGAGTGGGCAGACGGTGAGGGAGGTTGGTGTGGGCAGGCGGTGAGGCTGAGGCGGCGGGCAGGCGGTCGGGCCGAGGCCATGGACAGGCCGGTCAGGCCGAGACCGTGGACAGACCGGTCAGGCCGAGGCGGGCGCTGGGCCCGGTGGCAGCGGTCCCGGCCGCAGCGCGTCCGGCCGATAGCGCGTCCGGTCCAGCGGCCTTTGCCGCGGCGCTACGTCGGCCGCCGTTGGCCCGACCGCAACGGGTCGGTTCCGTGTCCCGACCGGGCGGTTTCGGTCACAGCGGTCCCGGCCAGGCGGTCCTTGCCACAGCGGTATGTCCGCTGAAGCAGTCCCGACCATAGCCGGTCCGGTTCGGCGCGTCCGGCCCAGGAGCCCCTGCCACAACGGGCCTGTTCAGCGGTCCCGACCGGGCGGTTTCGGTCGCCGCAGACCCGGCCCAGCGGCCTCTGCCGCAGCGGTCCCGGCCAGGCGGTCCCTGCCACAGCGGTACATCCGCTGAAGCAGTCCCGGCCATAGCGGTACGTCCGCTGAAGCAGTCCCGACCATAGCCGGTCCGGTCCGGCGCGTCCGGCCCAGGAGCCCCTGCCACAACGGGCCTGTTCAGCGGTCCCGACCGGGCGGTTTCGGTCGCCACAGACCCGGCCCAGCGGCCTCAGCCGTGGCGGTCCCGGCCACAGCGGTCCCTGCCACAGCGGTCCCTGCCACAGCCGTACGTCCGCTGAAGCAGTCCCGGCCATAGCGGTACATCCGCTGAAGCAGTCCCGACCATAGCCGGTCCGGTCCGGCGCGTCCGGCCCAGGAGCCCCTGCCACAACGGGCCTGTTCAGCGGTCCCGACCCGGCGGTTTCAGTCGCCACAGACCCGGCCCAGCGGCCTCAGCCGTGGCGGTCCCGGCCACAGCGGTCCCTGCCACAGCGGTCCCTGCCACAGCCGTACGTCCGCTGAAGCAGTCCCGGCCGCAGCGCGTCCGGCCCAGCAGCCATGGCTCAGCGGCCATGGCCCAGCAGCTACGGCCCAGCGGCTTTGCCGTCGCGCTACGTCGGCCGCACGCGCTCCCGGCGCAGCCGCCGTCAGCGCCCCATCGCCCCCGGATACCGTCCCCGCAGCGTCGCCCGTACCGGTGGCAGTGTCCCCGCCGCCGTCGTGATCACGACCACCGCCACGATCACCGCGGCCTGCACCGGCGGCAGATACGGCACCGTGCCCGAAATGGCCGTGCTGAAGGCCAGCAGCGGTACGGATGCCACGACCGCGCCCACCACCAGCCCGGTCACCACCGTGGCCGCCGCCTCCAGCCGCAGCATGCGGCGCAGTTGGCCGCGGCCCGCGCCGGCCAGCCGCAGCAGTCTCAGCTCGGGGCGGCGTCCGACGGCGATGAGTGCGAGGGTGCTCAGGACCGCGATCACCGTGAAGCCGCCGATCGCCCCGACCACCGCCACCGAGACCACCTCGACCAGCGCCTGGTCCGTCGACTCGCCCCGTACCGGCGCCGGGTCCCGCTCCACCCGGGCCCCGGGCGCTGCCTGTGCCAACGCCTTCGTGACCGCCTTACGGTCGGCATCGGGCTCGGCCCTGACGAGGATTCGCCCCGCGCCGGGCATCGACGTGTGGCGCAGCAGTTCATCGCGTGAGAGGAGGAAGTCCCCGAGGGCGAGGGAGCGTTCGTATGTCGCCACGACCCGCAGCCGGGCCTGCTGGCCGTCCCCGAACCGCAGGGTCACGGTGGAGCCGGGCCGTACGCCGAGGGAGTCCGCCCGGTCGGCGCCGACCGCGACCGTGCCGGGCCGCAGCCGGGTGAGGTCGCCGTCCCGCACTCCCGGATCGAGGGTGCTCGTCAGCCGCTCGGGGGTGACGCCGAAGACCGGCAGCCGCTCCAGTTCGGGCGAGCCGAGCTGGCGCCGCGCCAGCAGCACCGTGCCGGGGACGACCTCCGTCGCCGCCCGCACCCCGGGGACCTCGCGCATCCGCTCCACCGCTCCGGCCGGGAGTCCGCCGTCCGCACGCACCGCGAGATCGGCGCGCAGCGTCTGGCGGGCCTGGGCGTCCCCGGCGTGGGTCAGCGTCGCGCCCCCGGCGAGCTGGACCCCGGCGAACGCGGTGACCAGCACGATCGGGGTGATCGCCGCGCCCAGCCGGTGGGCGGACGCGGCGCAGTTGGCGGCGGCGAGGCGGCCCCCGGGGCCGAACAGCCGCAGCGGAGCGCCGAGCAGCCGCAGCGCCCCCTCGGCGATCCACGGTCCGAGCACCGCGCAGGCGATCACCATCGTCACCGCCGCCGCACCGGCCGCTGCCGCCGCGGTCGCGCCCTGCTGGAGGGCGGCCGTCCCGACCGAACCCGCGCCCACGATCAGCAGCGCCAGTCCGGCGGCACGGCGCGCCCTGCCGGGTGTCCGTTCGCGCAGCGCCTCCGCCGGGCGCGCCGTGGCGGCCCCCGAGCAGCCGATGAGCGCCGCGATCCGGGCCACCAGGACGGTGACGGCGGCGGTGGCCAGGGGCGCGAGCCACAGCGGCGCGGGGAGCGTCAGGTCGAGTCCGGTGGGCAGCGCGCCCCGCGCGTCCAGCAGCGCGCGCAGCCCCAGGTACGCGGGGACCGCGCCGGCCGCGCCCACCAGCGCCGCCCAGGTCGCGACCCGCCCCACCTCCCGGCCCACCGCACCGCGCAGCTGCCCCGGTGTGGCACCGACCGCCCGCAACAGGCCCAGCTCGTGGGAACGTTGCCGCAGCGCCTGCAGGATCGTCGACGTCACCACCAGCAGCGCCACCAGGACGACGGTGCCGGCCACGGAGGCGAGCGCCATCAGCAGTTCACCGCGGGCGGGCGCGGCGTCCAGGTGCTCGGCCTCGCCCCGGTCGTGCCCGGTCAGGACGCGCACGGCGGCCGGGTCGCCGACCGCGCGGTGCCCGACGTCGGTGACACCGGCGGTATCCAGGGCCTTGCGCACCCGGCCGGCCAGCTCACCGGTGTCCGTGCCGGGTTCCGCGACCACGCCTATGGCGTCCAGCGCGTCCGGGTGCCCGGCCAGACGGTGTGCCTCGGGGCCGGTGAACCAGACGGCGGCGCGCGGGCCGCCGGTGACGCCGACGACGGTGTACGCCGCGTCCCGGCCGCCCGTGCGCAGCGTCAGCCGCGTCCCGACACGGCCCGCGCCGCCGCCCGTCACCACCTCGTCCGCGCGCTGCGGGGCGCGCCCCGTCCGCAGCGGGTAGGGCGCCAGCCGGGCGGCGTCCCAGGGCCGCCCGGTGGCGGACCGCCCCGCGAGCCCCACCGGAAATTCCACGTCGGCGACGGCCGTGCGCACCCCGGGCACCTCTCGCACCACGGCCAGCGCCGTGCGGGGGATCCGGACCCGTTCGGTGAGCCCGGAGCTCACGGTCTCGCGGTCGCCCAGCGACGTCGCGCTGAAGCGGGTGGTCTGGTCGCCGGCCACGACGAGATCGGCCCCGGCGTACCGCTCGACCCGTGGATGTGCGCTCCAGGCCGAGGCCAGCGTCAGCCCGAACGCGCCGAGCAGGAGGGAGGTCAGGGTGAGCGCGGCGAAGACGGCGGCCCACGCCTTACGGTGGGCACGGGTGGCGCGGGCGGCCAGCAGCGCGGTCACCTTCCTGCCACGCCTTCCCCCGGACGCGGCCGACACGGCAGTCGTCTTCATGCCGCCCCCTCCCCCGGACGCGGCCGACGAGGCAGTCCCCCCTCCTGCCGCCCCTCCCCCGGACGCGGCCGACACGGCAGTCGCCTTCATGCCGCCCCCTCCCCCAGGTCCTTGAGGACGCGGCGGATGCCGGCCGCCTCCGGACGCTCCTGCCGCCCGACGAGCTTCCCGCGCATCAGGAACAGCACCTCGTCGGCCCAGGCGGCGGCGAACGGGTCATGGGTGACCATGACGACCGTATGGCCGTCGCGGTCGACGGCCTGCCGCAGCAGCTTCAGCGCTTCCTCCGCGGCGGCCGGGTCGAGCGCTCCCGTCGGCTCGTCGGCGAAGACGATGTCAGGCGCGGTCACCAGCGCGCGGGCGATCGCCACCCGCTGGCACTGCCCGCCGGACAGCTCCGACGGCATGGCTTCGCCCCGGTCCCCCAGCCCGACCGCCGCGAGCCCCCGCAGGGCCCGGTCGCCCACCGCCCGGCCGCCGAGCAGCAGCGGCAGGGAGACGTTCTCCGCGACGCTCAGCGACGGCACCAGGTGGTGCGCCTGGAAGACGAAGCCGATCCGCTCCCGCCGCAGCCGGGTCAGCGCCGTCTCCTTCAGCGAGGACAGCTCCGTGCCGCCGATGCGCACCGTTCCCGCCGTGGGCCGGTCGAGCCCGGCGGCGCACTGCAGCAGCGTGGACTTCCCGCAGCCGGAGGGGCCCATCACCGCCAGGAACCGGCCGCGCGGCACCGTCAGGTGGATGGGGTGCAGCGCCATCACCCCCCGCCGGTACTCCCGGCTGACCCCTTCCAGGGTCAGCGCGTGGTGCCAGGTCCCCGCCCGCTCCGCGGTGGCCGTCGTACGGCCCCACCTCTGCCAGCTCATCGCGTCCGCCCTCTTCCGTATCCGGGCGGATCACACGGTCCGCCGACCACGAAGAACGCTAGAAACGGGCGCGGGCGCGCGGGAGAGAGCCCGGCCCCGTATCGGAGGTGGAGTCCGCTCCACCCCCGCGTCGGGCAAACCCCACCCTCGGCTCCGGCTCCGCGTCGGACGAGCCCCACCTCAGCCCCGGTTGCCTGGCTGCCCGGTTACCGACCGTCCGGCCATCGGCCACCGGCTCCGTGGGTCCGGGCACGACGCGTGGTACGACGCGTGGCGCGGCGCGTGGCGCGGCCTCATGGCGAACGCCGTCGGGGACAAGAAGACGAACAAGACAGATAAGAAAAGACAGACAAGACGGACAAGGCGCCGACTTCGTCAGGGGGTCCGGGCCGCATCGGCCGCCGCGCACACCGCCCCCCGCACCGGCTTCCGGAGCAGCAGCAGCGCCGCGTCGTCGTGGAGCCGGCCGCCCACATGGGACAGCAGTTCGTCGTGGAGCGCGGCGAGCGTACGGGACGGCTCGTCGCAGATGTGCCGTGGCACCCGTTCCAGCAGCGGGAAGTACTCCCGGCCCTGGTCCCGCGCCTCGATGACCCCGTCGGTGTAGAGCAGCAGCTGGTCCCCGTCGGCGAACGGCGCCACCTGGACGCTGGGCAGATCGCCGCCCAGGGAGGCCAGGCCGAGCGGTGGGGCCGGGCGGGTGGGCTCGATGGCGACGACCCCGGACGCGCCGAACAGCAGCGGCGGTGCGTGTCCGCAGTTGACGATCTCCATCCGGCCCTCCCGGGGGTATCCGGCGACCACGGCGGTGACGAAGTCGTCGGGCGCCAGGTTGCGGGCCAGGCTGCGCTCGATCCTGCCGACGACGTCGAGCAGATCGGGTTCGTCGCAGGCGGCCTCGCGGAAGACGCCCAGCACCAGCGCGGCGGTGCTCACCGCGGGCAGCCCCTTGCCGCGTACATCGCCGACGATCAGCCGGACCCCGTGCGGGGTGGGCAGCAGGGCGTAGAGGTCGCCGCCCACCCGTGCCTCGGCCGCGGCGGCGCTGTAGCGGACGGCCACCTGGAACTGGCCGACCCGGGCGGGCACCGGTTTGAGCAGGGCGTTCTGGGCGGCCTCGGCGACCGAGCGGACGGCGGCCAGGACCCGCTCCCGGCGTTTGCGCATCCCGCTGGCCAGACAGCTCGCCAGGGTTACGGCGGCGGGTGTGGCCAGCATGGTCACCTGGGCGCGCAGATGCTCGTCGCCCCAGACTCCGAGCACCCCGCCCATCGTGACGGCGAGCAGCCCGATCCGCAGCACGCCCCACGGCCCGGAGGTGGCGGCGGCGAACGCGGGACCGACGGCGAGCAGCGGCAGCCAGCCCAGACCCCCCGAGGTGACGAGGGCGAGCGGCACCACCCCACAGATGATCAACACGGGAACGGCGGCGGCGAAGTTTCCAGGGACGTACGGCTGGCCGGGATCACGCGGGCGAAGTCGGGGCGGCAACATGTCCTGCTTCGCTGCTCTCTTCCTCTTGAGACCGTCATCCACTCGGGGCGGAACCACCCGAATGTCTGTTTAGTCCAGAGAAGCAGTGTTTTCACAGGTATGGCAAGGACGGCCTTTTCAGATAGTGAACGAAAGGTTCCTGGTCACCCGGTTCGCCGTCGGGAGCAGCCGGGTCCGGAACAGCTCACGGTGCGGATCGCTCTTCGCCAGCCGGGCGAACCGGTCCGTCCCCAGCGAGACCCCGAGCGAGCCGAGCCGGTCCCCGCTGTAGACCGGCACCGCGAAGCAGACCGTGCCCAGGGCGTACTCCTCCAGGTCCGCGACCAGCGGTCCGTCGCCGGTCGGGGAGTCCAGCCGGCACAGCAGGTCGTCGGGGCGGGTGACGGTGCGGGGCGTGAGACCGGGGAGCGCATGACGGGACAGATATTCGCGTCGGGCGTCGTCGTCCAGTTCGCGCAGCACGCTTTTGCCCAGCGCGGTGGCGTGTCCGGCGTCCTCGAACCCCACCCACAGATCCACCCGCGGCGCCTGCGGACCGTCGACGATCTCCGCGACCCGGATCTCGCCGTCGTCGTAGAAGGTCAGATAGGCGGCGGCCGAGAGATCGTCGCGCAGCGCGGCGAGGGCGGGGCGGACCCGGGCGAGCAGCGCCTGATCGCGGGTGCCCGCCTCCAGCGTGCGCAGCTTGTCGCCGAGCACGTAGCCGCCGTCGTCCAGTCGGCGCACATAGCCGTCATGGGCCAGCGTCCGCAGCAGGTGGTACGTGGTCGCGAGCGGCAGCCCCGTCTCCCGTGCGAGCCGCTTGGCCGGCGCACCGGTCTCGTGCGCGCCCACCACTTCCATCAGCCGGAAGGCCCGCTGCACGGATGTGATCAACGTTGGGGACGGCCGATCTCCCATATATCCAGCTTGCTCCCGATATGGCCGGGCGAGCAAGATCTGCGGAACCTCTCGGACATGCGCGAGGGCGCCGACCGATGCGGTCGGCGCCCTTGGGGCTTGGGGCTCGGGGCTTGGGGCTCGAGGGGCGGGGTGCCCGCGAACCAGGGACCAGAGGTCAACCGGGTGAGATCCGGCCGCGCCAAGCGCCTTCCGCCTCACCGCGGTGCTCGATGAAGTCCTTGAACCTCCGCAGGTCGCCCTTGACCCGCCGGTCGAGCGTCCCGGTCATGTCCGCGGCCTTCTCCGCCATACCGCTCGGCTCGAAGACCAGGGCCAGGTTGACCCGGGTGTGCCGCTCGTCGAGGGACTCGAAGGTCACCAGCCCCTGCTGCTGCACATCACCGGAGGTGGTCCGCCAGGCGATGCGCTCGTCGGGAAGCTGGTCCACTATCTCGGTGTCGAACTCCCGGTGCACACCGGCGATGGAGGTCGCCCAGTGGTTGCGCCGGTCGTCCACCTGCGTGACCTGGTCCACGCCTTCCATGAACCTCGGGAACTCGGTGAACTGCGTCCACTGGTTGTAGGCGGTGTGGAGCGGAACCCCAACCTCGACGGACTCCCGCACGGTGCTCATCGGTGACTCCTTTCGACGTTGTCGCGTCGCTCACCACGGCGAGTTTCCGAGCCCGCGGGTCCCAAACGTGCCGCCCCCGCCGCTCCCGCCGCCCCCGGGACGATCGGCACGCCGGTCGGTACGCCGGTCGCGGATGGACGCGGCAGCCGGGGGCGACGCGGCCGCCGGGGCGAGGCGGCGGCCGGAGATCGGCGCGGCAACCGCTGATCGGCGCGACGGTCGCTGATCGGCGGGACGGTCACCGACCAGCGCCACCCTCACCGATCAGCACGACGGCCGCGAGGCGGCACGGCCGTCGCGAAGCGGCACGGCCGTCGCGAAGCGGCACGGCCGTCCCGAAGCGGCACAGCCGTCGCGACGCGGCACGACGGCCCACGTATCAGCGCAGCGGATGCAGCGGGGCCAGTTCGGCCGGGGCGGTGCCGGTCGCGATGGCCTCGGCCAGCAGCCGTCCGCTGAGCGGGCCGAGCGCCACGCCCCACATGCCGTGGCCACCGTTGACGTAGACGCGCGGGGAGCCGGTCGGGCCGACCAGCGGCAGCCCGTCGGGGGTGCAGGGGCGGGGGCCGACCCAGGTGTCCGTACGGGCGTCCCAGTCGATGCCCGGCAGCAGCGGACGGGCCGCCGCGACGATCGCCTGGATCCGGCGCGGGTCCACCGGCCGTTCGGCGGGGGCCAGTTCCATCATCCCCGCGACCCGCACCCGGCCCTTGCCCAGCGGGGTGCAGACGACCTTCTGGGCGGCCAGGTACGTGGGACGGGTGGGGGCGCCCTCGGCGGGGACGCTGAAGCTGTAGCCGCGTCCGGCCTGGACCGGCACCCGGACCCCGAACGGGCGGACCAGCGCGTCCAGCCAGGCCCCGGTGGCCACGACGGCGACGTCCGCGCGGAGTTGGCCCCCGGAGGTGGTGACCGCCACCTCCCGCCCGAGGTCCCGGACCGCGGACACCTCGGTCCGTTCGAGAATCCGGCCGCCGCGCTCGCGCACCGCGTCGGCGAGTGCGTGGACGAAGTCGCCCGGGTTCAGATAGCGCTGGCCGTGCAGCGCGACGGCCGCGCCCACATCGTCGCTGAGCGCCGGTTCCAGCGCACGGGCCCGGTCCCCGTCGATCGGCTCGTACGCGATCTCGAAACCGGCCGCGCGGGCGTCCTCCAGCTCCTCGACCATCCGGGCGCGCTCGGCCGGGCTCCGGAAGACCAGCAGGCACGGTTCGGCGGGCCGGGTCGGCTCGGCGACGCCGTCCGCCGCCAGGGCGTCGTACGCGTCCAGCGCATGGCGGTTCAGCGTGGCGAAGGTGGCGGCCAGGACCCGCCAGCGGCGCGGGGTGCAGTGCCGGGTGAAGGAGAGCAGGAAACGGGCGAGCCGGGGATCGGGCCGCGGCGGGATGTAGACGGGCGACTCGGGGGAGACCAGGCTGCGCAGCCCGTAGCGGAGCGCGGCCGGTTCGGGCAGCGGCAGCGTCAGGGCCGGGGACAGCCAGCCGGCATTCCCCCAGGACGCCCCGGCCGCGGGGTGACGCCGCTCCACGACGGTGACCTCGACACCGTGGTGCTGCAGTGACCAGGCGGTGGCGAGGCCGACCATGCCCGCGCCGACGACGACGGCGCTGCGTGGTGGGCGGGACGGACCGGTGGCAGTGGGCACGGAGGGGCTCCTTCCCATGGTTGGAACGCCATCATCTGCGAACGGGGGCGGGCACCGCACCATCCCGGGGACAGACACCGCACCATCCCGGGGGCGGGCACCGCACCATCCCGGGTCGAAGAGCGCGCTGCCCGGCCTGGTCCGCCGCACGGGACCGCCACACGGAACCACCGCAGGGGACCACCACAGAAGGACCACCGCACGGGACCCCCGCGCAGGCCCCCGCACAGAACCACCGCACGCGACCACCACAGAGGGCCACCACACGGAACCACCGCACAGGCCCCCCCACACAGGACCACCACCCCGCCAGGGGCGGGGGGGCGGCGGGGGGGGCCCCCCGCCCCCCCCCCCCCCCCC
>NZ_BBOX01000225.1 GCF_001553455.1 Streptomyces hygroscopicus subsp. hygroscopicus
CCCGCCGGCCCCCGCGCCGCCCCCGGCGTCCAGTCGGACCGCCCTCCGCCGCACCGCCCAGGTCACCCGATGCCCGCCGGGCGCCGCCGCCAGTGCCCGGTGGCCTGTTCGAAGGCGTGACCGACCTGGAGGACCGCGAAGTCCGCCCGGTGCGGCCCGACGATCTGTACTCCGACGGGCAGC
Organism: Streptomyces hygroscopicus subsp. hygroscopicus; assembly: GCF_001553455.1. Lineage (GTDB taxonomy): Bacteria > Actinomycetota > Actinomycetes > Streptomycetales > Streptomycetaceae > Streptomyces > Streptomyces hygroscopicus. Next base: position 184 of record NZ_BBOX01000225.1, read on the forward strand.
CCGCCGGAGGTGAACCCGGCCGGGACGGACAGCGCTGGACTGCCGGTCGAGCTGATCAGGTACGCCGAGCGCATCCAGTCCAGATAGTCGTCCATGGCCACCCCGGCGATCTCGGTCGGGTACTCCATGGAGACGTCGAACGGCACCACCTGGCTGACCGGCAGCAGCAGCACGTCATAACGGTCGAAGAACTCCCGGACACGGTGGTAGAGCCGGGTGTGCAGCACCTCGGCACGGGCCACGTCCGGACCGGTGAGCTTGCGCCCCTCCTCGGCGTTCTCCCGGATGGCCCGCTTCAGCCCCTCGGGGTGACGGTCCATGAGCGGGCCGAAGGCGACCTCGAACATCGAGGCGCGCAGCGTGCGGAAGACCTCCTCGGCCTCGGTCAGGTCCGGGCAGGCCCGCTCCACGACGCAACCGAGGCCGGTGAAGACCTCCGCCGCGGAAGTGACCGCGGCGGCCACCTCCGGCTGGACCGGCACCAGACCCCCGAGATCCGGCGACCAGGCCACTCGCAGCCCCGTCAGGTCGCGGTCGAGGGGGCGGGCGAAGCGGGCGCCGGGCTCGTCCAGGGCGATCGGCGACCGCGCGTCGGGTCCGGCGATCGCGGACAGCAGCAGGGCGGTGTCGGCCACGGTGCGGGCCATCGGCCCCTTGACGCCGAGGGTGCTCCAGGCGTGCGTGGTGGGCCAGTTGGGAACGCGTCCGGGGGACGGGCGCAGACCCACGACGTTGCAGAACGAGGCCGGGTTGCGCAGCGAGCCGCCGGTGTCGCTGCCGTCCGCGATCGGGATCATGCCGGAGGCCAGCGCCGCCGCCGCGCCCCCGCTGCTGCCGCCCGCGCTGCGGCCCAGGTCGTACGGGTTGTGGGTGGCGCCGAAAACGGGGTTGAAGGTGTGCGAACCGGCGCCGAACTCGGGCACGTTGGTCTTGCCGATGGTGATCGCCCCGGCGGCCCGGATCCGTTCGATCAGCAGGTCGTCCTGGTCGGGTACGCCGTCGGCGAGCGGCGAGCCATGGCTGGTGCGGATACCCGCGGTGTTATGGATGTCCTTGTGGGCGATGGGCAGCCCGTGCAGCGGCCCGAGCCGCTCTCCGGCCACGATCCGCTCATCGGCCTCCGCGGCGGCCTCGCGGGCCCGGTCCGCGACGAGGGTGACGATCGCGTTGACGGCGGGGTTGACCCGTTCGATACGAGCCAGATGGGCCTCGAGCAGCTCCCGAGCCGACAGTTCGCGGGTACGCAGCAGGGCGCTGAGTTCCCGTGCGGTCCTGAAGCAGAGATCGTCGTCCGTCGTCACGGTCGCTCGCCTTCCTCGGTGGTCGTCGCTGCGCGCATCAGCCCGCCGCCGGACTCGGCGGTGGTGTCCTTGCGGTGGCCATCGTCCTCACGGTGGCTGGTACGTACGGGGGCCAGGGGCGGAACCCATGGTTCGGGAAGCCGCCGGACGAGGGAAGAGCACCGTCACGGCGACCGCCACCGGCACAGCGCCTCCAGGGCGCGAGGGCGCGAGGGCAGTGCGCGGCGTTACAAGACCGCCCCGGGCGCCGGACATCGTGTCGGGCGCCCGGCAAGCGGCCGCCCCGCCCTGTCCCGGCGGACACGGCGGGGCGGTCGGCGACCCGAGGTCCTTACGGATTACGGACGTGGCCCGGCGGGCACCGGGATCCGCGCGGCCGAGGTGCCGAGCCCCGTGGGCCCGTGCCACGGGGGCACCGGCCGCCCAAGCCACGGGGCTACCGGCCGCGCCCCGGATCCAGCCCCGGTCCCCACCACTCCGGTCCCCACCGCCCCGGTCCCCACCGGCTGCCGGGACGCGCGGCGCAGCTCGTCCTCCCGGTAGCGCGGGACCTCCCGGTGCCAGTTCATGATCCCGGCCATCCAGTTGCGCAGCTCCTCCACATAGCCGTCCATGGCCTTCCGCGCCTCCGGCCCCAGACCGAAGTCGTCGTACAACACGGGGAACTCATGCGCCGCGACATGCTGGAACTGCCGCATCCGGGAGGTCATCAGATCGTTCACGATGGCGACCCCGGTCGGATAGTCGCAGTCGAAGAAGTTCTGGACGACGAGGACACCGTTGTGGATCTCGCCCTCGAACTCGATCTCCTTCTGGTACGAGAAGACGTCGTTCAGCAGCGTCGCGTAGTCCATGGCGGCGTTCTCCAGCGACCGGACCGGACCGCTGCGGTAGATCTCGGGCGGTATCCGCCGTCCGTGCGCCAGTCGGCACAGGCTCATGGTGAGGTGGGAGCCGAAGGTGTGCCTGCGCATCTCGATGTAGTCGACCGGATCGGGGATCCGGTTCTGGGTCTGATTGGCCAGCTCCCACAGCCAGCTGGCGGTCATGTCCTCGATGGTCTGACGGAAGTCGCGGCGCGCCGGGCCCTCCATCGGCCCCGCCGTACGGCCCCACAGATCGGCCAGCGCTCGCTCCAGCGCGTTCGCCGGGACCGGGGTGGGGCCCGCGTCGAGCGGCATGAACGCCCCGAGCCGGGCGTTGGCCGCCCGCGCTCCGGCCAGATCGTGGGTGCGGCCGAAGACCGCCGGATAGTAGTCGTCGGCGTAGGTGCCCCAGGCCAGCCAGCCGGAGGTCAGGGCGAGCTCCTCCGCGGAGCCGTCCGGGTGGATGCCCGCCGCGCACAGCGGGAGGTCGGCGGCGAGCAGCCGGGCCTCGTCCCAGACCTGCGAGCCGGGTACGCCGGGCTGCGCTTCGAGGATGCCCATCCGCTGGGCCCAGTCGACCAGATCGCGGCGGGCGGCGGGCAGATGCGGATTGAGCCGGAGGGTGAACGGCATGGAGAAGTCCGGCAGCAGGGACGGCCCGGTCTTCTGGAACGGGACATGGCTGAACCCGCGCGCCCTGGCCGCCTCCGCCCGGCCGGTGGTCAGCGGCAGGCTCGCTGCCGAGACGCCGAGGCCGCTGAGTGCGAAGGGGGACCACGCGGCGGCCTCGGCCTCCCGGCCGGTGCCGCCACCGCCCGCCTGCTTCACGCTGCCCGGCTGCTTCCCACCGCTCGCGCCACCGTTCACGCCACCGCCCGCGCCGCCGTTCGCGCCGTTCATGTAGCGGCTGGAGCGCATATGCCACTCATGGCCGCCGGACTGCCAGTCCTGGAGCCCCTTGACGTAGGCGAGGACGCCCGCGCCGGCCACCGGGTCCAGACCGTGCTCGGCGAAGAGCGGACCGAGCTCGGTGAGCGTGGTGTTCTCGAACTGCTGCAGCCGTGAGGTGAGCAGCTCATTGACGGACTCGGCCGCCTCCTGGGTGGTGCAGCCCAGGAACGTCTCCAGGACCAGGACACCATTGCTGAGCTCGCCCTCGTCCTCGATCTCCCGCTGGTAGGAGAACAGGTCGTTGCGCAGGTGCACCGCGTCCGCGAAGGCGTCCCGCACCACCCGCATCGGCCGTGACCCGGCGATCACCGCCGGTACCTCGGCCCCCACCGCATGCTCGACCAGCCCGGCCGACCAGGGCGCGCCGCCGACCTTACGGCGCATCTCGATGTACTCGACCGGATTGGGGATCCGGTCGATGTTGATGTTCGAGAGCTCCCAGAGCGACTCGTTGAGCAGGTTCTCGGTGCTCTCCCGGAACCGCGCCCGCCAGTCCGCCGACATCGAGGGCACCGTCCGCGCCCACAGGTCCGCGAGCCCCGCCTCGACCGGGTTGGTCGGCTCGGGCGGCCGGGCGGCCGGATCCATCGGCATGAAGGCGGGCAGCCGGTCCAGATACGCCTTACCGGCTTCACGGTCCTGGGAGCGCTTGAACGTCTCCAGGAAGTGGTCGTCGAAGAAGAACACCCACACGTACCAGTCCGTGATCAGCGAGAGCTCCGCGCCGGAGCAGTCGGGGTGGGTGTACGCGCACAGCAGGCCGTAGTCGTGGGCGTCGAGATCCGCCTGCTCCCAGATTCCCGAGCCCTCGAGCATTCCCATCGCGCGGGCCCACCGGGTGGAGTGCTCCCGTGCCTCCTGGACATGAGGGTTCAGCCGAGCCGGGTACGGCATGTAGAAGTCGGGGAGTTGAAAGGGCTGTGTCACTACTGGGCCGGCACCTCTCCGTGCGACGGTGGCCCGTAACCGTCCGGCCACGGGCTGGGTCGGCTACGGGCTACCCATGCCACTCCTGGCCTATCCGACAGCCTCATTAGTCACACAAGTGCACGACGTGCCAGGGGATGGGGCGGGGCCCCGGTCCCCGTCTCGTCGTGGTCGCGGGGGCGGGCCCGCGACCACGACGAGAATGGGCCGACCGGGAAGGGACCGGCCAGAGGCCCGTCGAGAGGAAACCGAGCCAGAGAAGCCGACCGAGACAGGCCGACGGCTCACCCCGAACGGTGGGGCCTCCCCGCTCCGGTCTCCTTGGCCTGGGCACACTCCACGGAGGCGGAGCCGCCCCGCGCGGCCGTGCCACCGACTCCACCAGCCCCACCAGCCTCACCGACCCCGTCACCGGTACCGACGCTGCCTCCGGTGCCGACACTGCCGCCGGTGTCGCCGCTGCCACCGCTGGTGGCCGCCCCGCCGCCGGGCCGCCCGGTCGGCCGGAAGGCCCATGCCATCCGCGGCTCCATCGCGAAACGGAATACCCGCTGGACGGGCGGGGTGCACAAGGCGGTCACCACGACCGCCCCCACAACCGTCACCACGATCTCCCCCAGGGGCCGGTGCAGCCACGGGTGGTCGTACCAGTTCCAGAAGCGGGAGCCCTTGGCGAGGAAGCCGTGCAGCAGATAGCCGTACAGCGTCCCGGCACCGAGCACCGTGAACCACGTCCGGCGCCGGGGCACCCAGGCGAGGAAGCACACCGTGAGCACCATGGAGCAGCCGAAGAGGGCGAACGTCATCACCGTCCCCGCCCACCACGGCGCACCCAGTTCCTCCGCGCTGTCCATGCGGTAGAACCACGCCGGGTTCAACCGCGGCACGGCCCAGTAGGCGAAGACCAGCGCGGCGGCGGCCACCGGCAGCGCCAGCCACCTGACCTCGCGCCGCCGCACCAGCTCGAAGTGGTGTGGCCGCATCTCCAGTCCCAGTACGAAGAACGGCAGGAACTGGAGCACCCGCTGAAGATCGAGGTCGTCACCGATCTCCGGGGAACAGGTGGCGAGCGCGGCGATGGCGAGCGCCACCGGCACCGGCCACCGCACGATCCGCCACAGCGGCGTGGTCAGCCGCCAGACGAAGAGCGCGATCAGGAACCAGGTCAGGTACCAGGGGTCGAGCAGACTGATCGGATAGGACGGATCGTCGCCCGCCGACCGCTTGAAGAAGGTGTACGCGACCTCGAAGAGGACGTACGGGACGGCGACGCCCGTGATCAAACGCTTGAGCTGGTTCGGCCGGACATCGAAACTCCGCGAGAAATGCCCGGAGATGAGGATGAACACCGGCATGTGGAACGTGTAGACGGTCATATAAAGCGCGGACGCCGCTCTGCTGCCGCCCCGCAGGGGCTCCCACGCGTGCCCCATCGCGACCAGCACGATCGCCAGGTACTTGGCGTTGTCGAAGAACGCGTCACGCTGTTTCGGCGCGCGGGACGGGGTTTTGGCCACCTCCGGGGGCGGGGGCGCCGGTGCTCGCCGCGCGGGCAGTAAGGACGAGATGTTCATCACATACAGCCTCCCGGGGAACCTGCGGGGGCGATCCCGCCTCTTTCCAGGTCTGGGCGGAGGGTTGCGGAGTGGAACATTCCACGCACCATAGCGGCGACCACCGAACCGCGCCCGAAAGGCTCAGCCCTCGCGTACGAAGGTTTACGCCCAGCCCAGCACATACGTCACCTCCTCCACTTGGGAACTTCTTTGCCACTCCCAGCGGTTCACAGAGTGACAAAGCGGGCCGATCGGCCCGGTCTTGACCGGCCCTGCCTGCTAGCTTCTACACAGCTGTAGATCTGAAGCCTAACCAACCAACCTGTGAATGGAGTGGCCATGGCCCTGTGGGACCGCATCAAGGAGTCCGCCCAGGCGATGCAGAGTCAGCTCGAGGCGAAGAAGAACGACCTGAAGAGCGGCGCGTTCCGCGATGCGAGCATGGCGATGTGTGCGCTGGTGGCGGCGGCGGACGGCTCGATCGACCCGTCCGAGCGGCAGCGCGTCGCCCAGCTGATCGCCACCAATGAGGTGTTGCAGAACTTCCCGGCCGACGACCTTCAGCGGCGCTTCAACGACTACATCAACAAGCTCACCGCGGACTTCGACTTCGGCAAGGTGAGCGTGATGCAGGAGGTCGCCAAGGCCAAGAAGAAGCCGGCCGAGGCACGCGCCGTGATCCAGATCGGCATCGTCATCGGCGGCGCCGACGGCAACTTCGACAAGACCGAGCAGGCCGTGGTCCGCGAGGCGTGCTACACGCTGGGCCTTCCGCCGGCCGAGTTCGACCTGTGACCCGCCGGGTTCGTCCCGTACGGCGAACCCGTCAACCGTAAGGCGTCCCGCAAGCCGCCTTCGGCGGGCCGTACGGCCCGCGCGGTCCTGCAGCGGCGTCGAGCGTGCAGGACCTCCAGGGCGGGCGGCGCGGCAGCGCGCGGCGTCGCGGCATGACGGCGCGGCGGCGGGCAGCACCCATAGCGACACGGCCACGTACGCCACGCACGGCCACGCGCGGCACGGGCACGCGCGGCACGGGCACGCACGGCACGGACAGCCACCTGCGGCGCGCACAGCCACGTACGGCACGCACCGCCACCTGCGGCACGCACGGCCGCGTACGCCACGCACCGCCACCTGCCGCAGCACCTACAGCGGCGTCGCGGTGTGCAGGACGAGGACCAGGGCGACCGCCGCGTTCGCCGAGGACACGGCGGACGCGGCCGTGCCCACCGCCGCGACCCACAGGGCCAGCCCCGCGGCCGTCCACGTCGGCGGCCAGGGCCGGGCCGGCGGCACCGGCCCCAGCAGCGCGGCGACCCTGCGCGGCACCGGCCCCGGCGCGGCGAACCCGGCGAGCGTCGGCGCCGGGGTGCCCTGGGAGACCAGGGCCGCCTTGCCGACCGCGAGCGCCGTGACCCGGCGGTCCCCGACCTCCCGGGCCGCCTCCTCGTCCGCCCAGCGCTCGGCGCAGTAGTCCACCGCGGCCCGCAGCGGCCGCAGCAGCGGATTGGCCCGCGCCGCGAGCTGGGCGGCCAGCAGGTAGCGGTGGTGGTGGCCGGTCAGGTGGGCGTGCTCATGCGCGATGAGGGCCCGCCGCTCGCCGGCGTTGAGGCTGTCCAGCATCCCGGTGGAGACGACGATCCGGCCCGGCTTCCCGGCCCGCCCGGAGGTTCCGGGCAGCGCGTACGCGTACGCCTTGCCGTCGGGCAGCACCGCGACCGGCGACTCCGGCAGTCCGGCGAGCGCGAGCTGGGCGCTCCGCCGCACCCGTACGTGGCGCAGGCAGGTGGCCGTACAGGCGGCGGCCACCGCCGCCAGCGCGCCGATCGCCACCTTCCCGGCCACCACGTCGTAGGGCACCGCCGCCCGCACCTCGGGGTCCGACCAGCTGTCCGGCAGCGGATTGCCCGGCAGCTGTGCCGTACCGACGACCACCAGCAGCCCCAGGCACAGCGTGGAGCACACCGCGAGGACGGCGCCGACGAGCGTCAGCAGCCGGGTGGCGGTGCGCGGGTGGAGATGCTGCTCGGCGAGCCGGGCGATCGGCAGCGCCGTTAAGGGCAGGACCAGCGGGAGGTAGACGAAGACGCCCATCGGTCAGTCCTCCGGCTCCTCCGCCGCGTCGGTCAGCAGGTCGCGCAGCAACCGCTCGTCATCCTGGGTCAGTCCGGTCACAAAGCTGGCCAGGACCGCCTCGCGGTCGTCCTGGTCGTCCAGCACCCGGCGCATCCGCAGCGCCGCGAGCCCCGCCTCGTCCGAGGCCGCCAGCCAGACGAAGGAGCGGCCCGCGCGTTCGCGGGTCACGGCCTGCTTGGCGTGCAGCCGGGACAGGATGGTCATGACCGTGGTGTAGGCGAGCTCGCCCTCGATCCGCTCCTGCACCCATGCGGCGGTCACCGGCCCCGGCGCCCGGCGCAGCGCCGCGAGCACCTGCGCCTCCAGTTCGCCCTGGCCGCGCCGACGGGGGCGGCGGGGCCAGCCGGGCCCGCCGGTCCGGTCGTGGTCCGTCACACCGTCTCCTTCCACCCCGCACGCGCCCGGCGCGCGGCGTCACATCGTAGCGAGCGGCCGGACACGGGCGCACCGGTCGTGCGTTCGCCCCTTTGGCCCGGCTGTGCGCGCGGCCCCGGGCCGCCTCACCCATGCTGAGCGGGGGACGCGGCACGGGCCCGGGCGCTCTGTCCGGCCCGGCCCACCCTCGTGGCGGACGCGGAGCCGTCCGGTGTCCGGTGACGGCTCACCTTCACCCCCGCGCGGCCGTGGCCGCCGGACGACGGACCCGGAAGGAACCCACTCAGCCATGACGCAGACGCAAGGCTCGCTCGTGCGGCAGATCACCGACTACGCCCACCGTGCCGACCCGTACCCGCTCTACGCGGAGCTGCGCAAGACGCCCGTGGCGCACGACGAGGAGGGCCCGTACATCGTCTCCACCTACTGGGAGATCCACGGTCTGCTGCACGATCCCCGGCTCAGCTCCGACGCGCGCAACCTGGACCCGCGGGCCGCCCCGGAGCCGGTCGACGAGGACGAGGGGCTGCCGCCCAGCTTCCTGAAGCTCGACCCGCCCGAGCACGACCGGCTGCGCCGGCTCGCGATGGCGCCCTTCGGCCCGCCGCACACCCCGCGCCGTCTCCACACCATGCGCGGTGAACTCACCCGGATCGTCGGCGAGCTGATCGACGGCTTCGAGGGCCGGGACCGGATCGATCTCGTCGACCACTTCTCCTTCCCCTTCCCCGTCACCGTGATCTGCCGGCTGCTCGGGGTGCCCCGCGAGGACGAGGCGCGCTTCCACACCTGGGCCGGCACCCTCACCACCGGTCTGGACCCCGATCCGGACGCGGACGCCGCCGAGCGGCAGCGGACCGCCCGGCAGGCCCGTACGGAGCTGGCGACGTACCTGTCCGAGCTGATCGAGGAGCGCCGCCGCGCCCCCGGCGACGACATGCTCTCCGCCATGGTGGCCGGGCAGGGCCCGGAGGAGGGGATCTGCCGCATGGAGCTGCTGAGCACCGCGGCGCTGCTGCTGGTCGCGGGGCACGAGACCACCGTCAACCTGATCACCAACGGCATGCTGACCCTGCTGCGCAACCCGGATGTGCTGGTCCGGCTGCGCGAGGATCACCATCTGGTCGTTCCGCTGGTGGAGGAGCTGCTGCGGTTCGATCCGCCGGTGCAGATGCTGCCTCAGCGCACCCCGCTCTCGGAGATCGACATCGCGGGCGTGACCATCCCCAGGGGGGCACCCGTCTGGTTGCTGCTGGCCTCGGGCAACCGCGATCCGCAGCGGTTCCCCGACCCCGACCGGTTCGATCCGCAGCGCAAGGACAACCAGCACCTCGGCTTCGGCAGCGGTGTCCACAGTTGCTTCGGCGCACCACTGGCCCGGCTGGAAGCCCAGATCGCGCTGACCGAACTGGCCCGTCGGCTGGTCCGGCCCCGGCTGCTGGAGGATCCGCCGGCCTACCGGCGCAACGCGGTGCTGCGCGGGCCGAGGCAGTTGCCGCTCGCGTACGAGGGGCTGGCGCCGGACGGGTCCCGGTGACGACGCGGCTCACCACCGCGGCGGGACGGGGCGGCTGCCCCGTACCCGACACGAACAGGCCCACAACCGCCCCCGCAACACCCCCGCCACCCACCCCGGACCCCACGAACAGCCACCCCGTACGCGGCAACAGGCGCCCCGTACCCGGCACGAACGGGCCCACCACCCCCGCAACACCCCCGCCCACCCCGGACCCAGCAGGCGGGTGCACCACCCCCGCAACGCGGACGCGCGGAGGGCGAGGCTCCGGACCGATGCCGGGCGGGTTCACCGCGGCCTGAACGCGGACGCGCTCTTCCCGGCCGCGCCCCTCCGGCCCCTGCCCGTCCCGGCCGCGTCCCTCTCGGCCCGGGCGGCGATGTTCCGGGCCATACCGCCGAAGACGAGGGCGTGCCAGGGCGCGACCGACCACCAGTAGAGATGCCCGGCGAGGCCGCGCGGATGGAACAGCGCCCGCTGCCGGTACACCGCCCCGTCCCGCGCGTCCCGGTCGACCACCATTTCCAGCCAGGCCAGGCCCGGCAGCCGCATCTCGGCCCTGAGCCGCAGCAGCCGGGGCGGCAGGACCTCCTCCACCCGCCAGAAGTCCAGGCTGTCCCCGACCCTGAGCCGTGCCGCGTCCCGGCGGCCCCGGCGCAGTCCCACGCCGCCCACCAGGGTGTCGATCCAGCCGCGCAGCGCCCAGGCGAGCGGCAGCGAGTACCACCCGTTCTCGCCGCCGATCCCCTCCACCACCCGCCAGACGGCCTCCGGCGAGGCGTCCACCGCGCGCTCGCGGCGGTCCTGGTAGAGGCTGCCGCCCGCCCAGTCGGGGTCGGTGGGCAGCGGATCGCTGGGCACGCCGGGGGTGGCGGCGGAGGACCAGCGGGTGGCGACGTCCGCGTCGCGGATCCGCCGCAGGGCCAGCTCCAGCGCCCGGTCCACGCCGAGCGGTCCGCCGGGCGGATCCGGCACATGGTGCGCGATGTCCCGTTCGGCACACACCACCTCATGGCGCAGCGACTCCACCAGCGGGCGGGCGATGGCGCCCGGCACGGGCGTGACCAGGCCGACCCACAGACTGGACAGCCGGGGGCTGAGCACCGGCACCGGTGCGATGAGCCGCCGCCGCAGCCCGGTCACGGCCGCGTACCGCCGCATCATGTCGCGGTAGGTGAGGACGTCGGGGCCGCCGATGTCGAAGGCCCGGTGCACCTCGTCCGGCAGCGCGGCGCAGCCCACCAGCAGCCGCAGCACATCGCGGACGGCGATCGGCTGGGTGCGGGTGCGCACCCAGCGGGGCGTCACCATCACCGGCAGCCGCTCGGTGAGATAGCGCAGCATCTCGAACGAGGCCGAGCCGGAGCCGATGATCATTCCGGCCCGCAGGACGGCGGTCGGCACCCCGGAGTCCAGCAGCACCCGGCCCACCTCGGCCCGGGACCGCAGATGCGGCGACAGCGCGCGCTCGGGCACTCCGCCCGGGGTGAGCCCGCCGAGATAGACGATTCGGCGCACTCCGGCGGCGCGCGCCCGCCTGCCGAAGATCCGCGCGGCGCGGCGGTCGGTCTCCTCGAAGCCGGGCCCGGTGCCCAGCGCGTGGACCAGGTAGTAAGCGACGTCCACGCCTTCCATGGCGGCGCGCAGGGAGTCCTCGTCGGTCACATCGCCGCGTACCGCCTCCACCTGCCCCGACCAGGGATGGTCGCGCAGCTTCTGGGGCGAACGGGCCACGCACCGCACCCGGTACCCCGCCGCCAGCAGCTCGGGCACCAGCCGGCCGCCGATGTAGCCGGTGGCCCCGGTGACCAGACAGCGGCGCGGCTCCGGTGCGCGGCGTGCGTGCGGCGGACGCTCGGAAGGGGTCATGAGGCCATGGTGCGCGGGCAGGACGAAACCTGCGAGGTGGGCTCCCTTCGGCGGCATTGTCCGTATCAGGTGGTGGAGGTCGCTCTCCGGTCTCCCCGACCTTCGAGCCTCTCAGCCCGGCCATCTAGGAGGCACTCCGGGGGACTGACGTCCTCTGTCCTGAGTGTCTCTCCGGTCGAGCTCCCTCGCTCGCCCCGCAGGCTGCTTTTCACGTTACTCCGCACCCCCATGAGCGCATAGGCCCTTTCGCGTATTTTTTCCATTTTTCTGACCGCGGCCGCGGCGGCTTCGCGCCCGGCACTCCCGCGCCTTGGCTGCGCCGGAAGGGGCTCGCCCGGTAGGCTTTCCGTGTGATCTTCAAGCGCATCGGAAACGGTCGGCCCTATCCCGACCACGGCCGGGAAAGCACCCGCCAGTGGGCGGATGTCGCCCCACGCCCGGTACGTCTTGACCAGTTGGTCACGACGAAGCAGCAGCTCGACCTGGAGACGCTGCTCGCGGAGGACTCGACGTTCTACGGGGACCTGTTCGCCCACGTGGTGAAGTGGCAGGGCGACCTCTATCTGGAGGACGGGCTGCACCGCGCGGTGCGCGCCGCGCTCCAGCAGCGCCAGGTGCTGCACGCACGCGTCCTGGAGGTCGAGGGCTGACCGCGCCCGCACGCCCCCGGCGGCTGATCGCCGCCGATCGGCTTCGATCTCTGTTGACCCTTTCGGGTTGGTCCACGGACCAACCATTGATCATTTAGTAGGCATCGCCACCGGGGCGCACTACGCTGCGTACATGAGCATGCTGACCCCTCCCGGCATGGGCGGAAAGTACCGCATTACGGGCGAGCGCTACCCGCGGATGAGCCGACCCCGGAGCCGCCGGCGGCTGGTGTTCGCCGCGTTCGGCTCGGTCCTGGCGCTCGGCCTGGTCGGGTGGGGAACGCTTCAGCTCATCGACGTCTTCTCCGGCGACGACGACGGCCAGACGGTCCGCGCGGCGCACGGCACCGACACGTGCGAGCGCGGCGACAAGCGCCCCGACGAGAACGCGAAGTCCGGCCGGGCCGAGGACAGCGGCCGGAGCGGCGAGAGCGGCCGTACGGGCCGGAAGCTGCCGAAGCCCTCCCAGATCACGGTCAACGTCTACAACGCCACCACGCGCTCCGGCCTCGCCAAGGACACCGCGGAGGAGCTGGAGAAGCGCGGCTTCAAGATCGGGAAGGTGGGCAACGCCCCGGCCGAGTACGACAAGAAGGTCAAGGCCCCCGGGCTGCTGCTCGGCGCCCCGGGCGCCGACGACGGGGCGTTCAACGTGCTCGGCACCCAGCTCGACGGCGCCCGGACCAAGAACGACGCACGCGACGGCAAGGACATCGACCTGATCATCGGCAGCGGTTTCAAGGACCTGGTCAAGCAGAAGGACGCCGACAAGGCGCTGGCCACCCTGGCCAAGCCCTCGCCCACGCCCTCCAAAACGCCCTGCCGCTGACCGCTCCACCGTTGCCCGGCCCCGGGCCGGCCGCCGACCGCTCCGCCCGTGTGCGCGGTCCCGGCGCGCCCCGCCGGAGGCCGGTGACCGCCCGGATGGGCCGCGCCCGGGTGGGCCGTTCCGCGGTGGTCAGCCCGCGGTCCCGTACATCCGGTCACCCGCGTCGCCGAGTCCGGGCACGATGTACCCCTGCTCGTTGAGCCGCTCGTCGACGGACGAGGTGACCACCGTCACCGGCGCGCCCGCCAGCTCGCGCTCCATGAGCTCGACGCCCTGGGGCGCCGCCAGCAGACACAGCGCGGTCACGTCGTCGGCGCCCCGCGATATCAGTTCCCTGATCGCCGCGACCAGCGTCCCGCCGGTGGCGAGCATCGGATCCAGGACGTACACCTGACGGCCGGAGAGGTCCTCGGGCATCCGGGTGGCGTAGGTGGACGCCTGGAGCGTCTCCTCGTCACGGATCATGCCCAGGAAGCCCACCTCGGCGGTGGGCAGCAGCCGCACCATGCCGTCGAGCATCCCGAGACCGGCCCGCAGGATCGGCACCACCATGGGACGCGGATGGGACAGCCGTACCCCGGTCGTGGTCGTCACCGGGGTCTCGATGTCGACCTGCTCGGTGCGCACATCGCGCGTGGCCTCGTACGCGAGCAGGGTCACCAGCTCGTCGGCGAGCCGCCGGAAGGTGGGGGAGTCGGTGCGCTTGTCGCGCAGCGTGGTGAGTTTGTGCGCCACCAGCGGGTGGTCGACGACGTGGATCCGCATGCCGACGACACTAACCGAGCCTCCGGAGCCCGACTGCCGCCGGTAACGCCCTCGCACGCCTCCCGTGCGCTCGACCGTCTGCCGCCGTACTGGCATTAAACCGCCGTTTCGGGGGAAAGTGGGCAAGAGCGCCCCGGCTGCCCCGGGGCAATACCTCGGCCCCGAGGAGTGATGTGACCATGGCCGACGCGACCGCGCAGGAGACCGCCGCGGACCGCCGCCGCCGTCGCGACCGCTTCCTGCGCGCACTGAACGAGGCCAGGGCGGTACGGAACCGGGTGCGTCCCCAGCAGGCGCGCGCCGCCCGGATGCGCCGGGCGATACACCTGCGGACGTTCTCCTGGTGAGCCCCGGTGGGCCGCCGCCGAACCGCCGGAGAGGGTTTCCGCGCGTTTCGATTCCGTCCGCGTGAGCCACATCTCTTTGGACTGGTGCACGACGCAGCGCGGAAGACCTCTCGCGAAGCGATGGTTTCTGCCACGATTCCGATTGGGGCGGGACACTGTCCCGCCCGCCCCCGGCACGCCTATGACCAGTGGGAGAGTCACGGTGTACTTCGCCGCATTGCTCGCGCGCACCGAAGAAGGGTGGGAAGCGAGCGACACAGAGCTCGATGACGTGGAAACTCTGACGGATCTGATCGAATTGGCCCGTCTGGCTTCCAAGGACGACGACACGGTTCTGGCCTTCATCGAGCACGAAGACGCGTGGTTCGGCGTCGTCCGCGTGGACGGCGAGGACGACCCGCACATCTACGTATCGGACGCGGCAGCGGCCGCCCGCACCTCGTACGGCTCGATGCTCACCGACGAGCTGCTCGGCCGCGACCCCGACGACGATCTGGACAGCCTGGTCGACCTGGACGGCACCGAGGACGGCGAACCGGACCGGGACGACGAGGACGCCGACGACGCCCCGGTCCCGATCGGCCCGCTCGGCGATGCCGACATCCTGGCCGACCTGGGCATGGACGAGAAGGAGCTGAAGGCCCTCGACGGGGATGCCCTCGAGTCGATCGCCGAGATGCTGGGCTGCAGCATGGAGGGTCTGGAGGCGGTGCGCTGACCGCCGCGGCCCCGCCCTGTCACCACACCGACATGCACCGATCCACAGCCGATCCGCGCCTGATCCGCACCTGATCGGCTGCGATCCACGTCGATCCGTACCTGATCCGCCCTGATCCGCCCTGATCCGCTTCGATCCGTACCCGAACCGCACTGAGCCACGCTGATCCACACTGAAGCCATGACCGATCCGCTGACCGGCCTCCTGCCCGGACCCGACCCCGACCCCCTGCGCGATCCCTGGCGCGCTCCGATGCGCCTGGCGCTGGAGGAGGCGGTACGGGCCCCCGAGACGGGAGACGTGCCGGTCGGCGCCGTCGTGCTGGGCCCGGACGGCTCGGTACTCGGCCGCGGTCGCAACGAGCGCGAGGCCCACGGCGACCCGACGGCCCACGCCGAGGTCCTCGCCCTCCGCGCCGCCGCCCGCCACCTCGGGGGCTGGCGGCTGACCGGCTGCACCCTGGTGGTCACCCTGGAGCCGTGCACGATGTGCGCCGGCGCGATCGTCCTGTCCCGTCTCGACCGGCTGGTCTACGGCGCCGTGGACGAGAAGGCCGGCGCGGTCGGCTCCCTCTGGGACGTGGTCCGCGACCGCCGCCTCAACCACCGCCCCGAAGTCATCGCGGGCGTCCTGGCGGACGCGTGCGCGGCCCCTCTGACCACCTTCTTCCGCGCGTCCTGACCCCCTCCGCCCGCCCCGGCCGGGAACCGATTTCGATTCCCGGCCACCCGTCCGCTAGGCTCTCCCTCGGTAGCGTGTCCGAGCGGCCGAAGGAGCGCGCCTCGAAAGCGCGTGAGGGGGCAACTCCTCCGTGGGTTCAAATCCCACCGCTACCGCTGTGAACCACGTAGGGCCCGGCTCATCGAGCCGGGCCCTACGTGTGTCCCGGGGCCGTTTCCCGTCAGGGGCCGGACGGGGGCGGCTGCTGCTGATTCGGGTCGGGCTGCGGCTGCTGTTGCTGTTGCTGTTGCTGATTCGGGTCGGGCTGCGGCTGCTGCTGGTTCTGGTCGGGGGGCTGCTGCTGGTTCTGGTCCGGCGGCTGCTGGGGCGGAGGCTGGTTGGGCGGGGGCTGGTTGGGGGGCGGCTGGTTGGGCGGAGGCTGGTTGGGGGCGGCTGGTTCGGCGGAGGCTGATTCGGCGGAGGCTGGTTGGGAGGCGGCTGATTCGGCGGAGGCTGCGGCTGCTGCTGCTGGTCTGAAGGCTGGTCCTGCGGCTGCTGCTGACCGGGATCAGACGGCTGGTCCTGCGGCTGCTGCTGGCCCGGATCCGAGGGCTGGTCCTGCGGCTGCTGCTGGCCCGGATCAGACGGCTGATCCGACGGCTGATCCGAGGGCTGCGACTGCTGCGAGGGGGTCCCGGACGGGCGCTCGGTCTCCAGCGGGGTGAACCGGTCGGACGGCTTCAGGGTGACCTTCGGCGCCTCCCGCAGACGCGGTGCGCGCTGCTCACCCGGCATCGCCAGGGACGAGGGGTAGTCGGCCCGTGCGAGCAGCGTGTCCCGCGGGTTCCCGCTGCCGTTGCCGTCGCCGAGCGGGCGCTTGAACAGCTCGGCTTTGCCCACCCCCACCAGGACGAGTTGTTTCACGTTCTTCGAGGCCGGCCGAATGACGGTCACCGTGCTCCGGGAGAAACCGTTCCACTGGGGGCCGGTGAAGGTCGGCTTGGCGTGGCGCGGCGGTGCCGAGATCCTCACGGGATTCCCGGAGTCGCATTTCACGACGGGCACCCCGCGCTGATCGACGAATACCGCGGTTCCGGCCTGGAGAACGGCGGACACCGGTTTGACCCCACCGCGGTAGCCGTAGGTCTTCGCATAGGTGTCGGAGCGCAGAGTGACGCTCGTGAGCCGCTGGACGTAACCGGGGATGTCATCGGCCGAGCCGAGGTGCTGGATCCGGCTCCAGGCGGCCCCCTTCCGCTTGTCCGCGTCGAGGTCGTGGAGCAGCCCCTGGCGGTCGCAGGGCTGCCGGTTCCGTACGCCGCCGTAGAGCCCGGGGGTGTCGCCGCGGAAGGCCCTGCCGCCGTTGGAGGGCGACACCACGTGGGTGCGGTCGTGACCGACGGAGGAGGTGAACGCGGGGACCGAGGTCCTTCCGACGGGTTCTCGCCGGTATTCGACCGCCGCGGCGGACCCGGGGACTTCCCCGGAGGCTTCTCGGGAGGCTTCCCCGGATGCCTTTTCGGAGGGGGAGATCATCCCAAGGACCACCACGGCGGCCACCACGACGACGAAACCGACGACGAATGCTGATCGACGCGAGGTGAGGTGCCATGAGATCGAGCGCATTTCCCTCTCCTTCCCTTACCTCGCCCCCCATCCTGCGCTCGCGCCGCGCACCCCCGCTTCCCCCGAATCCTTGACATCTCACCCCACCTTCGGGGGACTTGGGCCGCGTTTGACCGCCGCCGCACGCAGAACCGCCCCCGACCCGGTGGACCCGGATCGGGGGCGGTCGCTGCCCCTCGCGGTCTGTGCGCGGCGGACCCTCCGACCATGTCGGATGTCGGCCACGTATCTAGACTAAACGGACATGCTCCAGTTGGCAGCGGAACAGGCGGAATAGGCGGAACAGGGGGAACCGGCGGGACGAACGGGTGGAACCGGCGGGAAGACGGACGGCAGCCGAGGAGGACCGGATGAGCGGCCCTGTCGTAGCGGGGGTCGATGGTTCGCGGCGCAGCCTTACGGCGGCCGAGTGGGCCGCGCGGGAGGCCGCGCGGCGCGGGGTCGCGCTGCGGCTGGTGCACGCCTGTCCGCCGCTGCCGCGCAGGGTCTCTCCGGTGCCCGGGGTGGACGCCTGGCAGCAGGTGGGCGAGCAGATGCTCGGCCGGACGGTCGCCGATTTCCGGGCGCGCCACGCGGGCCTCGAGATCGACGGGAAGCACACCGCCGCCGAACCGGCCGAGGCGCTGCTCACGGCCGCCACGAGCGCCGGGCTGCTGGTCGTCGGGGCCCGGGGCTGGGGAGGCTTCGACGGGCTGGCGGTGGGCTCCGTGGCCCTGCGGGTGACGGCGATGGCGGACTGTCCCGTCGTGACGGTCCCGGAGACTCGGCGTACCGGCACCGGGCGGGACGGCTGGGCCGGACCGGGTGGCTCACCCGGACCGGACAGCTCGCCCGGGCCGGACGACTGGGCCGCCGCGGAGACCGCCGAGGTGCAGCTGGGCTTCGACGCGCACGCCCCGGCGGAGGCGACGGTCGCCTTCGCGTTCCGCGCCGCCCAGGAGCGCGGCGTCCCGCTGCGGGTGGTGCACGCGTGGGCGCTGCCCCCGGCCTCCCCTTCGGCCTGGATGCTCACGGTGCTGGAGGAGGACCGCGCGACGTGGGAGGACCAGGAGAGCCAGGTGGTCTCGGACGCCCTGCGGCCGTGGCGGGAGAGCTGTCCCGAAGTCACCGTGGTGCCGGACGTCGTGCTGCTCAATCCGGCGGAGGCGCTGGTGAGGGCCTCGGAGCGGGCCGGGCTGCTGGTGATCGGACGCCGTACGGCCACCCGGCCCACCGAACTGCGGCTGGGGCCGGTCGCCCATGCCGTACTGCATCACGCCCGCTGCCCGCTGGCGGTCGTACCGCATCCCGCGGGCTGAGCCGCCGCCAGGGACTCGCGCGGAGCCGGTCGGTGACGCGGCGGCACCTGGCTCAGCCGAAGAACACCCCGAACTCGGAGTAGAGCGCGGGATCGACGGTCTTGGTGGCCGCGGTGGCCTCCGCGAGCGGTATCCGCACGATGTCCGTGCCGCGCAGCGCCACCATCGTGCCGAAGTCGCGGTCCTTGACGGTGTCGATCGCGCGCAGCCCGAAGTGGGTGGCCAGCCAGCGGTCGAAGGCGCTGGGCGTCCCACCGCGCTGGATGTGGCCGAGGACCGTGGTGCGGGCCTCCTTGCCGGTGCGGTCGGCGATCTCATGGGCCAGCCACTCGCCGATACCGGAGAGCCGGACATGGCCGAACTCGTCCAGGCTGGTGTCCTTGACGACCATCTGGCCCTGCTTCGGCACGGCCCCCTCCGCGACCACCACGATGGGCGCGTACCTGATCTTGAAGCGGTTCTCCACCCAGGCGCAGACCTGGTCGACGTCGAAGGGCTGCTCGGGGATGAGGATGACGTTGGCACCGCCCGCGATGCCCGAGTGCAGGGCGATCCAGCCGGCGTGCCGCCCCATCACCTCGACCACCAGGGTGCGGGTGTGGGACTCGGCGGTGGTGTGCAGCCGGTCGATCGCCTCGGTGGCGATGTTGACGGCGGTGTCGAAGCCGAAGGTGTAGTCGGTGCCCGCCACGTCGTTGTCGATCGTCTTGGGCACCCCGACCACCTGGATGCCCTCGCCCACCAGGGCCGCGGCGACGCCGAGCGTGTCCTCGCCGCCGATCGCGATGAGCGCGTCCAGCCCGTACTCGGCGAAGGTCTCCCGCACCCTGCCGACCCCGTCGTCGCTCGCCAGGGGGTTGGTCCGGGAGGAGCCGAGGATGGTGCCGCCGCGTGGCAGGATGCCGCGGACGGCCGGGACGTCGAGCGGTACGACGGCTCCTTCGAGCGCGCCGCGCCAGCCGTCCCGCACCCCGACGAACTCGAAGCCGTGCACCTCCACGCCCTTGCGGACGATGCCGCGGATCGCGGCGTTGAGCCCGGGGCAGTCACCACCGCCGGTCAGCACACCGACACGCATCTCCGCTCCCTCCGCCGACGGCACGAGCCGCTGTCGCCGGAGCTCCTTCCGGCGCCGCTCCTGTCACCCTCCCTTTCTCCAGAATCCACCCATATGTAGTGCGGCGCCCACACCGGCGGAGCGCCACCCCTACGACATTGATCAGTTCATCCAACTGGTACGACTGATGCGCCAGCAGTGTGGATAGACTCTCGCGACTGTGTAACGGGGACAGCGGGAGAGGCAGCACAGATGGCCCAGGCCAAGAAAATCGCGCTCTATATGCTGATCGTCTTCGTGCTGTACACGATCATCAAGACGCCGGCCCGGGCCGCCGACCTCGTCCAGGTCGGTTTCGAGGGCATATCGGACGCCGCCAAGAGCGTCGGCGAGTTCATGACGGAACTGGTCAGCTAACCTCCATCCCTTCCGGCTCCTCCCTCACCCCGCCCCCTTCTTTGGTTCCTTGCCGGGCGATTTCTCCACCAACACGTGGTAAAGGGGTGCTTGCACACAGTGCACATGTCTTGTGATGCTATGACCGCTTTGCCGGGTGAGTACATCGTGAAGGGGTGGCGTGACCGTGTCGGCCCGAACCGCGCCCAGAACCCCGCCCCAGGGCGATGGCGGCAGTGAAAGCGGCAGAAGCCGCGGGGCTGACGCCAGAGCGCTCACCCAAGTGCTCTTCGCCGAGCTGTCGAACCTCACCCCCGGGACCCCCGAGCACGCCCGGGTGCGCGCCGCGCTGATCGAGGCCAATCTGCCGCTGGTCCGCTACGCCGCGGCCCGCTTCCGCAGCCGCAACGAACCCATGGAGGACGTGATCCAGGTCGGCACCATCGGCCTGATCAACGCGATCGACCGGTTCGACCCGGACCGCGGGGTGCAGTTCCCGACCTTCGCCATGCCGACCGTCGTCGGCGAGATCAAGCGCTACTTCCGCGACAACGTCCGCACCGTCCATGTGCCGCGCCGGCTGCATGAGCTGTGGGTGCAGGTCAACGGCGCGACCGAGGACCTGACGGTGCTGCACGGCCGCTCCCCGACGACGGCCGAGATCGCCGAGCGGCTCAAGCTCAGCGAGGAGGAGGTGCTCGCCTGCATCGAGGCGGGCCGCTCGTATCACGCCACCTCCCTGGAGGCCGCCCAGGAGGGCGACGGCCTGCCCGGGCTGGTCGACCGGCTCGGCTACGAGGACCCGGCGCTCGCCGGAGTGGAGCACCGCGATCTGGTGCGCCATCTGCTCGTACAGCTGCCCGAGCGCGAGCAGCGTATCCTTTTGCTGCGTTACTACAGCAATCTGACGCAATCTCAGATCAGTGCCGAGCTCGGAGTCTCCCAGATGCACGTGTCCCGGCTGCTGTCCCGCAGCTTCGCCAGGCTGAGATCCGCAAACCGGATCGAGTCCTGATCCTTGCGAGGGACCCCCGCCCCGATGTCTCAAGGCTGTAATGTCGACTTGGCGCTACAGCGTGTTGCCGACATGTGACATTCTGCAGGAACAGCGTTTGCCGCGGCCCGACCTCCGGTATTCAGGGGAAGGCTGCGTCGGACGCGAACCGCGCAGCTGGGATCCGTCCGCGACCTCTAGGGGGTGGCATGTCCGTAGAACTGGGCAGCTCGAAGGTGCTCACCAACGACGCACCGCACATGCCTGACGACTGCGACGCCATCGACACCCGCACCCTCTCCCGCTCCCTCTTCCTGCGACTCGCCACCCTCGACAAGGACAGTGCGGAGGCCGGCTACGTCCGTGACACCCTCATCGAGCTGAACCTCCCGCTCGTCCGCTACGCGGCGGCCCGGTTCCGCAGCCGTAACGAGCCGATGGAGGACATCGTCCAGGTCGGCACCATCGGTCTGATCAAGGCGATCGACCGTTTCGACTGCGAACGGGGCGTGGAGTTCCCGACGTTCGCCATGCCGACCGTCGTCGGCGAGATCAAGCGGTTCTTCCGCGACACCAGCTGGTCGGTGCGGGTCCCGCGGCGGCTCCAGGAGCTGCGGCTGGCACTGACCAAGGCCAGCGACGAGCTGTCACAGAAGCTCGACCGCTCCCCGACCGTCACCGAGCTGGCCACCGCGCTGGGCGTCTCGGAGGAGGACGTGGTCGACGGCCTCGCGGTGGGCAACGCCTACACGGCCAGCTCGCTGGACTCCCCGTCCCCCGAGGACGACGGCGCCGAGGGGTCGCTCGCCGACCGGCTGGGGTACGAGGACAGCGCGCTGGAGGGCGTGGAGTACCGCGAGTCGCTCAAGCCCCTGCTGGCCAAGCTGCCCCCGCGCGAGCGCCAGATCATCATGCTGCGCTTCTTCGCCAATATGACCCAGTCGCAAATCGGCGAAGAGGTCGGGATCTCCCAGATGCATGTCTCCCGGCTGCTCACCCGGACCCTGGCCCAGCTGCGCGAGGGTCTGATCTCGGACTGAGCCGGATCGGCCCGGCCCGGTCCGGCCTGGTCCGGCCTGGTCCGGTCCGATCCGGTCCGGGCTCGGACCGGCCGCTCCCCCTGCCGGATCCCTGTACACCTGACGGGCCGTCAGCCACACTGGCCCGATGCGATACGCATGGAGCCGGACAACGGGCCGCCGAGGCACGGCGATCGCCTCCTCGGCGGCCGCGCTGTGCCTGGGGGCACTGCTCAGCGGCTGCGGCGCCGGCGGCGACGGCTATGTCGCCGCCGGGGCGGCCGGACCCGACGGCCAGCGCACCGCGAAGGCCGTACCACCCGAGGACGGCGTCGATCTGGTGCCCCTGGACGAGGACGGCACACACGGCGATCGCGCCGGTAAGGGCGGCCCGAACGGGAAGTCCGGAACGGACGCGGCCGGTCCCGGCCCCACCGGGGAGGGCGGGACGGACGGACCGGCGGCACCAACGCCCTCGGCGTCCGCCACGGCCCCGAGCCGCCCGAACGGCTCGGACGCCTCGGACGGTTCCGGCGGCACGGGCAGCGGCAAGGGCGGCTCCCGGGGCCCAGGACGCACCGACGACGGCCCCGAGGACGGCGACGGCCCCGAGGGCGGCGACGGGCCCCGTGAGCCCTCGCCCTCCGGAACCGGTCCTTCGGACTCCTCCGGCTCCCCCACCCCCACCGGTCCGGCCGTCCTGGAGGTCGGCGAGCCGGAGCGCACGGCGACCGATGAGCGCTGGTGCGAGAAAGTGAAGGTCGAGTTCCGCAACACCGGGGGAACGCCGGTCACCTCAGGCACCGTCACCTTCGCCACGCATGTGATCGACGCCCTGGGCATCGACTGGGCGACGCTCGAGTCCGAGGAAGAGCTGCCCGCGCCGATCGGCGCGGGACAGAAGAAGGAGAAGACCTGGACGGTGTGCGTGGACGACTGGCGAGTGCCGCTGGGCATGCACATCGAGACGCAGGACGTCTCGGTCGCCTGGAAGCCGTAAGGCCGCCTCAGCGGCCGTCGGACCGCTCCACGGGCAAGGCCGCTCGGCGGCGACCGCAAGACGCGTCAGCGACCGTAAGACGCATCGGCGGCCTCGAGACGGCCCAAAGCCCAAAGAGGCGCATCGGCGGCCCCGAGACGGTCCCAGGACGCCGTCGGCGGCCCCAAGGCACCTCGCCCGCCGTGGTGCCGCCTCAGCGGCCGTAAGGGGAGTGCGGGAGCTCACGCCCCCGCCGGGGATGTCAGGACGTCGAGGGCTCAGGCCAGCGCCAGCCAGGCCACCGCGGCGACGATCACGACCGCCGCGATCACGCCGACGATCACGCCGACGCGCGAACCGCCGCTCGTTGCGGCGGACGCCTGAGGCTGCCGCGTACCCTCGTCGACGAAGGCGCGGAACATCTGGGTGGAACCGGCCGGGTCGTGGTTGCCGTTGGGGCTCTGGGGGTTGTTCGCCATGAGCCCCGACCCTAGCGAACGAGCGGATTCCGGGACACCCCCGGGTCTCAGCCATCCCGCACGCCTCACCCGCACCGCTTGACCGGCTCCAGAACGACTCTTTAACGGCAATTTACCGCCCAGACCCCCCTTTCATTTGCCTGTAGCAACTAACTTCCCGTATGGTTGCCTTAAGCAACTGATCTACCTCCTGGGAGGTGCCGTGGCCACACAGCGCCACTACGAGGAGCTGGCTCGGCAGCTCAGCGCCATCGGCACCGTCAAGCGCGGACTCAGCCGGGTACTGCCGGCCGACTGCCCGTCGGGCGCAGCCGTCGTCCTGATGCTCCTCGACCGCTACGGCGAGATGCGCATGGGAAGGCTCGCGGAGCTGCTCGACATCGACATGTCGGTGACCAGCCGGCATGTGGCGCATGTCGCGGACCGCGGCTGGGTCGACCGCAAGCCCGATCCGCTCGACCGGCGGTCGCGGCTGCTGAGCATCAACACCAGTGGACGAGCGCTGCTCGGTGAGGTGTCCGAGCGCTACACGAAGGCACTCGCCAGCTGTCTGAGCGACTGGTCGGACGAGGACGTCGACCGGCTCAACGAACTTCTCGCCCGGTTGCGGACGAATTTCGGGGACACCCGTTCCCGGGCTGTGCCGCAGCACGCGGCGAGCAGCACCACCCGTACACCTTCGCAACGTTAAGGAACTTCATGGCAACGACCACACCGGACGGCGGTGTGCGGGGACCCGCGGGGCACCCCGCCCACGCCAAGCACGGCGGAGGAGGTCACCGGGCCCAGCACGCCAACGGCCCGGACGCCTCGGCGCCGATGACCCACCGGCAGATCATGGAGGCGCTCTCCGGGCTGCTGCTGGGGATGTTCGTCGCGATCCTGTCGTCGACGATCGTCTCCAACGCGCTGCCCGAGATCATCTCGGATCTCCACGGCGGGCAGTCCGCGTACACCTGGGTCGTCACCGCCACCCTGCTGGCCATGACGGCCGCCACACCGCTGTGGGGCAAGCTCTCCGACCTGTTCAGCAAGAAGCTGCTGGTCCAGATCGCCCTGCTGATCTATGTGGCGGGCTCGGTGGTGGCCGGTCTGTCGCAGAACCCCGGCATGCTGATCGCCTGCCGCGTGGTCCAGGGCATCGGCGTCGGCGGTCTGTCCGCCCTCGCCCAGGTCGTCATGGCGGCGATGATCTCCCCGCGTGAGCGCGGCCGTTACAGCGGCTACCTCGGCGCCACCTTCGCCGTCGCGACCGTCGGCGGTCCGCTGCTGGGCGGCGTGATCACCGACACCTCCTGGCTGGGCTGGCGCTGGTGCTTCTACGTCGGCGTCCCGTTCGCCGTCATCGCGCTGATCGTCCTGCAGAAGACCCTCAAGCTCCCGGTGGTGAAGCGGGACGTCAAGGTCGACTGGTCCGGCGCCTTCTTCATCAGCGCCGCGGTCTCGCTGCTGCTGCTCTGGGTCACCTTCGCCGGTGACAAGTACGACTGGATCTCCTGGCAGACCTACGCGATGGTCGGCGGATCGATCGTCCTCGGTCTGATCTTCGTCCTGATCGAGTCCAAGGCGAGCGAGCCGATCATCCCGCTGCGGCTGTTCCGCAACAAGACGATCACCCTCGCGTCGCTGGCGTCGCTCTTCGTCGGTATCGCGATGTTCTCCGGCACCGTCTTCTTCAGCCAGTACTTCCAGCTGGCGCGCGGCGAGTCGCCCACCATGTCAGGCGTCATGACCATCCCGATGATCGGCGGTCTGTTCGTCTCCTCGACCGTTTCCGGTCAGGTCATCACCAAGACCGGTCGCTGGAAGGCGTGGCTGGTCGCCGGCGGTGTGCTGGTGACGGCCGGACTCGGACTGCTGGGCACCATCCGGTACGACACCCCGTACTGGCACATGGCCATCTACATGGCGCTCATGGGCCTCGGCATCGGCATGATGATGCAGAACCTGGTGCTGGCCTCCCAGAACCAGGTGGCCCCGCAGGACCTCGGCGCGGCAAGCGCCGTCGTCACCTTCTTCCGCTCCCTGGGCGGTGCGGTGGGTGTCTCCGCGCTCGGTGCCGTGCTCGCCAACCGCGTCACCCACTACGTCAAGGACGGCCTGGCCGACCTGGGCCCCAAGGGCGCCGCACTCGGCCACGGCGGCACCGGCGGCGGTGGCATCCCGAACGTCAAGGCGCTGCCCGAACCGTTCCGCACGATCATGGAGAGCGCCTACGGACACGGTGTCGGGGACGTCTTCCTGTTCGCCGCCCCGGCCGCGCTGCTCGCCCTGCTGCTGACCCTGTTCATCAAGGAGGTCGCCCTGAAGACCAGCTCCGGATCCCAGCAGGCCGCCTCGGACACCCCGGCCCCCGAGGCCGCGCCGGCCGACGCGGTGCCGGCCGCGGCCGCCGCCGAGCGG
>NZ_BBOX01000226.1 GCF_001553455.1 Streptomyces hygroscopicus subsp. hygroscopicus
CGGCCCCCGGATCCGCGGCCCGCGGATCCATGGGCCTCGGATCCGCCGGACGCGGGCCACCGGCACCGTACGGATCACCACCGCCGTGCGGACCACCGGCGCCGCGCGGATCACCACCGCCCTGCGCATCGCCACCGCCCTGCGCATCGCCGATGCCGTGCGGGTCGCGGCCCAGGTGCGGCAGTTCGAGGACCGGGACGGCGGGGGCCCACTGCTCGTACAGCTCCTTCAGCGCGGCCTGCTGCTGACCGGAGAGCGCGGCGAGCCACGGGTCGGAGCTCCCGGTGGGCAGCAGCCGGTTCGCGATGACCGCCTCCACCCGGCAGCCGTGCAGCGCCAGACCCGCGCGGGCGGTGCGCAGCGCACGGTCGGCGAGCGGCCCGGGGTCCACGACCAGCCGTACGGTCGTGGCCTCCGACTCCATCACCCCCTGGACGGCGGCCAGCTCCCGCTCCCAGCGCTCGGCCGTCTCGTAGAGCTTCTGGGCGGGCATCGGCACCCCCGCCAGCTGGGCGAGCATCGGCCGCAGCGCACGGGCCGCCTGCCGCTCGGCGGGCATCAGCCGCCGCAGATAGCGCCGCAGCTGCTCGGGCAGCGCGAGCAGCGCGACCGTGTCCGGCGCGGGCGGCATGTCGACGACCAGGACGTCCCAGCCGGCGCCGGGCGGGGCGGTCTGGGCGGCGCGCAGGGCGCGCAGCAGCGCGATGGTCTCCACCCCGGGGGGGGCGGTCAGCTCCTCGCCGTCCAGCGGGGTCGCGCCGAGCATGTCGAGCAGCCCGTGGCCGCGGTCCTGCAAGGCGGTCAGCTCACCGCGGAACCACTCGTCCGTGACGACCCGCGCGGCCCACAGCCCCGGGGCGAGCTCGACGGGGACCGACCAGGGCAGCCGGTCCGCCGACCGTCCGGGGGCCGAGCGCAGCGGGCCGATGCCGAGCAGCGCCTCGGGGGTGCCGTCCGGGTCGGCGGTGAGCAGCAGGGTCCGCTGTCCCTCGCGGGCGGCGGCGAGGGCGGTCGCGGCGGCCACGGTGGTGCGGCCCGCGCCGCCGGTACCGGTGACGAGGACCGTACGCATGAAGGAGCCTCCGGCTGGGGGTGGGGCGTCAGTGGGGCGGTGCGGTGTGGGTGATCCGCACCGGCCGGAGCGTACCCCGCGCCGCGGACCGCCCCGGGATCTTCCGGTCCGGCGGCAGGGTCCTCGGCCCGTCTGACCGCAGGGCCCTCGGTCCGTCCGGCGGCAGGGCCCTCGGTCCGCCTGGCAGCAGGTTCCTCGGTCCGTCCGGCGGCGCGGTCCGGCCGAGTCCCGCTCCGCCGCGTCCCTGCGGCGGTGCGAGCGTTCCCGGTCAGGCGCCCTCGACGCGCTTCTTCAGGCCCGCGAGCGCCCGGTCGATGATGACCTTCTCGGCCTTGCGCTTGATCATGCCCAGCATGGGGATCTTGACGTCGACCGTGAGCTGGTACGTCACCTCGGTGCTCTTGCCGCCGTCCAGCGCCGACAGCCGGTAGGAGCCGTCGAGGGTGCGCAGCATCTGGGACTTGACCAGGGACCAGTTGACCTGGTCGTGGCCGGTCCAGCTGTACCGGAGGGTGTAGTCGTCCTTGATCGCGCCGGCGTCGAGCAGCATCCGCACCTGTTCGGCGCGGCCCTGGTCGTCCTTGGTGAGGATGTCGGCCTCCTTCACCTCACCGGACCACTCCGGGTAACGGTCGAAGTCGGCGATCACCTCCATCACGTCGGCCGGGGCCGCCTCGATCGTGATGCTCGAGCTGGTGTGTTCCGCCATCGCCGTGGCTCCTCCGTACCGGTCCGCCGCATGGGATCTCTGCCGCTGAAGGCTACCGCGCGCCCGTCACCACTCCAGGGTCCAGGGGGTGCCGGAGGAGGCGAAGTGTCCGACGTTGACGCACTCGGTGGCGCCGATCCGCATACGGCGGGCGAGCGGCTGGTGGACGTGTCCGAACAGGGCGTACTTGGGCCGGACCGCGTGGATGGCCTCCAGCAGCGCGGCGCTGCCGCGTTCGAAACGGCGGGCGACGGTGTCGTAGCAGAGATCGGGCACCTCGGGCGGGATGTGGGTGCAGATCACGTCCACCTCGCCGAGCGCGGCGAGCTTCGCCGCGTAGGTCTCGTCGTCGATCTCGTAGGGGGTGCGCATCGGCGTGCGCAGCCCGCCGCCCACGAAGCCGAAGACCAGCCCGCCGATCTCCACGCGTTCGCCGTCGAGGACGGTGGTACCGGGCCGGGCGTACTCCGGCCACAGTGACGGCATGTCGACATTTCCGTAGGTGGCGTACGTCGGGGTGGGGAACGCCGCGAAGAGCTCGGCGTACTGACGGCGGACCCCGGCCTCTATCGCCGCGTCGCGGTCGAGCCCCGCCCACAGCCGGTTGCCGAGCTCCCGGGCCTCCTCGAAGCGGCGGGCGGTGCGCAGCTCGACCAGGCGGTCGGCGTTCTCCACCCCGAAGAGATCGGGGAAGATGCCACGTGAGTGATCCGCGTAGTCGAGGAAGAGGACGAGGTCGCCGAGGCAGATCAGGGCATCCGCGCCGTCACCCGCCTTCTTGAGGTCCTCACTGTTGCCGTGCACGTCACTCACCACGTGGACTCGCATGCGTGTCACCCTAAGACGTAAGGACCCGCGCCCGTAAGGTGTTCTGCCGGTGCCGCCCCGCGTCTACCTGCGGTTCCTCCACGGTCGCGGCTTCCGTCGACTAGTCTGCGGGCAGCACGAAGGCGGTGTGTGACGCATCAAACATCTGGGCAGAAACCCCTATCCCGGAAGCGTACCGATGGGTAACGTCCGGGCCGTCCACCACCCCCCATGCCCTGCAGCGGCGCCGGCGCCCCACGAGGAGCAGCAGTCTTGCGCGAGTTCAGCCTTCCGGCCCTGTACGAGGTTCCGTCCGACGGCAATCTGACGGATCTCATCCGCCGCAATGCCGCACAGCACCCCGATGTCGCCGTCGTCGGCCGCAAGGTCGGGGACCGGTGGGAGGACGTGACCGCGACCGAGTTCCTGGCCGAGGTGCGCGCCGCGGCCAAGGGACTGATCGCGGCCGGGGTGGAACCGGGCGACCGGGTCGGCCTGATGTCACGCACCCGCTACGAGTGGACGCTGCTGGACTTCGCCATCTGGAGCGCGGGCGGGGTCACCGTGCCGGTGTACGAGACGAGTTCAGCCGAGCAGGTGCAGTGGATCCTCAGCGATTCGGGCGCGGTGGCCGCGCTGGTCGAGACCGCGGCCCACGAGGCCGCCGTCGAGGCCGTGCGGGACACCCTGCCCGCCCTGGAGAACGTGTGGCGGATCGACGGCGACGCCCTCGGCACGCTGCGGAAACTGGGCGCGGACGTGCCCGACGAGAAGGTGGAGGAGCGCTCGTCGATCGCCACCGCCGACTCCCCCGCCACCATCGTCTACACCTCGGGCACCACCGGCCGTCCCAAGGGCTGTGTGCTCTCGCACCGCAGCTTCTTCGCCGAATGCGGCAACGCGGTGGCCCGGCTCAAACCGATCTTCAGCACCGGTGAGTCGTCGGTGCTGCTGTTCCTCCCCGAGGCGCACGTCTTCGGGCGGCTGGTGGAGATCGCGGCGGTGCTGGCGCCGATCAAGCTCGGCCACGTACCGGACGTGAAGTTCCTGACCGAGGAACTCGCCGCGTTCCGGCCGACATTGGTGCTGGGCGTGCCGCGCGTCTTCGAGAAGGTCTTCAACGCGGCGCGGGCGAAGGCCCAGGCCGAGGGCAAGGGCAAGATCTTCGACAAGGCGGCCGACACCGCCATCGCGTACAGCAAGGCGCTGGACACCCCGGGCGGACCGTCCTTCGGGCTCCGGTTCAAGCACAAGGTCTTCGACCGGCTGGTCTACGGCAAGCTGCGGGCCGCGCTGGGCGGCCGGGCCACCCACGCCATCTCCGGCGGAGCGCCGCTGGGCGCGCGGCTGGGCCACTTCTACCGGGGCATCGGCTTCACGGTCCTGGAGGGGTACGGCCTGACCGAGTCCTGCGCGGCGACCACCTTCAACCCCTGGGACCGGCAGAAGATCGGCTCAGTAGGCCAGCCGATGCCGGGGACGGTGGTGCGCATCGCCGACGACGGCGAGGTGCTGCTGCACGGTGAACACCTCTTCACCGAGTACTGGAACAACCCGGCGGCCACCGCGGACGTCCTGTCGGACGGCTGGTTCCACACCGGGGACGTGGGCACGCTCGACGAGGACGGCTACCTCACCATCACCGGCCGGAAGAAGGAGATCATCATCACCGCAGGCGGCAAGAACGTCGCCCCGGCGGTGATCGAGGACCGGATCCGCGCCCACGCCCTGGTCGCCGAGTGCATGGTCGTCGGCGACGGCCGCCCCTTCGTGGGCGCGCTGATCACGGTGGACGAGGAGTTCCTGCCGCGCTGGGCGGCCGAGCACGGCAAGCCGGACGGCGTCACGGTGGCCGAGCTGCGGGAGGACCCGGAGCTGCTGGCCGAGATCCAGCGGGCGGTGGACGACGGCAACGCGGCGGTGTCCAAGGCGGAGTCGGTGCGCAAGTTCCGGATCCTGGCCACGCAGTTCACGGAGGACTCCGGGCATGTGACCCCGTCGCTGAAGCTCAAGCGGAATGTGGTGGCCAAGGACTTCGCGTCCGAGATCGAGGCCATCTACCACGGCTGACGGCGGGCGGGGCCGGGGCGGGGCCGCCGGGCCCGGTCCATCGCCAGGGCAGGGCCCCCGGGCCCGGTCCATCGCCAGGGCAGGGCCCCCGGGCCCGATCCGTCACAGCAGCGACGTCAGGCGGTCGGCCAGCAGGTCCCAGCGCCAGCGCTCCTCCACCCAGGCACGGCCCCGTTCGCCCATGCGGCGGCGCAGCTCCGCGTCCTGCAGGAGCGTCACGACCCGCTCCGCGCACTGCTCGGCGGAGCCGCCCGGCACGACCCAGCCCGTCTCCCCGTCCAGCACCGCGTCCGGCGCGCCGCCCGAGTCCCCGGCGACGACCGGCAGACCGGTGGCGGACGCCTCCAGATAGACGATGCCCAGGCCCTCGACGTCCAGCCCGCCGCGGCGGGTGCGGCAGGGCATGGCGAAGACGTCGCCCGCGCCGTAGTGGGCGGGCAGCTCCTCCCAGGGGACGGGGCCGGTGAACCGTACGGAATCGGCCACTCCCGTGGTCTCCGCGAGCCGGTGCAGATCCTTCGCGTACGGCCCGCCGCCGACGATCAGCAGCACGGCGTCCGGCACCCGCCGCAGGATCCCCGGCATGGCCCGGATCAGCGTGTCCTGCCCCTTGCGCGGCACCAGCCGGGAGACGCAGACCACGACCGGCCGCCCGGCCAGGCCCAGCCGGGCCCGGACCTCATCGCCGCCCGAACCGGGGTGGAAGGTCTTCTCGTCCACACCGGGCGGGAGTTGGACCATCCGGGCGGCGGCCCCGGGGTCGAGCGCCGAGGCGATGCGGGAGCGGGTGTACTCACCGAGATAGGTGAGGGTGTCCGTGGCCCCGCCGATCCGCCGCAGCAGCCGCCGTGCGGCGGGCAGCTGCGCCCAGGCCGCCTCGTGGCCGTGCGTGGTGGCCACCACCCGCCGCGCCCCCGCCTCGCGCAGCGTGGGGGCCATCAGCCCCAGCGGCGCGGCGGCACCGAACCACACCGAGGTGCAGCCGTGCTCACGCAGCAGCGCGGTCGCGCGGCGGGTGACGCGCGGGGTGGGCAGCAGCATGGTGGTCCGGTCCCGTACGACCTGGTAGGGCTGCTCGGCGTCGAAGCGGGCGGTGGCCTCGGCGCCCTCCGGTCCGCGCTTCCAGGTGGACGCGTAGACGACGATCCGGTCCGGGTCCAGGCGCAGCGCGATGTTGTGCAGGAACGCCTGGATGCCGCCGGGGCGCGGCGGAAAGTCGTTGGTCACCAGCAGGGTCTTGTCCATCGTGGCCGACAGTACCGGGTGCGGTGGCGCGGTCCCGCACCGCGGCGTGCGACCCGGGTGCGGGCGGCGCGGTCCCGCACCACGGCATCCGGCCCAGGTGCGGTGGCGTGGTTCCGCACCACGGCGCCCGGCCCGGACGCGGAGACGCGGTCCCGCACCACGGCATCCGGCCCAGGTGCGGTGGCGTGGTTCCGCACCACGACACCCGACCCACACCCCGAAGACGCGGTCCCGCACCACGACACCCGACCCACACCCCGAAGACGCGATTCCGCACCACGACACCCGACCCGGACGCGGGCGGCGCTCAGCCCAGCTCGCTCGCCACGTACTTCCGCCACAGCGCCGTGAACTCCGTCAGGCTCACCCCCACCACCTTCGCCAGCGCCGACTCCACCGCGCCCGAACGCTCGGGCGCCCTGCCCACCGTGCGGTAGAACGCGACCAGCTTCTTCTCGCCCCACCGGTCCGCGATCAGGCGGCAGGCGAGCCAGCCCTGTTCATAGGCGCGGGAGAGGCTGTCGGGATCGCTGCCGAAGCGGAAGTCGTCGTCGCGCGGGAGCGCGGCGGGAAGCCGTCCGGCGGCGACGGCCTCGGCGAGTTCCGGGGCGACTTGGCGCGGGGTGCGGCCCGGGGTGCGGTAGCCCACCCAGTCGGCGAAGCCCTCGGAGAGCCAGAGCGGGGTGGCGGGGGTGGTGACGGCGCGGGTGGCGACGTGGGCCGTCTCGTGGGTGACCACGACGCGTCGGCCGAAGTCGCCGAGGACCTGGTACGCCTCGGGGTTGACGATCACCCGGTCGGCCGGGGCCTCGTCCCCGGTCCCGCCGACCTCGCCGGTGGTGACGGCCGCGATCCCGCGGTAGCCGTCCGCGGAGGCGCCGAGCAGGGCGGCCATCCGGTCCAGCGAGGCGGGGACCTCGACCACGACGCGTCCGGCCCACTCGTGCGGCCAGACCCGGTCCAGGGCGGGCACCGCCCGGTCCGCGGTGTCGGCGACGGCGCGCAGCAGCCGCCGGTCCTGGCCGACGCCGAGGACGAGGCTGTGGGCACCGCGGACGACGTCGACCGTGCCCTGGTCCCAGAGCTGTTCGATACCGCGCTTGCCGTCCACCACCCCGTCGTCGGAGGCGACGTACCACCGCCCGCCGCGCTCGGCGAGGGTCAGGTACTGGGCGGAGACGACCGGCGCGGTGTCGTATCCCTGGAGCCGGTAGCGGAGTTCGACCTGGGCGGCCAGGCGGCGGCCGGCGACCCGGGCGGGCTGGAAACCGCCGGTGCGCACCAGTCGGTAGGTCCACGAGCGCAGCGGTACGGCGGACATCTGCCGGAACACCCGCCGCTGCTCGGCCCGGTAGCCGGCGGAGCCGCGGTCGACGGTGGCGAGGAACGCCTCCGCGTCCCGGCCCCGGACCGCCGCGGCCCGCCGGTCGAGCATGCGCTGCACGGCCCGCCCGTCGCGCCCCTCGGGGTCGTCGGGCGCGGGGACGGGGCCACAGCCGTTCAGCGCGGTCACGGTGCACGCGCCCACCAGCGGCAGGCACAGCAGCGCCCGCCATCCGCCCGATCTCCACCGACCCGCCACGTCTTAGATCGTACGAGCCCGCACGCCGGCTTCAGACGCGTGTGATGGACGAGATCGGCAACATGCCGACGGGATCGTAGCGGACCCGCGCCCCGGGGTAAGGGGCGTGGATCACCTGGCCGTTGCCCGCGTAGATGGCGACGTGGCTGGCGTCGGAGCGGTAGACCACCAGGTCGCCGAGGCGGGCCTGGGACAGCGGCACCGGCTGCCCGGCCTGCGCCTGAGCCTGTGAGGTGCGCGGAATGGCCACCCCGGCGCGGGCGTACGCCCATTGGGTCAGCCCGGAGCAGTCGAAGGCGGTGGGGCCGGCCTGGCCCCACGCGTACGGCAGCCCGACGGCCGCCCGTGCCGCGCCGAGGGCCGTGGCGGCCCGCCCCGAGGACGGCACGGGAGGCGGTCCGCCGGTGCGGGCGCCAGGACGCGCGCCGGGGCCGGAACCCGGACCGGGATCAAAACCGGAACCGAAACCGGAACTGGAACCGGAATTGGAACCGGAACCGGGCTCGAAACCAGTGCGGGGGCCGGAGAGGGAGTCCGGCAGCCCGCCGGCGAGGGCGCCGGACTCCCGTCCGCCCGCCCGTGAGGCGCGGCGTACGTAGGTCTCCCACTCTCCCGGCGGCAGCGCGTTCACCAGCCGCCGCGCGGTGGCCAGCCGGTGCTGGACGGCCCTCTTGTGACGCGCCACGGCCCGGCGGCTGTCCTCCAGCTTCACCAGCTTCGCCGCGGCCTCCGCCCGCTCCTGCCGCAGCGACCGCTGGGCGTCCTGGAGCACCCGCAGCTGCGCGGCCTGGCGGCTGGTGATCCGCTGCAGGGTGGCGGCCCGGTCGAGGTACTGGGCCGGGTCCCCGGAGAGGATCAGGGCGAGGCCCGGGTCGATCCCGCCGGTGCGGTACTGCCCGCCGGCGAGGGCACCGAGCGCCGCCCGCATCCGGTTGACCCGCCCCTGGCCGCGGGCGACCCGGTCCTGGATCCGGTCGACCTGGCGGTGCAGGCCCTGGGCGCGCGTCCGGGCCGCGTTGTAGCGCTCGGTGGCCCGCTCCGCCTGGGCGTAGAGCGTGACGATCCGCTCGCCGACGGACCGGGCGGAGGGGCGGGCTGCCGGGTCACTCGGTTCGGCGCCGGCCGCCACCGCGGACAGTGCGGCGGCGGAGGCCACTACGGCCGCCGAGGCGGCGGCCTTGACGATGGCCCGGCCGGACCCGGGATTCACGACGCGACGGCGACAGGACGCCATGGGAAGCCGCACTCCTTTCCGCAGTGCCGGGCGGGAACTGCGGGCAGACAGTAGCCGGGGGGCTGGACACGGTCCAACGGCGTTCCGGTGCGGGCAGCCTGACACCCCGCCGACGACGCAGGTCATCGACGGGGCGGGGGCTCAGCGAGCGGGTGGGAGATTCGCCCGAAAGGACGGTCCTCCAGCGGTGCGGGACCGCTGATTCCGGCTCCGGGTCAGACCCGGACGCCGAACTGGAACGGCATGTTGTCCATGGACTCGTACCGCACGTTGGCACCGGGCTTGGGCGCGTGCAGCACCTGGCCGTTGCCCGCGTAGAGACCTATGTGGTGCAGATCGCCGTAGAAGAGCACCAGGTCGCCCGGCTTGAGCTCGCCGCGGCCGATGCGGGTACCGGCGTTGGCCTGGTCCTGCGAGATGCGCGGCAGCTGCACACCTGCCTGCTGGTACGCCCAGCCGGTGAGGCCGGAGCAGTCGAAGGAGGAGGGACCGGTCGCGCCCCACACGTAGGGGGTGCCGATCTTCGTCTTGGCGGCGGCCAGCGCGGCGGCGGCACGCCCCGACTCGGGCACCTCGTTGCCCAGGTCGACACGGCTGCTGGAGCGGTTGGCACGCTCCTGCTCCTTGGCCGCGAGCTGAGCGCGCTCCTTGGCGGTGAGGGTGTTGAGAAGGTTCCGGGCCTTGGTGAGCTTGCCCTGGATCTCGTCCTTCTTCTTGCCGAGCGCCTTACGGGTGTCCGCGAGGTCCTGCAGCTTGGTGGACGCCTCCTGGCGCTGCTGCTTGAGCGTGCGCTGCTTGTCGGCGATCTTCCGCAGCGACTCGGCCTGCTTGCCGCTCAGCTGGTTGAGGGTGGACGCCTTCTCGAGGTAGGTGTCCGGGTCGGAGGAGAGAAGCAGCTGCACCGAGGGGTCGATACCGCCGGAACGGTACTGGGCGGTGGCCATCGCGCCCAGGCCGTTGCGCAGCTTGTTCAGCTCCTCCTGGCCGCGCGCCACCTTGTCCTGCAGCTCGCCGACCTGC
This sequence comes from Streptomyces hygroscopicus subsp. hygroscopicus, assembly GCF_001553455.1. GTDB lineage: Bacteria > Actinomycetota > Actinomycetes > Streptomycetales > Streptomycetaceae > Streptomyces > Streptomyces hygroscopicus. Next base: position 9,740 of record NZ_BBOX01000226.1, read on the forward strand.
TTCTCCAGCTTCTGCTGCTTCTCCTTGGCGCCGTTGTACTTCTCGGTCGCCTGCTCCGCCTCTTCGTAGAGCTTGTCGACCTGCTCCTTGACGTCCTTCTTGTCCTGCTTCGGAGCGGCCTGGGCGGCCTGAGACGTGAGGGCGACGGCAGCGGCCGCGGTCGCGGTGAGGACGGTTACCCGAGTGCGGCTCGGCTGCTTGGGTCGACGGTGGGACGCCACGAAGGCGAGCTCCTTCTTCCTCCAGCCGCCTACCGGGAGTTGTGGGGTTGTGAAGCCCCGGCTCCGCGACAGTGCGCGGACTCGGCGGTACCTCCGCTGTCACCCCGGATGGGTGATCAACCGCGCGAAGGTTCGAGCTGACCATAGTGACCTCGCCGTGATCCGTTCAAATCCCGACGGCAAAAAAGTCGCTCCGGGAGGGCATCTTTTACAAACGCCATACGGGCAGTGATGACCAATTGACGCTCCGCAGACATCGGAAGCGGTCCAGGGCCGACTTCTGACGTCATTCGGGCACGGGGCGCCCTAACGGCATGTCAGGTGTCAGGAGACGTAAGGGGGTTCGGGCAGGGCTTCAGGCACCGTCACCGGAACGGGCCTCAGCTCCAGCAGATCCCGGGCACCGGCTTCGGCCCCGGGCCGCCGGGCACGGGGCGCGGGCCGCGGGAATCGGGGCGCGGGGCGCGGGAACCGGGGCGCGGGCCGCGGCCGCAGGTTTCGGGCACGGATCTCAGGTACGGGCCCCGGGCGCGGGCCCCGGGCGCGGGCCACGGGCTGCGGGCCCCGGGCACAGATCACGAACTGCGGGCCACGGGCGCGGGCCTCAGCACGGGCCTCAGACACGGGCCTCAGAACGGGCCCTGGGCACGGGCCCAGGTACGGGCCACGGGCTGCGGGCCCCGGGCACAGGTCTCAGAACGGGCCTTGGGCACGGGCCCAGGCACGGGCTGCGGGCCACGGGCGCGGGTCTCAGTACCGGCCCCGGGTACGGCCCCCGGCGCGGGCCTTCAGGTGCGGGCAAGTCGCTTCAGCAGCAACGCGGATGCCACCGGGCGCGCTCCGGCGCGTGCCACCCCGTCGGCCACCTCGCGGTCGGTGGACACCACCACCACCGGCCGGCCCGGCGGCTCCGCCCGCACCAGCTGTCGGATCAGCTCGTCCGCCGTCACGCCCGGCTTGCTGAACAGCACCCGCACCCCGCGCGGCGGCGCGAGCAGCACCGGCGCGGCCAGCTCCGCCCCGTCGAAGACACAGGTCATCTCCGCGCCCGTCTGGGCCGCGAGCACCGCCAGCCCGCCCAGCAGCCGCAGCCGCTGCTTCTCCAACGGGATCGTGGGATAGCCGGTCTTGGTGACGTTGTAGCCGTCCACCACCAGATGCGCCTGCGGCAGCGCGAGCAGCTGGTCCAGCAGCGCCGGGTCCGTCTCCGACAGCGCCCGGGTCGCTATGTCCTTCGGTGTCATCTTCCCCGGCTCCACGGCGGCCACCGTGTCCGCCGGGCGCATCGACGCGGGCGGCAGGGCCAGTTCGCGCCGCAGCCCCTGCGCCGCGTCCAGCACCGTGTCCAGCAGCAGCCGCAGCCGCATGTCCTCCACGCTGCGCCCCTCGCGCACCGCCCGCCGGCTGGCCTCCAGCGCCGATTCCGCCTCCGCGAGCCGGGCCCGCAGCCGCCGCGCCTCGCTCTCCGCGGTCGCCTGACGCGCCGCCGCCTCCGACCGTACGGACTCCAGCTCCGCCTCGGCCTTGCGCAGCGCGGCCGCGCCCCGCTTCACGTCGCTCTGCGCGCTGCGCAGCTTGCGCTGGAGCGCGTCGTTCTCCTTGCGGGCCGCCTCCAGCTCGGCACGCGCCCGCTCCGACTCATGGCGGGTGGCCGTCCTGGCCTCGGCGAGTTCGTCGCGCAGCCGCTGCAGCTCGCGCGCCGCCTCCTCACCGGCCCGTTCGGCGGAGGCCCGCTGCGCCTCCTCGCCCGCCGCCTCGACCAGCTTGACCCAGCCCGCCGGGCGCAGCACGTACGCCACCGCCGCGACATCCGCCGGATCGGCCGCCGCGGGCGGTGAGCCGCCCTCGATCGCCTCGGCCAGCTCGGGCTGGGTCTCCCGCAGCCGTCCCGCGATCCGCTGCCGGAAGAGGGGGTCGCTCTCCACCGCCGCGGCCATCGCGTTGCCCGCGAACTTGGCACGGCGGGTCGGGGTGAAACGGGCGTACTGCCGCAACTGGGTGGGCAGCTCGGTGACCGTCAGGCCACCGAAGGCATCCGCGACCAGCGCCACCACGCGCCGCCGCACCCCTTCCGGCAGGGGGCGGTCCAGCGCCTCGGTGACACCCTCCGCGTCACCGGCCGCCCCGGGGACGCCGGTCCGCTCCACCACCTGTCATCGCTCCGTTTCTCAGGCGCTCGCGCCGGCGCTCGGACGGTCCACCAGCTCGATCTGATCGACCGCGTTGCACCAGCGGCAGCGCACTGACTCAATGCTCTCACTGAGCACCTCACGTTCCTCGACTCTGGGTTCCCCGGCCAGGTCGAGATGCACATACTCCACGGCCCTGGTCGAGCGGGTCACATCGAATCGGGTGAGGTTGCCGCACAGCGTGCAACGCCAGCGGGTCCGGTCGGTCGGCAGGGGAACGGCCATGATCGCGGGTCCTCGTCTCTCGGCTTGTCGGCGGCGTCCTGTAACCCTACGGCCTGAGCCCTGGCCCGTGCCGGGCCCGTACCGCCCCCCGCGTCCCGGCGCAAGCGCGGCGAGGCACTCTGTGGAGGTTGTGTCCGGTACGCAATGATCTGACCATGATCGAGACGTCGGCGGGGCACGGCCGCCCCTTGATGACGTACGGCCTGATCGTCAGCTGCTGCCTGATCTTCGTCCTCGGACCGGCCTCGGGGCTCAACCCCCGCTACGGCTCGGGCGGCGAGCTGGTGGCGGCTCAGTCCGCGTACTTCGAGCGCTGGGGAGTGGTGCCCAGCGCCCTGTGGAGCGGCGCCCGCGATCAGCCGCTCGCCCCGCTGACCGCCCTGTTCGTGCACGGAAACTGGCTGCATCTGCTCGGCAACATGCTGTTTCTCTACGTCTTCGGCGCGATGACCGAGGAGCGGATGGGCCGGGTCCAGTTCGCTCTCTTCTACCTCGTCACGGGCTATCTGGCGCTGCTCGGCTACGCCGCCGCGCACGCCGACTCCACCCAGACCCTGGTGGGCGCCTCCGGGGCCATTTCCGGGGTGCTCGGCGCCTTTCTGTGGCTGTTTCCCCGGGCCCGGGTGACCAGCCTCTTTCCGTTCCTGTTCTTCCTCCCGCTGCGCTTCCCGGCCTGGGCGGTGCTGATCTTCTGGGTGGCCCTCCAGTGGCTGGCCGCCCGGGAGGCCGACGACCGCCCCGGGGTCGCCTATCTCGCCCATCTCGTGGGCTTCGCGCTCGGCTTCCTCTACGCGTGGGCCCGGTTCGGGCGGACGCGTAGAGTGGGCGGCGCAGCCAGGCCCAGCGAGGGAGAAAGCCAGCCGTGATCACTTCGATCGTGCTCATCAAGACCAGCGTGGACCGGATCCCGGAGATCGCCGAGAAGATCGCCGCGCTGGAGGGTGTGAGCGAGGTCTACTCGGTCACCGGCGCGCACGATCTGATCGCGATGGTGCGGGTGGCCCGGCACGACGACCTCGCGGACATCATCCCGGGCCAGATCAGCAAGGTGCCGGGGGTGGCCTCGACGGAGACGCACATCGCCTTCCGGACGTACTCGCAGCACGACCTGGAGGCGGCGTTCGCCATCGGCCTGGACAGCTAGGGCCTGTCGGAACCCGCAGAACAGACCCGCAGAACAAAGGGAGCGCCCTTCCCGGCCCGGCGGGCGGGGAAGTCCCGCGCTCATATGACGGCCCGGGGCGTCCGCGCGGGCCCGGCCCCGGGGCCTGCCCGGCGCCCGCCCGGGGCCCGGACAGCCGGGCCCCGCCCTCCTCGTCGGCGCCCGCCCGGGGCTCAGCCGCGGTCCGGGACGCAGCGGCCGTTCTCGGTGCGGTAGCTCCACCGGGCGCCGTCGCGCACCAGCTCCTTCACCGCGCGGACGAACCGCTCCACGTGCTCGTCCGGGGTGCCCGCCCCGAAGCTGACCCGGATCGCGTTCAGCGACCGCTCCCCCGGCGCCGCCTCGGGCGCACCGCATTCGCCCGGCTCGTCGGGCTCGCTGTCCAGCAGGGTGCGGACCAGCGGATGCGCGCAGAACAGCCCGTCGCGGACGCCGATGCCGTACTCCGCGGAGAGCGCCGCCGCGAAGTGGGAGCTGTTCCAGCCGTCCACCACGAACGAGAGCACCCCGACCCGGGGCGCGTCGTCGCCGAACAGCGACAGCACCCGCACCTCGGGCACCTCGGCCAGCCCCTCCCGCACCGTGGCGATCAGCTGCCGCTCCCGGGCGACGAGGCCCTCGAAACCGGCCTCGGTCAGCGCCTTGCAGGCGGACGCGATGGCGTAGACGCCGATGACGTTCGGCGAGCCCGCCTCGTGCCGGGCGGCGGTGGTGTGCCACTCGACGTCGACGCCGCCGTCGTCCCGGCGGGTCACCTTACGGCTGGCACCGCCGCCCGCCAGATACGGCCGGGCCGCGCGCAGCCAGTCGGCCCGTCCGGCCAGCACACCGGCCCCGAAGGGCGCGTACAGCTTGTGCCCGGAGAAGGCCACCCAGTCCACGTCCGCCGCCGCGATGTCCACGGGGTGGTGCGGGGCCAGCTGCGCGGCGTCCAGCACGATACGGGCGCCGTGGGCGTGCGCCGCCGCGGCCAGCTCCCGCACCGGCCACAGCTCACCGGTCACATTGGACGCACCGGTCACGCAGACCAGCGCCGGGCCCTCGCCGCGCCCCGCGAGCGCCGTCTGAAGGGTCCGCACCGCCTGCCGCGGGGAGCGCGGGGCGCTCAGGTAGCGGACGGTGACGTCCTCCCGCTGCTCCCAGGGCAGCAGCGAGGCGTGGTGCTCGGTCTCGAAGACGAAGACCTCGGTGCCCCGCGGCGCCACGGCGGCCAGCAGGTTGAGCGAATCGGTGGTGGAGCGGGTGAAGACGACCTGGTCGTCCTCGCGGCAGCCGAGGAAGGCGGCGACGTCCTTACGGCTGTTCTCGAACAGGTCGGTGGACAGCTGCGAGAGGTAGCCCGCCCCGCGGTGCACGCTGCCGTAGTAGGGCGCGTAGGCGGCGATGTCGTCCCACACCCGCCGCAGGGCGGGCGCGCTGGCGGCGTAGTCCAGCGCCGCGTAGGTCACCTCGCCGCCGGTGACCAGGGGCACCAGTACATCGCTGCCCAGCACGGGCAGCGGCTCGCAGGCGGCGGGGGAATCTGCGGCGGAGTCGGCGGAGTCGAGGGCAGAAGGGCGCGCGGACATGGCGGAGTCTCCCGGAGGGTGGAATGGCGTGAATGCGTGACGCGCACGGAATCGGCCGTGGACCGGCCGTCGGGGCGCGGAAAGTCGCTCGGCGCGCGGCGGCACCGCGAGCCGGACGTGGATGGCGGAACGGGGCCGTTCGGCCCCCAGGGCCTGTCCGGCGGATCTTCGCGGGCCCGTGGCGCCCGGCACCGGCCTCGCCGCGTCGTCGGGATCGCCCCGCGGACCTCCTGCGGGGAACGGCCCTACGCCCTGCGACGCTCCCCCGGCCACCGCCGGGAGGTGCCTGCTGTGCCCGACACCGCGGGCCCCGCGGCCTCAGCCGCCGATGTCACGGACGCGAAGATCGTCGGACAGGCCTAGCGCATTCGCTGCATCACGGAAGAACTCCCTCGACCACCAGGACCCCTAGTGCGAGGGGTCCGCGCTTGCCACCGGCCTCGCTGCCAGGCGGCCTGGTCATCACCCGGGGCACCCCGCCACGGACGGAGGGTTGCCGGACAGCGGGCCGGGGCCGTAGTCGCTGTCGCTCGTGACCTGGTCAGGAGTATGCCATGCCGGACGGCGACGCCCCTGCCCTGTCCGTATCCCGGACAGGGCAGGGGCGTCGCGAGGGGTCCGCTCAGGCGTTGGTGGCCCGCACCCACCGCTCCAGGGCGTCACGCGCCGCGCCGGAGTCGATCGACTCGGCGGCCCGCTCGATCCCCGCCGCGATCCGCTCCGCCAGGGGCCGGCCCTCCGGCCCCGGTTCGAGCGCCGTGAGCGCCGCCGCGGAGTTCAGCAGCACCGCGTCCCGGACCGGGCCCTTCTCGCCGGCCAGCAGCCGGCGGGCCACATCGGCGTTGTACGAGGCGTCCGCGCCGCGCAGGGCCTCCACGGGGGCCAGTGCGATGCCCACGTCCCGGGGGTCGAAGGTCTCCTGGCGCACCGCGCCGTCCCGGACCACCCACACCTGGGAGGTCGAGGTGACGGTCAGCTCGTCCAGTCCGTCGTCGCCGCGCATGACCAGCGCGGAGGAGCCGCGCTCGGCCAGCACACCGGCGATGATCGGCGCCATCCGGGCGTCGGCCACCCCGGTCGCCTGGCTGGTGACCCGTGCCGGGTTGGTCAGCGGGCCCAGGAAGTTGAACGGGGTGGCGACCCCCAGCTCGCGGCGGGCCGCCGCGACGTGCCGCAGCGACGGATGGAACTTCACCGCGAAGCAGAAGGTGATCCCCGCCTCCTCGGCGACCTCGACCACCCGCCGCGGGCTGATGTCCAGGTTGACGCCGAGCTTCTCCAGTACGTCGGAGGCGCCGCTGGCGGAGGACGCGGCACGGTTGCCGTGCTTGACGACCCGCGCGCCGGTCCCGGCCACGACCAGCGCGGACATGGTCGAGATGTTGACGGTCCTGGCGCGGTCGCCGCCGGTGCCGACGATGTCCACGGTCGCCCCGGGCACCTCGATCACTTTGGCGTGCTCGTACATGGCCCGCACCAGACCAGTCATCTCGGAGACGGTCTCGCCCTTGGCCCGCAGCGCGACCGCGAAACCGGCGATCTGGGCGTCGGTGGCCTCGCCCCGCATGATCCGGTCCATGGCCCAGGCCGTGTCGTCCGCGCCGAGGTCCTGGCCGGCGAGCAGCGAGCTCAGTACGTCCGGCCAGGTGCGGGCCGTCGCGGTGCTGTCGCCTCCGGCGGGGGTCACAACGTCCATGGTCCGCTCCTGGATCCGTGGGGGTGGGCAGGGAAGGGGTCCGCGCACTTCAGCGGCCCGCCGCAAGCCTATCGGCAGGACGACCAGGGCCCCGGCCCGGACCGTGCGGTCCGGGCCGGGGCCCTGGTCTGTGGCGTTGCTCGAGCGTGGAAACCGTCAGACGAGAGGTGCCGGGAGATCAGTGGTGGCCGTGGCCACTGGTGATCTCGTGGTACTCCTCGCGGGTCGGCTTCGGAATGACGTTGTCCCCGCCGTAGTAGCCCTTGGAGAGCTTGGAACGGAGCTTCTGGGAACGCTTTATCTTCCGCTTGACCCCGTTCTCGTCGACCTCCGGGCCGATCTCGTAGGGCTCGGGCTGGTCGTGCTGGGTGAGCGCGAACAGCTGGTCCTGCGAGAGCGGCTCGTGGACCTCGATGAACTCACCGTGCGGCAGCCGCTTGATGATGCCGGTCTCGCGGCCGTGCAGCACCTTGTCGCGGTCGCGCCGCTGGAGGCCGAGGCAGATCCGCTTGGTGGCGATGAACGCCACGACCGGGCCGGCGAAGAACCCGATGCGCACGAACCACGTGATCGCGTTGATCGACAGGTGGAAGTGGGTGGCCCACAGGTCGTTGCCGCCACCGATCAGCATCACGAAGTACGCGGTCAGCCAGGCGACACCGAAGGCCGTACGGGTCGGGGCGTTGCGCGGGCGGTCCAGGATGTGGTGCTCGCGCTTGTCGCCGGTGATCCAGGACTCGACGAAGGGGTACAGCCCGATCGCGAAGAGGACCAGCGGGAAGAGCACGATCGGGATGAACACACCCAGCACCAGCGTGTGGCCCCAGGCGGTGATCTCCCAGCCGGGCATCACCCGCACCAGACCCTCGGCGAAGCCCATGTACCAGTCGGGCTGGGCGCCGGTGGACACCTGGTCCGGCCGGTAGGGACCGACGGTCCAGACCGGGTTGATGGTGGCGATCGCGGAGATGGCCGCGATCACGCCGAAGACCAGGAAGAAGAAGCCGCCCGCCTTGGCCATGTAGACCGGCAGCAGAGGCATGCCGACGACGTTCTTCTCGGTCTTTCCGGCCCCGGGGAACTGCGTGTGCTTGTGGTAGAAGACCAGGATCAGGTGCGCCACCAGCAGACCGAGCATGATGCCCGGCAGCAGCAGGACGTGGACCGGGTAGAGCCTCGCGATGAGGTCCTCACCGGGGAACTCGCCGCCGAAGACGAACATCGAGATGTAGGTGCCGACCACCGGGATGGACAGGAACACACCCTCGATGAACCGCAGACCGGTGCCGGAGAGCAGGTCGTCGGGGAGCGAGTAGCCGGTGAAGCCGGTCAGCATGCCGAGGAAGAACAGCAGGAAGCCGAACAGCCAGTTGATCTCACGCGGCTTGCGGAACGCACCGGTGAAGAACACCCGCATCATGTGCGTGAACATGCCGCACAGGAAGACCAGCGCCGCCCAGTGGTGGATCTGCCGGATCAGCAGACCGCCGCGCACCTCGAAGCTGATCTTCATCGTCGAGTCGAACGCCTCGGACACCTTGACGCCCTGCATCGGGACGTACGGTCCGTGGTACGTGACTTCCGACATGCTGGGATGGAAGAACAGCGTCAGGTACACACCCGTGAGGATGATGATGATGAAGCTGTAGAGGCAGACCTCGCCCAGCATGAAGGACCAGTGGTCCGGGAAGATCTTGCGCATGTTGGCCTTGGCCAGGCTGTAGATCCCCAGCCGGCCGTCGGCCCAGTCGGCGACGCGCTCGCCCGCGGGCGCTTTGCCGCGGCGCTGCGCGCCGCTGTCGCTTGCAGTGCTCATCCGCGCTCCCAGTAAGCAGGACCGACGGGCTCCGAGAAGTCGCCCATGGCTTCGAGGTATCCCTGGTCGTTGGCCCTGATCCGCAGCTGCGGCAGCGCGTGACCGGCCGGACCGAAGATCACTCGGCCACCGTCGGAGAGGTCGAAGGTCGACTGGTGGCAGGGGCAGAGGACATGGTGGGTCTGCTGCTCGTAGAGGTTGATCGGGCAGCCGACATGGGTGCAGATCTTGGAGAACGCCACGATGCCCTCGTGGGACCAGTCCAGCTCGCGCTTGTCCTTGATGTTCTCCGGCTGGAGCCGGACCAGCATCAGGGCCGCCTTGGCGATCTCCGTCTGGAAGTCGTGGTCCTTCTCGCTCATGCCCTCGGGCATGGCGAAGGTGAGCGAGCCGACGCTGATGTCCTCGGGGCGCAGCGGCTGCATGGTGTTGTAGTTCATCAGCCGCTTGCCCTTGGCCCACTTGGTGTGCCGCAGCTTGGTGCCCGGCAGCGGGCCGAGGTCGCGCAGCAGCACGACGCCGGAGAGCGGCACCAGCGCGAGCGCGCCGAAGAGGGTGTTACGGGCGAGCTTGCGCCGGCCGAAGCTCGACTCCTGCGCACCCTTGCGGAAGTCCTCGAGGACCTTCGACTTCACCTCGGGGCTGGCCTCGATGGGGTGCCGCTCGTCGGCGATCTCCACATCGGACATCAGGGTGCGGGCCCAGTGGACCGCGCCGGCGCCGATGGCGAACAGCGCGATGCCGAGCGTCACGCCGAGCGCGAAGTTGAGCGCGCTGATGTGCCCGATCGGGAAGACGTAGATGTACTTGTCGACCGGGATCGCCACATAGGCGGCGATGAAGGCGATCGTGGCCAGCATCGAGACCGTGAAGAGCAGGGCGACGGTGCGCTCGGAGCGCTTCGCGGCCCGCTCGTCGATGTCCTGCTTGCGGTGCTCGTGCGGGGGCAGCCCCGGGTCGGCGAAGGGATCGTCGGCCGGCCTTACGGCGCTCTCGGCCCCCCGCCCTTCCGGCAGCTTGTCTTCTGCTTCTGAAATCTCGTGGCTACTCATGACTTCTTGGCCTTTGCGGTCCGGGCGGCGACCCAGATGGTGAGGACGATCATCGCGCCCATACCGAAGATCCAGCCGAACAGGCCCTCGCTGACCGGGCCGAGCCCGCCGAGCTCAAGGCCACCGGGGTTCTTGGACTTGTCGCTGTTGACCGTGTCGAGGTACGCGATGATGTCCTGCTTGTTCTTCTCCGGCATCACGGTGTCGGGGAAGGAGGGCATGTTCTGCGGGCCGGTCTGCATGGCCTCGTAGAGATGCTTGGGGCTGACCCCTTCGAGAGACGGCGCGAACTTGCCGTTGGTGAGGGCACCGCCCTTGCCGCCGAAGTTGTGGCACTGCGCGCAGTTCGTACGGAAGAGTTCCCCGCCCTTCGCGACGTCCGCGCCGTCGGTGCTGTACTGCTCCTTGGTGGGCGTCACCGGACCGGCGCCGAGCGAGGCGATGTACGCGGCGAGCTGCTCGATCTCCGCGTCCGAGTAGATGTTCTTCTTCTTCGGCACCTGGGCGCCCGGCTGCTGCGCGGGCATGCGGCCGGTGCCGACCTGGAAGTCCACGGCGGCGGAGCCGACGCCGACCAGGCTCGGGCCGTCAGAGGTCCCCTGACCGCCCGTGCCGTGGCAGCTGGCGCAGCCGACGGCATAGAGCTTCTTGCCCTCCTCGATGGCGAGGGACTGGGCGGAACTGTCGTCGGCCTTCGCCTCGCTCGGCGAAAACGCTGCGTACAGCCCCCCAGTGACCGCCAGCGCGAAGAGTAGGACGACGAGCGCAGCCAGCGGATGGCGCCGTCGTGCGGAGAGCTTTTTCACGGATTACCCCGGTGTCAGGATCTTCTGCGTCGATGCTGTTAAGGACGTGGTTCCGGTACGGTGACCGGCTTACTTGATCATGTAGATCGTGGCGAAGAGGCCGATCCAGACGACATCGACGAAGTGCCAGTAGTAGGACACGACGATGGCCGCCGTCGCCTGCTGGTGGGTGAACCTCTTGGCCGCGTACGTCCTGCCCAGGACCAGCAGGAAGGCGATCAGGCCGCCCGTCACATGCAGTCCGTGGAAGCCGGTGGTCAGGTAGAACACCGAACCGTACGGGTCGGACGAGAGCGAAAGCCCTTCGTGCTTGACCAGCTCGGTGTATTCGAAGATCTGACCGCCGATGAAGATCGCGCCCATCATGAAGGTGATCACGAACCAGGTCCGCAGCTTCTTCACGTCGCCGCGCTCGGCGGCGAAGACGCCGAGCTGGCAGGTGAGGGAGGAGAGCACCAGGATCGTGGTGTTCGTCGCGGAGAACGGGAAGTTCAGCGCGGACGCCATTTCCTTCCAGTGCGCCGCCCCGGTCACCGATCGCAGGGTGAAGTACATCGCGAAGAGGGCCGCGAAGAACATCAGCTCGGAACTCAGCCAGATGATGGTTCCGACGCTGGTGAGGTTCGGCCGGTTGACCGACGGGTGCGCGTGCCCGGTTTCTACTGCTGTTGCTGTCGCCACGACCGACATTATGTCGGTCGCTTATCCAGCCCTCACTCCCGGGGGTCCCGTTCGGAGTGTCAAGGGCCGCGTCAAGGGCATCGACGCTGCTCGTCGGGGTTGTTCGCGACAGTCCCCCGAAGGGAGGAGAGATCCGTACGCCCCCTCCTCCGGACGGCTGTACGGGAGTAGCATCCGCCACAGGAGCCCGGCAGATCACTTACTTCGCCCGGAGGTCATGATGCGGCCGACCGCAACGGTGCTGGTCTACAGCGACGACGCGAGCACCCGCGAACAGGTGCGCCTGGCGGCCGGGCGCCGGCCCGCCGCCGATCTGCCACCGGTGGAGTTCCTGGAGTGCGCCACCCTCCCGGCCGTGCTCACGGCGCTGGAGGAGGGCGGCGTCGACGTCTGTGTGCTCGACGGTGAGGCGGTGCCCGCGGGCGGGATGGGCGTCTGCCGGCAGATCAAGGACGAGATCTTCCAGTGCCCGCCGGTGCTGCTGCTCATCGGCCGCCCGCAGGACGCCTGGCTGGCCACCTGGAGCCGCGCGGAGGCCGCGGTGGCGCATCCGGTGGACCCGGTGGCCCTGGCGGACGCGCTGGCCGGGCTGCTCCGCAAGCGGCTCGCCGTGGGCGCCTGACCTCACCGCCGTCACCGCCCCTCACACCTGGGGCCGGAGCCGGGCGGAGTCGGCGGAGCTGCCCTCGGGCTGCCCCGCGGCGACGGCACTGCCCTTGCGCCAGTCGGCCCAGGCCAGGTTCCAGTCGCCGTAGCCGTTGCCGAACGGCGCCATGTCCTCTCCATTGCTGTTGACGACCTCGACGATGTCGCCCACGCGCACGGTGTTGTAGAACCACTCGGCGTTCGCCGTGCTCATGCCCGTGCAGCCGTGGCTGACGTTGGCGTAGCCCTGCGAGCCGGTGGACCAGGGCGCGGCGTGGACGTACTCACCGCTGTTGGTGACCCGGGTGGCCCAGTAGACCATCAGGTCGTAGGAGCCGGCGCCGAGTCCGATGCTGGCGCCCGTCATCCGCACGGCGGATTCCTTGGCCAGGATCACCTTGATGCCGTTTCTGGTGTCGAAACCGGGCATACCGGTAGTAATCGGGATGGTGCGGATCGGCACGCCGTTCCGCTTCACCGTCATCTGGTGGGTGCCGGAGTCGGTGAGGGCCTCGATGCGGTCGCCGGTGGTCAGCCGCAGCGGCTTGGCCTCGCCGCCGTAGAGCCCGCCGCCGATCCGGATGCCCTTGAGGTTGGAGTGCACCGTGATGGTGGCGTGGGCGGGCCAGTACTCCTTCGGACGGTAGTGCAGGTTGCGGCTGTCCACCCAGTGCCAGACACCCTCCACCGCGGGCCGTGAGTCCACCTTCAGGGCGCGCTCGATGAGGGCACGGGCCGAGGGGTCCTTCACGGGCCGGCTGAGCCGGGCCGTGACGGGCTGCCCCACCCCGTACTCCCCCGCCTTGGGGCCGAAGGTGACCTTCAGCAGCCGGTGGGCGGAGTTGGTGGTGAAGTCGACGGTGCGGCGGCCGGGTGCGCCGTTGGAATCCTCCGTGGAGACCTTCAGCGTGTAGTGCGCCCCCGCGGCCAGCGGTACGGTGCTGCGCCAGCGCTTGCCGTCGTCGGTCAGCTCACCCCGGACGTAGCGGCCCGCGGCGTCGGTGGCGGTGACATCCGTGATCCGGCCGTCGTCGCCCTTGGCCTTCACTTCGAGTGGCTTGTCCGGATCGGCCTTGCGGCCGTCACCGTCACCGCTGAACGAGATCTGGTCGGCGGCGTCGTACGGCTTGGCGGACAGGGGGTCGGGAGAGCCCCCGCATCCGCTCAGACCCGCTATCAGCGGCGCCACCAGCAGGGCGCAGGTGAGCGCCGCCCGGCTTCGGAGTGATCGAGGTGTGTGGCTCATGGACTCAACGTACGAACGGCGTCCGTGAACGGCGCGCGGAGTGAGGCAGCGGGGTGAACCACCAGGGCCGCGGCCGGGCCGGGCGCGAAACGCCGGGCCGGGCGCGAAACGCCGAGCGGGCAAACGCCGAGCGGGCAAACGCCGAGCGGGCAAACGCCGAGCGGGCAAACGCCGAGCGGGCAAACGCCGAGCGGGGCCCGGACACCTGGGGAGGTGTCCGGGCCCCGCTCGCGTCAGCCGGTCAGCCGGCTACTGGTTGGCGTTCTCGCCGCGGTAGTACTCGAAGACCCAGCCGAAGAGACCGATCATGAGGATCGGGGCCGAGAAGAAGAGCAGCCACCAGCCGAAGACCACGCCCAGGAAGGCCAGGGCGCCGCCGATGGCCAGGGAGAGCGGCTGCCAGCTGTGCGGGGAGAAGAACCCCAGCTCGCCGGCGTCGTCCGCGACATCCGCGTCCTTGTTGTCCTGCGCTCCGACGTCCACCCGGCGCGCGGTGAACGCCAGGTAGTAGCCGATCATGATGCTCAGCCCGAAGGCCAGGAAGAGCGCCGTGGTGCCGGCCGGCTCCTTCGACCACACGCCATAGACGATCGCCATGACGAGCATGAAGACGGCCAGCCAGATGAACATCCGGCCTTGGACCTTCACTTGCCGGCCTCCTTACCACCCGCGAGGGCCTTGTCATCGTCAGGCGCACCGTGGTTCTCGAGCTGGTCGAGCGCCGCGATCTCCGGGTGGTGCAGGTCGAACGCCGGGGATTCGGAACGGATCCGCGGCAGGGTGAGGAAGTTGTGCCGCGGGGGCGGGCAGGAGGTCGCCCACTCCAGCGAGCGTCCGTAGCCCCAGGGGTCGTCGACCTCGACCTTCTTGCCGTACTTGGCGGTCTTCCAGACGTTGTAGAGGAACGGCAGGATCGACAGGCCCAGCAGGAAGGAGCTGATGGTCGAGATCGTGTTCAGCGTGGTGATGCCGTCGGCCGCCAGGTAGTCGGCGTACCGGCGGGGCATACCCTCGGCGCCCAGCCAGTGCTGCACCAGGAAGGTGCCGTGGAAGCCGATGAACAGCGTCCAGAAGGTGATCTTGCCGAGCCGCTCGTCCAGCATCTTGCCGGTGAACTTCGGCCACCAGAAGTGGAATCCGGCGAACATCGCGAAGACCACGGTGCCGAAGACCACGTAGTGGAAGTGGGCCACCACGAAGTACGAGTCGGAGACGTGGAAGTCCATCGGCGGGGACGCCAGGATCACACCGGTCAGACCGCCGAAGGTGAAGGTGATCAGGAAGCCGATCGCCCAGAGCATCGGGGTCTCGAAACTCAGCGATCCCTTCCACATCGTGCCGATCCAGTTGAAGAACTTGATACCGGTCGGCACCGCGATGAGGAACGTCATGAACGAGAAGAACGGCAACAGCACACCGCCGGTGACATACATGTGGTGGGCCCACACCGTCACCGAGAGACCGGCGATCGAAATGGTCGCGGCGATCAGGGAGATGTAACCGAACATCGGCTTCCGGGAAAAGACCGGAATGACCTCGGAGATGATGCCGAAGAACGGCAGCGCGATGATGTACACCTCTGGATGGCCGAAGAACCAGAAGAGGTGCTGCCACAGCAGCGCGCCGCCATTGGCCGCGTCGAAGACATGGGCCCCGAATTTACGGTCCGCCTCCAGCGCGAACAGCGCGGCGGCCAGCACCGGGAAGGCGAGCAGGACCAGCACCGCGGTCAGCAGCACGTTCCAGGTGAAGATCGGCATCCGGAACATCGTCATGCCCGGAGCGCGCATGCAGATGATCGTGGTGATGAAGTTGACCGCACCGAGGATCGTGCCGAAGCCGGAGAGGGCCAGACCCATGATCCACATGTCCGCGCCCACACCCGGCGAACGGACCGCGTCCGACAGCGGGGAGTAGGCGAACCAGCCGAAGTCGGCCGCGCCCTGCGGAGTAAGGAAGCCACCCACCGCGATCAGCGAGCCGAAGAGGTACAGCCAGTACGCGAACATGTTCAGCCGCGGGAACGCCACATCGGGCGCACCGATCTGCAGCGGCATGATCCAGTTCGTGAATCCCGCGAACAGCGGGGTGGCGAACATCAGCAGCATGATCGTGCCATGCATGGTGAACGCCTGGTTGAACTGCTCGTTCGACATGATCTGCGTACCCGGCCGGGCCAGCTCGGCGCGCATGAGGAGCGCCATGAGGCCGCCGATGCAGAAGAACGCGAACGACGTGACGAGGTAGAGGGTACCGATCGTCTTGTGGTCCGTGGTGGTCAGCCACTTGACGACGAGATTGCCCGGCTGCTTCCGGCGTACCGGCGACTGCCGCTCATGCGAGGCGGCGGTGTCGGCGGCACCCTGGGGTTCGTTGAGGATGCTCACGATGTCTTGGTCTCCGCGTTCTTGGCGGCGTCCGTCTGCGCAATGCCCGCCGGGATGTAGCCGGTCTGGCCCTTCTTCGCCAGATCCTTGAGGTGCTGCTGGTAACGCTCCGGCGACACGACCTTGACATTGAAGAGCATCCGGGAGTGGTCGACGCCGCACAGTTCGGCGCACTTGCCCCTGAAGGTGCCCTCGCGGTTCGGGGTGACCTCGAAGCGGTTGGTGTGGCCCGGGATGACGTCCATCTTCATCAGGAAGGGGATCACCCAGAACGAGTGGATGACATCGCGGGAGGTCAGGATGAACTGGACCGACTCGCCCTTGGGCAGCCACAGGGTCGGGCCCGGGTTGCCGTTCTGCGGGTTCCGCTCACCGGGGGTGCCGACCTCGTAGACGCCCTCGGCGCCCTTGGGGACCGCGCTGAGCATGCGCTTGGGGATCGCGGAGATCTCCTTGGCGGTCTTCTGCGGAGTCGCGGGGTTCCCGTCCACGTTCTCCATGTAGTTGAAGCCCCAGCTCCACTGGTAGCCCACCACGTTGATCACGTGGTCGGGCTTCTTGGAGGTCTTGAGGAGCGCGTTCTCATCGCGTGCGGTGAAGTAGAACAGCACCGAGACGATGATGATCGGGACCACGGTGTACAGCGCCTCGATCGGCATGTTGTACCGGGTCTGCGCGGGAACCTCGATCTTGGTCCTGCTGCGGCGGTGGAAGATGACCGCCCAGATGATCAGGCCCCAGACCAGCACGCCCGTAGCGAGCGCTGCCGCCCACGAGCCCTGCCACAGGGAGAGGATCCGCGGCGCCTCCTCCGTGACGGGGGTAGGCATTCCGAGGCGGGGGAAGTCCTTCGATGTGCAACCGGTGGCGGTCGCCAGGACCAAGCCCGCGGCCAGCGCCTGCAGCAGCTTCCGCCGCACCGGGCGCCGCGACGAGCGGTCGGAGCCGTTGGGACTCACGTAGCGCCTTCCCGAGAGTCTCGCCCGCGCGGTCGGCCGCGGCCGTCTGTCTGGTCGGTCGCCGGCCCGGTGCGGGCAGGGGTTTGGATGTTTATGCGGACCAAACCCTACTGGACGCCATTTGGGGTCGCGCGGGGAGGGTGCCCAACGCGCCGGGGCGCTCCTCGAAGGGATGGAATCCCGGGCTCCGGTGGCGTTTTCCGGCCCGGGTTCCGGCTTGGCTTCGGGCTCGGCTTCCGGCACGGCCGACCCCGGCTCCGGGCCCGGGGAGCGCTCCGGTGGCGTTGGCCGGCTCGGCTTCCGGCACGGTTTCGGGCTCGGCTTCCGGCTCGGCCCGACCCCGGCTCCCGGCCCGAGGAGCGCTCCGGCGGCGTTGCCCGGCCCGGCTTCGGGCACGGCTTCCGGCACGGCCCGACCCCGGCTCCCGGCCCGGGGAGCCGGGCCCGTCCGTCCGGCGGTCGCGGCGACTAGCGTTCGGTATGTGCCCTACTTCGACGCGGCCTCGTCCGCTCCCCTGCACCCCGTCGCCCGGCAGGCGCTCCTCGCCGCCCTCGACGAGGGGTGGGCCGACCCCGCGCGCCTCTACCGGGAGGGGCGCCGCGCCCGGCTACTGCTGGACGCGGCGCGGGAGGCGGCGGCCGAGGCCGTCGGCTGCCGCCCCGACGAACTCGTCTTCACTCCTTCGGGGACACGCGCCGTGCACGACGGCATCGCGGGGGCGCTCGCGGGCCGGCGGCGCGCCGGGCGCCGTCTGATCGTCTCCGCCGTGGAGCACTCCTCGGTGCTGCACGCGGCGGACGCGCACGAGGCGGACGGCGGCACGGTCACCGAGGTTCCGGTGGACCGTACCGGACGGGTCGCGCCGGACGCGTACGCGGCGGCCCTGCGGGAGGCGCCGGACGGGGTGGCGCTGGCCTGTCTGCAGTCCGCCAACCATGAGGTGGGCACCGTGCAGCCGACCACCGAGGTGGCCGAGGAGTGCGCGGCGGCGGACGTACCGCTGCTGGTGGACGCGGCGCAGTCGCTCGGCTGGGGCCGCACGGAGGGCAATTGGTCGCTTCTGACGGCAAGTGCCCACAAATGGGGCGGTCCTGCGGGGGTGGGGCTGCTCGTGGTGCGCAAGGGGGTGCGCTTCCGTACGGCACCGCCCGCCGACGAGCGGGAATCGGGCCGCTCCCCCGGGTTCGAGAACCTCCCCGCCATCGTCGCCGCCGCCGCCTCGCTGCGGGCCGTCCAGGCGGAGGCCACCGCCGAGGCGGAGCGGCTGCGGGGGCTGGTGGACCGGATCCGGGCGCGGGTGCCGGAGCTGGTACCGGAGGTCGAGGTGGTCGGCGATCCGGAGCGGCGGTTGCCGCATCTGGTGACCTTCTCCTGTCTCTATGTCGATGGAGAGGCACTCCTCCACGAGCTGGACCGGGCGGAGTTCTCGGTCTCCTCCGGCTCCTCCTGCACCTCGTCCACGCTGACCCCGAGCCATGTGCTGCGGGCCATGGGGGTGCTGTCCGAGGGCAATGTCCGGGTCTCGCTTCCGCGTGGTACGGCCGGGGCGGAGGTGGACCGTTTCCTCGAGGTGCTGCCGGGGGTGGTGGCGCGGGTGCGCGACCGCCTGGGCGCGCCGCGGCGGGCCGAAGCCGCCGCCGGCCGGGACCGCGGGCCCTGCCCCGAGCCCGAGTCGGGGCCCGAGCCCGAGCTGGTGGTCGATTCGCTCGGCAAGCGGTGCCCGATCCCGGTCATCGAGCTGGCCAAGGTGATCGGCGAGGTACCGGTGGGCGGTGTGGTGACGGTGCTGTCCGACGACGAGGCGGCCCGGCTGGACATTCCGGCCTGGTGCGAGATGCGGGGCCAGACGTACGTGGGCGAGCGGGCCGCCGAGCGGGGCGTGGCCTACCGGGTCCGCCGCCGCGCCTAGAGGCGATGCCGGTGTCTCGGGCCCCGGCCAGTCCCTGGGCCGCCGGTCCGGCGGGGCCCGGACCGGCGGCCCAGGGACTGGCGGGGTCAGGAGCGAGCCCGGGACCGGCAAGGCCCACGGACCGGCGGGGCCTACCGTCCGGCCGGGACCAGCGGCAAGGCCCAGAAACCGGCGGCACCCAGGGGACGGCGGGCCAGTCGACCGGCGGGGCCAAGGGACCGGCGGCCCCCAGGCGGCCCCCAGACATCAGCGGGGCCCAGCGACCGGCAGGCCCCATCGGCGGGGCCCCGGGACCGGCAACCCCCTGCGCGCCCGGCGAGGTCAAGAGCGAGCCCGGGACCGGCCGGGGCCACGGACCGGCCGGGGCCACGGACCGGCCGGGGCCACGGACCGGCCGGGGCCACGGACCGGCCGGGGCCACGGACCGGCCGGGGCCAGCGGCGAGCCCCAGGGACCGCCGGGCCCCACGCACCGCCGGGTCCAAGGGGCGGGGGGCCCCGGGGGGCCGGGGGGGGGGGGGGGGGGGGGGGGGGGG
>NZ_BBOX01000227.1 GCF_001553455.1 Streptomyces hygroscopicus subsp. hygroscopicus
GGCCCCTGGGCGGCCCGTGGGGTCAGGGGAGGTGGGGGGCGATCTCGTTCGCCGCCTCGGGGCCGTACGCCTTGCCGAAGCGCTCGGTGAAGTGGCCCCGGCGCAGCTCGTACTCCTGGGTGCCGACCGTCTCGATGACCAGCGTCGCCAGCATGCAGCCGAGCTGGGCGGCGCGCTCGAGCGGGAGTTTCCAGGACAGACCGGCGAGGAAGCCCGCGCGGAAGGCATCGCCGACGCCGGTCGGATCGGCCTTCCGCTCCTCCTCCGCACAGCCGACGACGATGGGCTCCTCGCCCTCGCGGTCGATCCGCACGCCCTGCGCCCCCAGCGTGGTGACCCGGGTGCCGACCTTGGCGAGGATCTGCTCCGCGGTCCAGCCGGTCTTGGTCTCGATCAGCGCGGCCTCGTACTCATTGGTGAAGAGGTACTCGGCGCCGCCGATCAGCAGCCGGATGTCCTCGCCCTCCATACGGGCGAGCTGCTGGGAGGGGTCGGCGGCGAACGGGATGCCGCGCGAACGGCACTCCTCGGTGTGGCGGATCATCGCCTCCGGGTCGTCGGCGCTGATCAGGACGAGGTCGAGACCGCCGACCCGCTCCGCGATCGGCTGCAGCTCGATCTGGCGGGCCTCGCTCATGGCTCCGGTGTAGAAGGAGGCGATCTGGTTGTGGTCGGTGTCCGTGGTGCAGACGAAGCGCGCGGTGTGCTGGACCTCGGAGATGTGGACGGACGCGGTGTCCACACCGTGCCGGTCCAGCCAGGCGCGGTAGTCGGCGAAGTCCTCACCGGCCGCGCCGACCAGGATCGGATTCAGGCCCAGTGCGCCCATGCCGAAACAGATGTTCGGGGCGACTCCGCCGCGGCGGACTTCGAGGGTGTCGACCAGGAAGGAGAGGGAGACCGTATGCAGCTGATCGGCGACCAGCTGATCGGCGAAGCGGCCGGGGAAGGTCATCAGATGGTCGGTGGCGATGGAGCCGGTTACGGCGATACGCACGGGATTCGCTCCTGCGAGGGCGGCGAGATCGGACCCTTCACGCTATCCGCTTCTTCCTGTTCCATACGAACGGAAGAAACGACCCTAGTGCTTTTTCGCCAGTACCTCGCCGCATACGGCGCTCGACGCGGGGTACGTGTCGGCGACCCACGGACCGGGAGACCGCATGCCTCAGCACCTCGCCCCCGCCCTTCCCGCCACCGGGGCCATCGAACCCGAGCACCTTCCGGAGCTGCGCGGCGACGGTGCGCGGATGGCCCCGCACTGGGCGGTCACCGTACCGGCCGGGCCCGCGCCCGTTTCCCCGGTCTCCCCCTCCCGTATCCGGGGGATCACCGTGCCCCCGGCGTCGGCCGATCTGCTGGCCGGTATGTCGGATTACGGAGACTGAAGGAACCGGTCGCGCCGCGGCTCCGTCTCATCGGCATCTCCTCGCGAGGGATGGGACCGTAGAACGTGAGCGGAGCCGAAGGAGCGAAACGGTGAGCACCGAGGACACCGACACCCCGCAGACCCCCGACGACGACACTCCCCGACCGCGCCGGCGCACGCCGCTGGCCGTCGTTTCAGTGGCGGCCGCGGTGCTGGTAGCCGGTGGTGGCGGCGCCTACTGGGCCTCCACCGCGGCGGACGGCGGCACCCGTGGGCCGGGCGCGGCGGGCGAGGACGGAGCGCCGAAGCCCCTCGCGCTGGACGCCTACGCCTCCCCGAGCGGAGAGCGGGACGGGAACGAGGGCATCGCGCCCGGTGAACCCGATCCACGCGGCGGGCGCTATGTGATCAAGGGTGAGCTGCCGGACGGGCCCGAGGAGGCGCCGGTCTATCTCAGCGACCCGAAGGTCACCAAAGCCGACGTGGCGCGGCTGGCGAAGGCGCTGGACGTGTCCGGCAGCCCCCGCGCCGACCACGGGTACTGGAAGGTCGGCGGCACCAAGGACGCGGGCGGCCCGACGCTGCGAGTGAGCCGGACCGGGCCGGGCAGCTGGTCGTACGCGCGCTACGGGGCGCCGGGCGGCACGTCCTGCGTCCACCCGGACGGGAAGGCGCCGGACCGGGGCGCGCGGACCGACAAGGGCGATCAGGCCGACGGAGGCGATCGGGCCGGTAAGGGCGACAAGAGCTGCCCCTCCTACCGCGACGGCGACAAGCGCGGCGAGGGCGGCGCGGACGAGGGCGGCGACAAGGCCGTGTCCGAGGAGAAGGCCGAGCGCGCCGCCGAGCCGGTGCTGAAGGCGCTCGGACTGCCGGACGCGAAGCTCGACGCGCGGAGCCGCTACGGCGCCGTGCGGATGGTGAACGCGGACCCGACGGTGGGCGGTCTGCCAACCCACGGCTGGGGGACCAGTCTCCAGGTCGGCGCCGACGGCCAGCTGGTCGGCGGCAGCGGAACGCTGTCGATGCCCAAGAAGGGCGACAGCTATCCGCTGCTCGGCGCGGAACAGGCGCTGCGGCGGCTCAACACCACCACGGCGGCCAAGGACGGCGGCTCCGGGAAGGTGACGGTGCGCAAGGCGACCTTCGGCCTCGCCTCCCACCTGGTCGACGGCCGGCGGGCGCTGGTGCCGTCGTGGATCTTCGAGACCGAGCCGACCGGGACCAACCGGGTGGCGGTCACCGTCCCCTACCCCGCGGTGAAGCCGGAGTTCATCAAGAGGGCCGAGGAGCCGGGGCACTCCCCGTCCACCCCGCCGGGCGAGGGGGACGGGACGTCCAAGCCCGATGACATCAGCTCGTACCGCGTGGACGGCAAGACCCTGACGGTGCGCTTCTGGGGTGGTGTCTGCAACACCTACTCGGCCTCCGCGAAGGAGACGTCGGAGCGGGTGACGCTGGAGCTCAGGAGCAAGCCGACCCATCCGGGCCGGGCCTGCATCCTCGTCGCCAAGGAGATGGAGACGAAGGTGACGCTGAAGGAGCCGCTGGACGGCCGGAAGGTGGTGGACGGGTCCACCGGTGAGACGGTGCCGCGGCGGAAGTAGCGCCGCGCGGCACGCGGAAGGGGGCGGGCCCGTGGGCCCGCCCCCTTCCCGTTGCGCCGCTTCCCGCCGTGCCGGGGCTCAGCTGAAGGAGTCGCCGCAGGCGCAGGAGCCCGTGGCGTTCGGGTTGTCGATGGTGAAGCCCTGCTTCTCGATGGTGTCGACGAAGTCGATCGAGGCACCGCCCAGGTACGGGGCGCTCATGCGGTCGGTCACAACCTTGACGCCGCCGAAGTCCTTGACGACGTCGCCGTCGAGCGAGCGCTCGTCGAAGAAGAGCTGGTAGCGCAGGCCGGAGCAGCCGCCGGGCTGGACGGCGACGCGCAGCGCGAGGTCGTCGCGGCCCTCCTGCTCCAGCAGGCTCTTGACCTTCGACGCGGCGGCGTCGGACAGGATGATGCCCTCGCTCGCGGTGGTCTCGTCCTGAACGGTCATCTGCTTCTCTCCCGGGTCGTACGGACTGCTTGCCGTTGTGACTAACCAACGGCGTCCCGGATTCATTCCGGGCTCAGCGCTTGTCTCCTGTGTCCTTCATGCTCGCACACGGGTCGGCGCACCGGAATGCGTCACATCGACACAATGCCCATCGTCAAAGTGACGTGAAGCGGCTATGATAGATAACGTCATTCTGACGATTAGGGTTCCCAGCGAAGAAAGAAGGGTGCGTGACGTGACCACCGCCCAACCCCTCGACGTGCAGCCGACCCCGCTCGCCCTGCTGCTTCTCGGCCGGGAGGCCGACCCGCGGAGCGAGCGCGGCGTGGAGTGTCCGGGAGACCTTCCGGCGCCCTCCGACCCGGATCTGGTGGCGCGCGCCCGCGCGGCCAAGGAGAAGCTCGGGGACAAGGTCTTCGTCCTCGGCCACCACTACCAGCGCGACGAGGTCATCGAGTTCGCTGATGTCACCGGGGACTCCTTCAAGCTCGCCCGGGACGCGGCGGCCCGGCCGGACGCCGAGTACATCGTCTTCTGCGGTGTGCACTTCATGGCCGAGTCCGCCGACATCCTGACCAACGACGACCAGCAGGTCGTCCTCCCCGATCTGGCGGCCGGCTGCTCGATGGCCGACATGGCCACGGCCGAGCAGGTCGCCGAGTGCTGGGAGGTGCTGACCGAGGCGGGCGTGGCCGATGTGACGGTGCCCGTCTCGTACATGAACTCCTCCGCCGACATCAAGGCGTTCACCGGTCGGCACGGCGGCACGATCTGCACCTCGTCCAATGCCCAGCGGGCCCTGGAGTGGGCGTTCCGGCAGGGCGAGAAGGTGCTGTTCCTGCCCGATCAGCACCTGGGGCGCAATACGGCGGTCCGCGACCTGGGCATGTCGCTGGAGGACTGCGTCGTCTACAACCCGCACAAGCCGAACGGCGGCCTCACTCCCGAGCAGCTGCGCGCCGCGACGATGATCCTGTGGCGCGGCCACTGCTCGGTGCACGGCCGCTTCTCGCTGGACTCGGTCAACGAGGTGCGCGAGCGGATACCGGACGTGAACGTGCTGGTGCACCCCGAGTGCAAGCACGAGGTCGTGGCGGCGGCGGACTACGTGGGCTCGACCGAGTACATCATCAAGGCCCTGGAGGCCGCCCCGGCCGGTTCGAAGTGGGCGGTCGGCACGGAGCTGAACCTCGTGCGGCGCCTGGCCCATCGTTTCGCCGGCCAGGGCAAGGAGGTCGTCTTCCTCGACAAGACGGTCTGCTTCTGCTCGACCATGAACCGGATCGATCTGCCGCATCTGGTCTGGGCGCTGGAGTCGCTGGTGGCCGGCAAGGTGGTCAACCGCATCCAGGTCGACAAGGAGACGGAGCACTTCGCCAAGCTGGCCCTGGAGCGGATGCTGGCGCTGCCGTAGCCCCGGCTCCGGCCGGCGTCCGGGGCGCGCCCGATGGGCGCGTCCCGGCCCGGGCCGTTCCCCGGTCCGATCCGTTCCCCGGCCCCGGCTGTTCCCCGGCCGGGCCGGGCACCGGACCGCGCCCCGGCGGCCTCCGTTCAGTGGCCCGCGCGGACCAGCCCCGTCTCGTAGGCGATCACCACCAGCTGGGCGCGGTCGCGGGCGCCCAGCTTGGCCATCGCGCGGTTGACATGCGTCTTGACCGTGAGCGGGCTGACCTCCAGCCGGGCGGCGATCTCGTCGTTGGACAGCCCGCCGCCCACCTGGACCAGGACCTCGCGCTCGCGGACCGTGAGGGCGTCCAGCCGCGCGGAGTCGTAGCCGCCCTCCCGGTCGTCCCGGTCGCTCTGGGCCAGGAAGCGGGCGATCAGCCCCTTGGTCGCGGCCGGGGACAGCAGTGCCTCGCCGGCCGCCGCGATACGGATCGCCGAGAGCAGCTCATCGGGTTCGGCGCCCTTGCCGAGGAAGCCGCTGGCCCCCGCCCGCAGCGAGTCCACCACGTACTCGTCGACCTCGAAGGTGGTCAGCATGACCACCCGTACGTTCCCGAGCCGCGGATCCTCGGTGATCATGCGGGTCGCGGCCAGTCCGTCCGTACCGGGCATCCGGATGTCCATCAGGACGACGTCGGCGCCCTCCGTACGGGCGATCTCCACCGCCTCCGCCCCGTCGGACGCCTCCCCCACCACCTCCATGTCCGGTTCGGAGTCCACCAGGACGCGGAACGCGCTGCGCAGCAGCGCCTGATCGTCCGCGAGCAACACCTTGATCGTCATGAATCCCCTCCACGCAGCTGCAGAGGAAGTGTCACCCGCACCCGGAAGCCGCCCCCGGGCAGGGGTCCCGCCTCGCACCTGCCGCGCAGCGCGCTCACCCGCTCACGCATCCCGAGCAGTCCGTGCCCGCCGCCTCCCCGCTCCTCCCCGGGTGCCGCACCGTCCGCCGGAGGGTCCCCGGGCGCGTCCCCGCCGTCCGGCGCCTCGGGCTGTCCGGGCCCCTCGGACCCCCCGTCGTCCTCGACCGTGATCTCCAGGGCGCCACCGGCGCGGGCGATGCGGATCCCGGCCGTGGCCCCGGGCCCGGCGTGCTTGTGCACATTGGTCAGCGCCTCCTGGACCACCCGGTAGGCCGTGAGGTCCACCGAGCCCGGCAGCGGGCCCAGCGCCTCCGGTGGCTCCGTGCGGACCTCCACCCGCATCCCGGCCCGGACGAAGCCGTCCACGAGCTGGTCCAGGACGGCGAGGCCGGGGGCCGGTTCGGTGGGGGCGGCGGGGTCGCCGTACTGCCGCAGCAGACCGACCGTGGCACGCAGCTCGTCCAGCGCCGAGCGGCTGGCCTGCCGTACGTGGGCAAGCGCCTCCTTGGCCTGGTCCGGGCGGCTGTCCATGACATGGGAGGCGACCCCGGCCTGGACGTTGACCAGCGCGATGTGGTGCGCCACGACATCGTGCAGCTCACGGGCGATCCGCAGCCGCTCCTCGGCGACCCGGCGGCGCGCCTCCTCCTCACGGCTCCGCTCGGCCCGCACCGCCCGCTCCTCGATGGCGGCGACAAAGGCGCGGCGGCTGCGCACCGCGTCGCCGACGGCCGCGGCCAGCCCGGTCCAGGCGAAGAGCCCCCAGTTCTCCTGCGAGTACCAGGGATTGAGCCCGAAGAGCATCCCGGCCCCGGTGAGCAGCGCGGCGGTGGCGGCGCCGAGCCGCCAGGTGGTGGGGCGGTCGGTGCGCGCCGCGACGGTGTAGAGCGCCACCACGACCCCGAACACGATCGAGGTACGCGGCGGGCCCACGTCATTGGTGACGATCTCGACGAGGGTGAGGGCGACGGTGAAGGCGAGCACCCAGCGCGGCAGATCGCGGCGGAAGACCAGCGCGGCGGCGACGAGCACGGCCAGTACGACGAAGAACGGGCCCAGCGGCTGAGCACGCAGATGCGGACGGGCCACCGCCCCGATCAGGATCATCGCCAGGACCCCCGTCGCCACCAGGGTGTCCAGGGCACGGGGGTGGGCACACAGCCAGCGGTGCGGACGGGCCAGACCCGGCCCGACGGCGAGGGGAGTCACGGCATCCAACGGTAAGGGCCGCGGCGGGGCCGCCCGGCCTCCCGGGCGGCCCGTGCCCGGCCGGGGAAGGGGGCACGACGTGTGCTGGACCGCGGTCCGGGAGTGCGGGACCGCGGTCCGGGAGTGCGCCGCACTAGCCCGGAATGAGACCGTCGTCCTTGAGCATCGCCTTGACTTCCTCAAGGGTCGCGTCGGCGGCGGGGAGGATCAGCTCGGACGGCTGGAGCTCGTCGTCGGGCAGCGGCTCACCGGCCGAGCGCACCGCGCCCAGCAACGCGCCCAGCGTCCTTCGGAAACCCTCGTGGTCGCCACCCTCGATCTCGGTGAGCAGCTCGTCGTCCAGCCTGTTCAGTCCGGGCAGATGGCTGTCCGCCACCCGCACCTGGCCCTCCCCCATGATCCGTACGATCATGACGACCTCCTTGGAGACCTCGCCCAGGCGGGGGCGCGGGCTACTGCTTGTCGAACTTGTTCTGGGTCTGGGACTGCCGCCCCTGCTCCTGGTTGCCGCCCTCGATCGCCTGCTGCGGGCTGCCGCCGGCCAGCTCGGCCTTCATCCGCTGCAGCTCCAGCTCCACGTCCGTCCCGCCGGAGATCCGGTCGAGCTCGGCCGCGATGTCGTCCTTGGCCATCCCGGACTGGTCGTCGAGGGCGCCAGAGGCCAGCAGCTCGTCGATCGCGCCGGCGCGCGCCTGCATCTGGGCGGTCTTGTCCTCGGCACGCTGGATCGCCATGCCGACGTCGCCCATCTCCTCGGAGATGCCGGAGAACGCCTCGCCGATCCGGGTCTGCGCCTGGGCCGCCGTGTAGGTGGCCTTGATGGTCTCCTTGCGCGTGCGGAAGGCATCGACCTTGGCCTGGAGCCGCTGGGCGGCCAGGGTCAGCTTCTCCTCCTCGCCCTGCAGCGTCTGGTGCTGGGTCTCCAGATCGGTGACCTGCTGCTGCAGCGCGGCGCGCCGGGACAGCGCCTCGCGGGCCAGGTCCTCCCGGCCGAGCGCGAGCGCCTTGCGCCCCTGGTCCTCCAGCTTGGCGGACTGCCCCTGCAACTGGTTGAGCTGCAGCTCCAGGCGCTTGCGCGAGGTCGCCACGTCCGCGACACCGCGCCGTACCTTCTGGAGCAGCTCAAGCTGCTTCTGGTACGAGTAGTCAAGGGTCTCGCGCGGGTCCTCGGCCCGGTCCAGGGCCTTGTTGGCCTTCGCGCGGAAAATCATTCCCATACGCTTCATGACACCGCTCATGGGCCTCGCGCGCCCCCTTCTGACGGACGTGTGCTCCGGCACTCCAATAGACCCAGCCTACGGGGCCCACTTCCATTACCGCACTGTTCGCACCCGCTCGCGCTCCTCCTGCAGGACGATCAGGTGCCGCGCGTCTCCGGCGAAAGGAGGAGTGCGCACCCTGTGTCCCGATACGGCCGGACCGAACCGGACCGAAGTTGCCGGATCGTTCCCCCTGAGGCTGGGGCGCACACCCCGCAACCCGTACCCTTGGGCTTTGTGTTCCGAAGCCGTTCCAAGGATGAGCAGGCCGCCACCACCAAGGTGACCGCGGACCAGCCGCAGCAGCCCCGTGACCCGCAGGCGCCCAAGGGCCGCCCCACTCCCAAGCGGAGCGAGGCCCAGGCGCAGCGCCGCAGCCTGGCGAAGACGCCGGCCAACCGCAAGGAGGCCACGAAGCGTGCGCGCGAGGCCCGCCGCGCCGACCTGGCCAAGCAGCGCGAGGCGCTGGCCGGGGGCGACGAGCGGTACCTGCCGGCCCGCGACAAGGGCCCGGTGCGGCGCTTCGCCCGCGACTTCGTGGACTCGCGGTTCTCGGTCGCGGAGTACTTCCTGCCGCTCGCGGTGGTCATCCTGGTCCTGAGCATGATCCGGGCCGGCACCATGCAGAGCTATGTGCTGCTGCTGTGGATGGTCGTCATCGTCCTGATCGTGGTCAACTCGATCATCACCGGCTTCCAGCTCAAGCGTCAGCTGCGCCAGCGCTTCCCCGACGAGAACCGGCGCGGCGCGGTGGCGTACGCCCTGATGCGTACCCTTCAGATGCGCCGGCTGCGGCTGCCCAAGCCGCAGGTCAAGCGCGGAGAGCGGCCCTGAGCGGCCAACCCTCCGGCTTCGCCGGCGGGGCGGGCGGCTGGCTGAGCCGCCTCGGCTCCCTGAGGAACACCCTCCGGCAGGCGCTGGTCGCCCACCAGCTGGATGAGCAGATCACCGCCCGCTTCCCGGTGGGACAGCGGCTGCGGGTGCTCGACGTGGGCGTCGGCCAGGGCACCCAGGCCCTGCGGCTGGCCCGCGCGGGCCATGAGGTGACCGGTCTGGAGTCGGACGCCACCATGCTGGAGACGGCCCGTACCGCGCTCGCCGACGAGCCCGAGGGCATCCGCGGACGGGTACGCCTGATCGAGGGCGACGGCCGGGAGACCGGGGCGCACTTCCTCCCGGGCACCTTCGATGTGGTGCTGTGCCACGGGGTGCTGATGTACGTGCCCGAACCGGATCCGCTGCTCGCCGGGCTCGCCCGGGTGCTGGCCCCGGGCGGTCTGCTCTCCCTGCTGGTGCGCAACGGCGACGCGCTGGCGATGCGGCCGGGGCTGGCCGGGGACTGGGACACGGCGCTGACCGCCTTCGACTCCCCCTCGTACTCCAACCGGCTCGGGCTGCGGGTACGCGCCGACCGGCGCGAGAAGCTGACCTCGACCCTCACCGCGATCGGCGCGCCGCTCCGGGCCTGGTACGGGGTGCGGGTCTTCACCGACCTCGCCCCGGACGACGCGGAGCCGCCCGGCTCCCCGGAGTGGGAGCGGCTGCTGGCGGCCGAGGAGCGGGCCGGCCGCACCGACCCGTACCGTGCGGTGGCGGCACTGCTGCACCTGTGCGGGGTGCGTGGCTGACTGCGTGTGTGGGGTGCGCGGCTGCTTGCACGTGCGGGATGCGTGGCGGACCGCCTGTGCGGGGTGCGCGGCCAACCACCCATGCGGGATGCACGGCTGACTGCGCGTGCGGAGTGCGCGGCCGACCACCCATGCGGGGTGGCGGCGGACACCGCCACCCCGGTAGCGCCCGCGTCCGGCACGGGCATCGGCGCGAGCGCGGGCGCTATCGGCCGCGCGCATGTTCAGCCGCGGTGCTGCTCGGCGCACGCACGGGCGCGCACGTTTTGCTCAGTGCACGGGCAGGCACATCCTGCTCGGTGCACCGGCGCTTACTTCCTGCTCAGCGCACGGGTGCACACATCCTGCCGTACGCACGGGCGCGCACGCCTGCTCGGCGCACCGGCGCGCACGTCCCGTTCGGACACGTGCGCCACGCCGCGCTGACGCCGGCTCGGCGCACGTCTCCGACCCGGCGCACGCGTCCGATTCGGCACCCACGTCTTGCCCCGCGCGCACCTCTTACCCCCGGTACGCCCCTCTTGCTGAAGCGCACTTCTTGCTGGGGCGTGCCTCTTGTCCGGCGCCCGTTGTGCTACTCGGCGCGCAGGCTCATCGGGCCGTAGATCTTCGTACTGTCCTCGAAGAGCGTCACCTGTTCCGCCCCTCCTTCGAGGAGGGCCCGCCACTCCTCACCGATCCACGACTCCGCGTCCCCCTGGGTCGGGAACTCCTCCGGCTGTACCGCGGGCTTCGTCTCCGTCCCGTCGGACTTCTCGAACCGCCATGTCCACGCCATATCCAGCCTCCTCCATCCCGCCGGCCCACAGGTAATACCCGCCGGCCCACAGCTGATGTCTGCCCGCAGCCTAAGTGACTGATCACTCCGTACGGGGTGGCCCCGCGCGACCCGGGGGACCGGACGCGAGACGATCAGGGCGTGGAACTCACTCTTCTGGGCACCGGAGCCCCCGACGGGCTGCCGCGCCACGGCTGTCCCTGCGCCTCCTGTGCCGCCGCCGTCGGCGAGGAGGCGCGGGCCGCCACCTCACTGCTGGTCGACGGCGCGCTGCTGATCGACCTCACCCCGGGGGCCGCGTTCGCCGCCGCACGGGCCGGCTACTCGCTGGTCGGCGTGCGCCAGGTGCTGCTCTCGCATCCGCACGCGGGCCCGGCCGTCGAGTTCCCGGCCGGGCTGCCGGCTCCCGTGCGGGTGCCGGACGGCCGCCGGCTGTCCCTGATCAGCGGCCACCGGGTGCGGGCGGTCGCGCTGGACTCCCCCGGCACCGGTTACGAGGTCACCGGCCCCGACGGCACCCGGCTGCTGTACCTCCCGCCGGGCGGCGCCCCCGCCGGTCTCCCGGACCCGGCCGAGCCGTACGACATGGCGCTGCTCGATGTGCTGGGCCGTCCCGACGCTCTGGCCGCCCTCCGCGCCTCGGGCGCCGTGGGCGCCACCACCGACGTCCTGGCCGTGCACCTGGACCACACCGCCCCGCCCGGCCGGGAGTTGCACCGCCGGCTGGCGACGGCGGGCGCGCGGGCGGTGCCGGACGGGCAGACGCTGATCGTCGGCGAGTACCACGCGGTGCCGGACCTGCCGCGCCGCACGCTGGTGCTGGGCGGCGCCCGGTCCGGCAAGTCCCTCGAGGCGGAACGGCGGCTGGCCGCGTTCCCCGACGTGCTGTACGTCGCCACGGGCGGCACCCGCGACGGCGACCCGGAGTGGGCCGCCCGCGTCAAGGCCCACCGCGAGCGCCGCCCCGGGTCCTGGCGCACGACCGAGACCTGCGATCTGGCACCGCTGCTCGCCGAGGAGGGTCCGCCGCTGCTCATCGACTGCCTGGCGCTGTGGCTCACCGACGCGATGGACTCCGTGGGCGCCTGGGACGACGACACCTGGGCGCACGGCGGTGAACAGGCCCTCCGTGAGCGGGTGTCCGCCCTCGTCGCGGCGGTCCGCGCCACCAGCCGTACGGTGGTGGCGGTGAGCAACGAGGTCGGCTCGGGTGTCGTCCCCGCGACCGCCTCCGGCCGCCGCTTCCGCGATGAACTGGGCCGACTGAACGCGGCGTTCGCCGACGAGTGCGAGCATGTGCTCCTGGTCGTGGCCGGTCAGCCGCTGCCGCTGCGCGGCTGACCGTGAGCCGGAGCCTGTGCGTCCTGACCTGCGAGGGGCTGACCCGAACCGGACTCCGTGAGGGGCTGGCCCGGACCGGACCCGCGAGGGGCTGACCCGGACCGGACCTGAGAGGGGCTGACCCGGATCGAGGCTGGGGCCCGGTGGCCCGAGCCGCAGTCCGGCGGTCCGTGCGGAGCCCGAGACGGCCCGACCGGGCCCCGGGCCGGGGGCCGACCCAGGGCCGGGGGCCGGGGGGCCGGGGGCCCGGTCCGGGGGCCAGGGTCCCGGCTTGGGGGCCAGAGTCCCGGCTTGGGGCCGGGTGTGCGGGGGCCGGGTGTGCGGGGTGTCCCGGCTGACACGGCGTGTCCGGGTGACACCCAACCTCATGGCGGTCCGCGAGTCCGGGTATACGGAGCAGTCCGGGTATCCGGAGCAGTCCGACCAGGTCGGGAGGGGCGTCCCGGGTGACACGAATCGGGACCCGGGGGCGCGGAGGTGCTCGGCTCGGTCGGGTGCGGCTTTCGTCTCGCGCCTTCGGCGCGATTGAGCAGCGGAGCAGGGGGGCGGGAGCGCGGCGCCGCCGCCGGGCGCCAGGTCGGTGGAAGTGGCCGCCGGTAGCGGCTTCTCGCGGCGTCGGCCAAGGTCCCT
>NZ_BBOX01000228.1 GCF_001553455.1 Streptomyces hygroscopicus subsp. hygroscopicus
CGGCGCCGCCGGGCGCCAGGTCGGTGGAAGTGGCCGCCCGTAGCGGCTTCTCCCCGCGTCAGCCACGGTCCCTCCGGGCTGCGGGCTGGTCGGGTCCCCGGCGGCTCCTCCGGGTACCCCTCTCGAAAACACTTGATCTAACGCAACTAATTGAGCAAGGGTTTTCGGAAGGGGCACCCCGACCCCCGGCAGTCCGGCAACGCCTCCAGCCCCCGAGCACCGGAGCCGCCGCCGAGCCTCGCCCCCTCGGCCCGGAAGTCGGCGACGCGGCCGCCCCCCGCCTCCTGCCCCGCTGCTCAACTGCGCCGAAGGCGCGAGACGGCGGCGCGGGCGAGCGGGCCGAGCAGGCCGACGCGGGCGCCGGCCGGTGCGGGTGCCAGCCGGTGCCCGGACGCAGGCCGACGCGGGTGCCGGCCGGCACCTGGGCGGGGCCCGGCCGGTGACCAGGCGGAGGCCGGGCGGGTGCCGGGCAGTGGCCAGGCGGAGGCCGGGCGGGGGCCGCGCCGGGCTCAACGGCCGGACGCCGTACCGGTTCCCGGGGCGCCCGGTAGGGTTCGCCAGGTGAGTGCTCTCAATCTCGATGACTTCGTCGACCTGATCGAGCGCCCCGACGGGGGCATCCGGCGCGACGCCGAGGAGCGCCGCGAGCGGCTCGCGCTGCCGCCGGGCGCGCTCGGGCGACTGGACGAACTGGGCGAGTGGCTGGCCGCCGCGCAGCAGCGGGTCCCGGTCAAGCCCGTCGAGCAGCCCCGCGTCATCCTCTTCGCGGGCGACCACGGCATCTCCGACCTGGGTGTCTCCGCCCGCCCCGCCAGGAGCACCCACCGCCTCGTCCGCGCCGTGCTGGACGGCGAGAGCCCGGCCGCCATCCTCGCCGCCCGCCTCGGCACGTCCGTCCGCGTCATCGACATGGCGCTGGACTGCGACCCCGAGGGCCTCCCGGCGGAGGTCACCCGCCACCGGGTACGCCGCGCGTCCGGCCGGCTCGACGTCGAGGACGCGCTCACCCTGGACGAGGCGGAGCGGGCCTTCCGCGCCGGGATGGCCATCGCCGACGAGGAGGTGGACTCCGGCACCGACCTCCTCGTCCTCGGCGACCTCAGCGTCGGCGGCACCACCGCCGCCGCCACGCTGATCGCCGCGCTGTGCGGTACGGACGCGTCCGTGGTCACCGGCCGGGGCGGGGCCGCGATCGACGACCTGGCCTGGATGCGCAAATGCGCCGCGATCCGCGACGGACTGCGCCGGGCCCGCCCGGTGCTGGGCGACCAGCTCCAGCTGCTGGCCACCGTCGGCGGCGCCGACCTCGCCGCGATCACCGGCTTTCTGCTGCAGAGCGCCGTGCGCCGCACCCCCGTGATCCTCGACGGTGTCGTCTCGGCGGCCTGTGCGCTGGTCGCCCAGCGGGTCGCGTTCCGCGCCCCGGACTGGTGGCTGGCCGGGCAGGCCAGCGGCGAACCGGGCCAGGAGAAGGCGCTCGACCGCATCGCCCTCACCCCGCTGCTCGACCACGGCGTCACGGTCGGCGAGGGCACGGGCGCGCTGCTGGCCCTGCCGCTGGTGCAGGCGGCCGCGGCCCTGCACGCGCAGCTCCCGGAGCGCGCGGACCAGCGGTCCTAGCGAGCGCGCGGACCAGCGGTCCTAGCCGAAGGTCAGGACCACCAGGGCGGTGGTGGCGGCCGTTTCCGCGAGCGCGCCGAAGACATCACCGGTCACCCCGTCGAGACGGCGGCGGCAGTGGTGCAGGAGGAGTTCGGCGGCCGCCAGGGCGGCCAGGACGGCGACGGCGTGACGGACGACGGCGTACGGGCCGAAGGGGACGGCCACCGCCGCGCAGCCGACCACCGTCACGGCCGCCACGACACCCGCGGAACGCCACGGCACCGTGCCCGCGACCGCGGCGCCCAGCCCCTCCGGCCGCGCCGCCGGAACCCCCACGCGGGTGGCGAGCGTCAGCGCGCAGCGCGCGGCGACACCGGCCACGGCCGCCGCGACCGCGCCGTGCGCCCAGCCCCGTCCGTACAGCTGGGCCAGCGCCGCAACTTGGCCGAGCAGGACGAACAGCAGCGTGATCACGCCGAACGGCCCGATGTCCGACCGTTTCATGACGCGCAGCGCGTCCTCGGCCGGCTTGCCGCTGCCGAGCCCGTCCGCGGTGTCGGCGAGCCCGTCGAGGTGGAGGCCGCGGGTCAGTACGGCGGGTATCGCGGCGGTGGCGACGGCCGCCGTCAGCGCCCCGCCGCCCAGGAACAGCAACGCCCCGCCCACCGCGGCGGCGCACAGCCCCACGGTCAGCCCGGCCAGCGGGGCGCACAGCATCCCGGCGTGCGCCGCCTGCCGGTCCCAGCGCGCGCCCCGCACGGGCAGCACGGTGAGCGTGCCGAAGGCGAAGCGGATCCCATCGCCCCAGGAGGCGCGCGGAGCGTGCGCGGGCGGCGGATCGTAGGCGG
Source organism: Streptomyces hygroscopicus subsp. hygroscopicus (assembly GCF_001553455.1). Classification (GTDB taxonomy): domain Bacteria; phylum Actinomycetota; class Actinomycetes; order Streptomycetales; family Streptomycetaceae; genus Streptomyces; species Streptomyces hygroscopicus. The sequence goes on from NZ_BBOX01000228.1 coordinate 2,451, forward strand.
GCCGCGGCGGATGCTCCGGACGGTCGGGGGGACCCGGACGGTCGAGGGGCTCCGGACGCTCGGGGTGCTCCGGACGGCCGAGGGGCTCCAGACGGCCGAGGGGCTCCAGACGGCCGGGAGGCTCCAGACGGCCGGGAGGCTCCAGACGCTCGGAATGCTCCGGACGCTCGGGGTGCTCCGGACGGTCGGGGGCCTCCGGACACTCGAGGTGCTCCGCGCCCTCCGGGCGCTCGGGCTCCGGCGGGTGCGCGGACGGCTGCGGCTGATCCGGCGTGGTGTCCATCGCGCGGAAGGCTACCGCGCGGCCTCCGTATCTGAGCGACCACGGTCAAACGGATACCACCCGGCGCGCCCCAACCGGCAAGCCCCCGGCGCCCGTTGAGCCCCGGGCGCCGCGGCACCCGCCCCTGGCGCTCCGGGTGCCGCCGTGTCCGGGTGCCCGGGTCTTCCGGCCCGGGTGCCGCCCGGCGGTCACCGGAGCCGCGCACGGTCGGCCTCGGCAGCGACTTTTGCGCCCCGGAGGTGAACCGAGCCGTAAAAATCGCGGAGGCATACGATGCGGAGGGGCGCGGCCTACAACCCATATCGGCCGACGAACTATCGGAAGAGGGACCCGACCACTGTGACTGTACTGACTCTCAGCACCTCCTCCGCCGCGGCACTGCGCGCGGACGCCGTCGTCGTCGGCGTGGCGAAGGGGGCCAAGAGCCCCGTCGTCGCCGCCGGCGCCGAGGCCGTGGACAAGGCGTTCGGCGGAAAGCTGGCCGCAGTTCTGGAGACGCTCGGCGCGACCGGCGCCGAGGGCGAGGTGACCAAGCTGCCCTCCGCGTCCGGCCTCAAGGCCCCGGTCGTGCTGGCGGTCGGGCTGGGCGAGGTCCCGGCCAAGGGCGACGGCTACGACGCCGAGACGCTGCGCCGGGCCGCGGGGGTGGCCTCCCGCGCGCTGTCCGGTTCGAAGAAGGGCGCGTTCGCGCTGCCGATCGGGAGCGCGGCGGACGCCGGCGCGGTCGCCGAGGGCGCGTTGCTCGGGGCGTACGCGTACGACAAGGGCAACGGCAACGGCAAGAACGCGAAGGACAAGAAGAACAACGGCCCGCTCGCCGAGGTCGCCCTGGTGGGGACCAAGCCGCGGGACAAGGAGTACAAGGCGGCCGCCGAGCGTGCCACCGCGCTGGTCGCGGAGGTCAACCGCGCCCGCGATCTGATCAACACCCCGTCCAACGTCCTCACCCCGGCCGTCTTCGCGGCCGAGGCGGTGGCGGCCGCGAAGGAGCACGGTCTCAAGACCGAGGTGCTGGACGAGAAGGCGCTCAAGAAGGGCGGGTACGGCGGCATCCTCGGCGTGGGCCAGGGTTCGGACGCCCCGCCGCGGCTGGTGCGGATCGCGTACACCCACCCCAAGGCCGAGAAGACGCTCGCGCTGATCGGCAAGGGCATCACCTACGACTCGGGCGGTATCTCGCTCAAGCCGGCCGGTCACAACGAGACGATGAAGTGCGATATGAGCGGTGCCGCCGCCGTGTTCGCCACCGTCGTCGCCGCCGCCAAGCTGGGCCTGCGGGTGAATCTGACCGGCTGGCTGGCGCTGGCGGAGAACATGCCGTCGGGTTCGGCCACCCGTCCCGGCGATGTGCTGTCGATGTACGGCGGGAAGACCGTCGAGGTGCTGAACACCGACGCCGAGGGCCGGCTGGTGCTGGCCGACGCGATCACCCGCGCCGGTGAGGAGAAGCCGGACGCGATCGTGGACGTGGCGACGCTGACCGGTGCGATGGTGCTCGCGCTGGGCAACCGCACGTTCGGGATCATGTCGAACGACGAGGCGTTCCGCACCACGCTGCACGAGATCGCGGAAGAGGCCGGTGAGCAGTCCTGGCCGATGCCGCTGCCGTCGGATCTTCGCAAGAGCATCGACTCCCCGGTCGCCGATCTGGCGAACATGGGTGAGCGCATGGGTGGCGGTCTGGTGGCCGGCATCTTCCTGAAGGAGTTCGTGGCGGACGGGATCACCTGGGGCCACCTGGACATCGCGGGTCCGGCCTTCAACGAGTCCGGTCCGTTCGGCTACACCCCCAAGGGCGGCACGGGCTCCGCGGTCCGTACCCTGGTGCGGCTGGCCGAGCGCGCCGCCGACGGCGACCTCGGCTGAGCCAGGAGCCGACGGCGACCTCGGCTGAGCCGGGATCCGAGCGGCCCCGGCCGGGCCATGGGCCGAAAGTCCCGTCGATTTCGCCCTCAACGAAATCGACGGGGCTCCGCGTTCCGCATACCCAGGAGTAACGCCTGAACTGGGGTGTGGAGATTTCTCACACAGCGGCCCCGCGTCCCGCCTCCTCGCAACAAGTGCGAAGATGTTGTCCCGGCAGGACAGGGCCCCCGACACCAGGGCCGAAGCAAGAAGCGGCCGAACACACGCCGCCGCCCGGCCGACCGACGGCCGGCCCCGGCGCACCATGCATGGAGGACGTGACGTGGCGAACGACGCCAGCACCGTTTTCGACCTAGTGATCCTCGGAGGCGGTAGCGGCGGTTACGCCGCTGCCCTGCGCGCGGCGCAGCTGGGTCTGGACGTCGCCCTGATCGAGAAGGACAAGCTGGGCGGCACCTGCCTGCACCGCGGCTGCATCCCCACCAAGGCTCTGCTGCACGCCGGTGAGATCGCCGACCAGGCCCGTGAGGGCTCGGAATTCGGTGTCAAGACCACCTTCGAGGGCATCGACATCGAGGGTGTGCACAAGTACAAGGACGGCGTGGTCTCGGGCCTCTACAAGGGTCTGCAGGGCCTGATCGCCTCCCGCAAGGTCACCTATGTGACGGGCGAGGGCCGGCTGTCCTCCCCCACCTCCGTCGATGTGAACGGTCAGCGTTACACCGGCCGCCACATCCTGCTGGCCACCGGTTCGGTGCCGAAGTCCCTCCCGGGTCTGGAGATCGACGGCAACCGCGTCATCTCCTCCGACCACGCGCTGGTGCTGGACCGGGTGCCGAAGTCCGCGGTCGTGCTGGGCGGCGGTGTCATCGGCGTCGAGTTCGCCTCCGCGTGGAAGTCCTTCGGGGCCGACATCACCATCGTCGAGGCGCTTCCCCACCTCGTCCCGGTCGAGGACGAGAACAGCTCCAAGCTGCTGGAGCGCGCCTTCCGCAAGCGCGGCATCAACTTCTCCCTCGGCTCCCGCTTCTCGGGCGTCGAGTACACCGCCGACGGCGTCAAGGTCTCGCTGGAGAACGGCAAGACCTTCGAGGCCGAGCTGCTGCTGGTGGCCGTCGGCCGTGGCCCGGTCTCGCAGGGTCTGGGCTACGAGGAGGCCGGGGTCGCCATGGACCGCGGCTATGTCCTGGTCGACGAGTACATGCGGACCAACGTTCCGACCATCTCCGCCGTCGGCGACCTGGTTCCCACCCTCCAGCTGGCCCACGTCGGCTTCGCCGAGGGCATGCTGGTGGCCGAGCGGCTGGCGGGCCTGAACCCGGTGCCGGTCGACTACGACGGTGTGCCGCGGGTGACCTACTGCCACCCCGAGGTCGCCTCCGTCGGCATCACCGAGGCCAAGGCCAAGGAGCTGTACGGTGCGGACAAGGTCGTCGCCCTGAAGTACAACCTCGCGGGCAACGGCAAGAGCAAGATCCTCAAGACCGCTGGCGAGATCAAGCTCGTGCAGGTCCGCGACGGTGCCGTCGTCGGCGTCCACATGGTCGGTGACCGGATGGGCGAGCAGGTCGGCGAGGCTCAGTTGATCTACAACTGGGAGGCGCTGCCGGCCGAGGTCGCGCAGCTCGTCCACGCGCACCCGACCCAGAACGAGGCGCTCGGCGAGGCCCACCTGGCCCTGGCCGGCAAGCCGCTGCACTCCCACGACTGATCGTCCCGAGCGCGTACCATCCGCAAAGATCGTTAAGGAGCAACCGAACACCATGGCGGTTTCCGTAACCCTGCCGGCGCTCGGCGAGAGCGTGACCGAGGGCACCGTCACCCGCTGGCTCAAGGCCGAAGGTGAACGCGTCGAGGCCGACGAGCCCCTGCTCGAGGTGTCGACCGACAAGGTCGACACCGAGATCCCGGCCCCCTCGGCGGGTGTGCTGACGTCCATCAAGGTGGCCGAGGACGAGACGGTGGAGGTCGGCGCCGAGCTGGCCGTCATCGACGACGGCGGCGCGGCCCCGGCC
>NZ_BBOX01000229.1 GCF_001553455.1 Streptomyces hygroscopicus subsp. hygroscopicus
GGACGGGCGAGGCCCCGGAGGGGCTGGGCGACGCGGACGCGCCGGGCGATGCCCCGGGCCGCGTGCGGCCGAGCGCGGACGGCAGCACCGGCCCCGGGGCGCGGAGCACCGAGGGCTGCCCGGTGGCGGGCGCGGGCACCCCGCTGACCTTGCCATCCGGGCCGAGGAAGGCGGGGCTGCCGCCGGGCACCATCCCCAGCGCCCGTGCCCGGCGCTCCAGTGCGGCGGGGGCGGAGAGCTTGTCGACGTCCTGCTGGAGCGCCTGGCGCTCGTCGGTGAGCTCCTTGGTCTGCTTCTCCAGCTTGCTGAGGTCGAACGACCCCTGGTTGAGGGAGGAGTTCAGCAGCAGCAGCGCGATCAGGCCGGAGCCGAGCAGGACCACGACCAGCAGCACGAAGGGCGTGCGCCTGGCCGTGGCACCCCCCGGCGCCGGCCGCGCTTTCGGCCCCGTCCCCCTCGTGCTCACGATTCCCCCTCGTCCGCACCGCCGCGGCGGTGGCCGATGTCACAGCCGTCCGCCCGGCGCGGGGCTGCCGCTCCCGTCGCCGTCCGCGGCCCGGCGGCCACGCGTACGCCGCTCACAGCACTACCTCGTTCGCTTCTCCGCACGCACGGCACAGAGGTACCGCCCCCGTCGCCCTTCGCGGCCCCGCGCACGCCGCTCACGGGGTCACCTCTTCCCGGATGCGCTCCGCTCCCCGGAACCGGGCCGGGGCGGCTCGGCGGTTCTCGGCGATCTCCTCCTCGGTGGGCAGCTCCGCACCGCGGGTGAGCAGCTTCAGCCGGGGCTGGTACGGCTCGGGGATGACCGGCAGCCCGGGCGGCGCCGTATGGCGGGCACCGGCCGCGAACACCTGCTTGACCAGGCGGTCCTCCAGCGAGTGATACGACAGCACGGCGATCCGCCCACCGACCGCGAGCGCCCCCACAGCCGCCGGAATGGCCCGCTCCAGAACCGCCAGCTCGCCGTTGACCTCGATCCGCAGCGCCTGGAAGGTGCGCTTGGCCGGATTGCCACCGGTGCGCTTGGCGGCCTGCGGCAGCGCCTCGCGGATCAGTTCGACCAGCCGGGCGCTGTTGGTGAACGGCTCCTTGGCGCGTTCGCGGACCACCGCGTCCACGATCTTCTTGGCGAACTTCTCCTCGCCGTACGCCCGCAGGATGCGCACCAGCTCACCCGGCGGGTAGGTGTTGAGCACCTCCGCCGCGCTGACCCCGGTGGTCTGGTCCATCCGCATGTCCAGCGGGGCGTCCTGGGCGTAGGCGAACCCGCGCTCGGCCTCGTCCAGCTGCATGGACGACACGCCGAGGTCGAAGAGGACCCCCTGGACGCGCGGCACGCCGAGCCGGTCCAGGACCTCGGGCAGTTCGTCGTAGACCGCGTGGACCAGCGTCGCCCGATCGCCGTACGGGGCGAGCCGCTCACCGGCGAGCCGCAGCGCGGCCGGGTCGCGGTCGAGGGCGATCAGCCGGACCTGCGGGAACTCGCGCAGCAGCGCCTCGCTGTGGCCGCCGAGGCCCAGGGTGCAGTCGACCACGACCGCGCCGGGCCGGGCGAGAGCGGGGGCCAGCATGTCCAGGCAGCGCTGGAGCATGACGGGAACATGGAGAGCGTTGCTGCTCATTGCGCTGCTCGTGCGCCCTTCTGGGGGTCGGGCGAGGAGGGCACGCACCTCCGGGTCCCCACCCGCTCTGAAGGGGAAGCGGCCTACTGGCGCCGGGGAAGTGACGTCAGGCGACCGGAGCGGGAGGAGGCCGAGGGGTACGTACGCACCGCGCTCACGCGAAATTCCGGGGTCCGAGGGGAGCGTCACGCCTCCCACTTCGCGCCACTTTAGTCCACTCGTCCCTTCGGTCAACCAACCGGCCAGCGCGTCCCGCCCCCGGGGGTGGTATCACCTCCCCCGGGGGCCACACAGCGGGGCATCCGGGGTTGTGGATTGACTCACATCACTCCTTCGGCCCACCCGGTTGCCCTCGTTTGCCCTACCTAAAGAGAAGACAAAATCCGCTGGTGAGAGGTAGTGTCACAACCATGTCGATAGCAGCGCCGCAGCCGAACCCGCCCGCCGACCGCGACGCCCGCACGGGAATCACGGTCACCGACGAACTCGTGGAGGCCAACCGCCGGTACGCCGAGAAGTTCACCGACCCCGGGATGGACGCGCGGCCCGTGCGCCGGGTCGCCATCGTCGCGTGCATGGACGCCCGTCTGGACCTGCACGAGGCGCTCGGTCTGGAACTGGGCGACTGCCACACCATCCGCAACGCGGGCGGTGTCGTCACCGACGACATCATCCGGTCCCTGACCATCAGCCAGCGCGCGCTGGGTACCCGCAGCGTCGTGCTCATCCACCACACCGGCTGCGGTCTGCTGAACCTCACCGAGGACTTCCGGCACGAGCTGGAGGAAGAGGTGGGCCAGCGGCCGTCGTGGGCGGTCGAGGCGTTCCGGGACCTCGACGGGGACGTCCGCCAGTCGATGCAGCGGGTGCGTACCTCGCCGTTCCTGCTGCACACCGACGACGTCCGCGGCTTCGTCTTCGATGTGACGACCGGTCTGCTGCGGGAGGTCACGCCGCGGGCGTGAGGGAACGCTGAGGGGATTCAGCACCCCAAAGTCGTACAGGCGTGACAAATAACCCCGGGTTATCCACAGCCGAGTGACGCGAGGCCGCGAGGACCGCAAGAATGCATAGGTGACATCGTCCCCCGCAACCACGCGGGGGCCGGTGCCAGCGTTTGCGGTGGGCCGGTCCGTTCCGAGGGCCACGGCCCTGAGAACGGGCCGAGGAGGGCCGGGTGACGACCTATGACGAGCGAGCGAGCCTCAGCGATCTGACCACCACAGCGGAGCGGGTCCGCCGGTCGGTGGAGAGTGTGATCGAGGGCAAGCCAGAGGTCGTACGGCTTTCGCTGACGGTGCTGCTCGCCGAGGGGCACCTGCTGATCGAGGATGTGCCGGGCGTGGGCAAGACGATGCTGGCCAAGGCGCTCGCCCGGTCCATCGACTGCTCCGTGCGGCGGATCCAGTTCACCCCGGACCTGCTGCCGTCCGACATCACCGGCGTGAGCATCTTCGACCAGCAGCGCAAGGAGTTCGAGTTCAAGCCGGGCGCCATCTTCGCCCAGATCGTGATCGGCGACGAGATCAACCGCGCCTCGCCCAAGACCCAGTCCGCGCTGCTGGAGTCGATGGAGGAGCGCCAGGTCACCATCGACGGGAAGAGCTACGAGCTGCCGAACCCGTTCATGGTGGTGGCCACGCAGAACCCGGTCGAGATGGAGGGCACCTATCCGCTGCCCGAGGCGCAGCGCGACCGCTTCATGGCCCGCGTCTCCATCGGATACCCCAGCCCGCAGGCCGAGCTGGCGATGCTGGACGTCCACGGCGGGGTCTCCCCGCTGGACGACATGCAGCCGGCCGCACATGCCCATGAGATCGTCAAGCTGGTCGAGGCGGTGCGCTCGGTGCATGTCGCCGAGGCCGTCCGGCGGTACGCGGTGGACCTGGTCGCCGCCACCCGCAACCACCCCGACCTGCGGCTGGGCGCCTCGCCCCGGGCCACGCTGCATCTGCTGCGGGCCGCCAAGGCGTCCGCCGCGCTGGCCGGGCGGGACTTCGCGCTGCCGGACGATGTGCAGTCCCTGGCCGTCGCGGTGCTGGCGCACCGGCTGCTGCCCACCGCGCAGGCCCAGCTGAACCGCCGCACCTCGGAGCAGGTCGTCGCGGACATCGTGCAGCGCACCCCGGTGCCCGCCTCCAACCCGCGCGGCACGGGCGCGATGCCGCCCATGCCGCCCATGCCCCCGGCCGACTACGGCCGGCAGCAGCCGGGCGCGCGGAGGCTGTGATGGCCGCGGGGGGGACGGACATGGGCCCCGAGGGCGGCGGCGCCGGGGAGCGCTCGGGCGGGCTGCGGGCCGCCCTCGCCGGTCTGACGACCCGCGGCCGTTCCTTCCTGGCCGCGGGGCTGGCCGCCACGGTGTGCAGCTACGTCCTGGGCCAGGCGGACCTGCTGCGGGTCGGGCTGCTGCTGGCCGCGCTGCCGCTGGTCTGCGTGGCCGTGGTCCACCGCACGCGGTACCGGGTGGCGGGCAGCAGACGGCTGGCGCCCGCGCGGGTTCCGGCGGGCTCGGAGGCCCGGGTGCATCTGCGGATGGACAATGTCTCGCGGCTGCCCACCGGGCTGCTGATGCTCCAGGACCGGGTGCCCTATGTGCTGGGTCCGCGCCCCCGGTTCGTGCTGGACCGGGTGGAGCCGGGCGGCCGGCGCGAGGTGTCCTACCGGGTCCGTTCGGATCTGCGGGGCCGCTATCCGCTGGGCCCGCTGCAGCTGCGGCTGACCGATCCGTTCGGGATGTGCGAGCTCACCCGCGCCTTCAGCGCCTATGACACGCTCACGGTGGTGCCCCGGGTCGAGCCGCTGCCCCCGGTGCGCCTGACCGGCGAGGCCGCGGGGTACGGGGACGGACGGCACCGCTCGCTGGCGCTGGCCGGGGAGGACGACGTCATTCCGCGTGGTTACCGCGTCGGTGACGATCTGCGCCGGGTGCACTGGCGGTCCACCGCGCGGTACGGGGAGCTCATGGTCCGCCGGGAGGAGCAGCCCCAGCGGGCCCACTGCACGGTGCTGCTGGACACCCGGAGCGCGGCCCACCACGGCTCCGGGCCCGACTCGGCCTTCGAATGGGCGGTCTCGGGTGCGGCCTCGGCCGCGGTCCATCTGCTGGAGCGGGGCTATGCGGTCCGGCTGCTGACCGACACCGGAAGCTCGGTGCCGGGCCCGGACGGCGGGGGCGGCTTCGCCGGTTCCACCCATGACTCGGCGGAGACGGCCGGGCTGATGCTGGACACCCTCGCCGTGGTGGACCACTCCGACGGCGAAGGGCTGGCGCGCGCCTATGAGGTGCTGGGCGGCGGTGAGGGGCTGCTGGTGGCCTTCCTGGGCGATCTCGACGAGGAGCAGGCGGCGACGGCCGCCCGGATGCGGCACCGCACCGCGGCGGCGGTGGCCTTCGTACTGGACGGCGCGGCCTGGTCGCGCGGGCCGGGGTCCGGGGACGGACGGGAGCTGGAGGAGCGGCTGCGGCGGCTGCGCGAGGCGGGGTGGACGGCGCTGCCGGTCGGCCCGGGGGCCTCGCTGGCACAGCTGTGGCGGCAGGCCGACGCCCAGGGTGCCGCCCGGGCGGACGCCGAAGGTCCCGCGATCGGCGGCAGGACGGGGAGCTGGGCATGAGTGGGAGCGTTCGGCTCGCGATATGCGCCACCGTGGCCACGGTGGCGGCGGCCTGTGCGCTGCTTCCGCTGGTGGATCCGGCGAGCTGGCTGTTGCAGACCGCCCTGTTGCTGGCGGTCCAGAGCGCGACGGGTGTGGTGGCCCGCCGGGTGCCGCTGCCCCGTCCGCTGACGGTGGCCGTGCAGGCCGTGGTGACGCTGCTGCTGCTCACCCTGGCCTTCGTGCGCGACCAGGCGCTGGGCGGGGTGCTGCCGGACCCACCGGCCCTCCACGAGTTCGCGCTGCTGCTGCGCGACGGCGCCGACGACGTGGGCCAGTACGCGACCCCCGCGCCGCTCACCGACGGCATCCGGCTGATGCTGGTGGGCGGGGTGATGGTGATCGGCCTGGTGGTCGACGCGCTCGCGGTGACGTACCGCAGCGCGGCCCCCGCCGGGCTTCCGCTGCTCGCGCTGTACTCGGTCGCGGCGGGTCTGTCCGACGGCGGGAACGACTGGCTGTGGTTCCTGCTGGCGGCGGTCGGCTATCTGCTGCTGCTCCTGGCCGAGGGCCGGGACCGGCTGTCCCAGTGGGGCCGGGTGTTCAGCGGTGGCGCCCCGCACCCGGCGGGGATGCCGCCGTCCGGCCTGGCCGGGGCCCGGGGCGGCTCGGCGCTCGCCCCGGTCCGCACCGGCCGCAGGATCGGCGTGCTGGCGCTCGGCATCGCGCTCGTGGTGCCCGCGGCGCTGCCGTCCCTGGACGGCGGGCTGCTGAACCGGCAGGCCGGCGGCGCCGGGTCGGGCAGCGGCGGCGGCACGATCTCGGCGGTCAATCCGCTGGTGTCGCTGCAGGACAGCCTGAACCAGCCGGAGAACAGGGAGGTGCTGCGCTACCGCACCTCCTCACAGACCACCCAGGACCTGTATCTGCGGATCGTCGCGCTGGACCAGTTCGACGGCACCTCGTGGAAGTCCTCCGAGCGGCATGTCACCGATGTGCCCGGTCAGCTGCCTTCACCGGCCGGGCTCGGCCCCTCGGTCAGGGTCTCCTCGATCGACACCTCGATCTCGGCCGCCGACTGGTACGCGCAGAACTGGCTGCCCCTCCCCTACCCCGCGTCCAGGGTCCAGATCGACGGGCGCTGGCGCTATGAGCCGGAGGGCCGCACGCTGGTCGGCGACCGCGGCCAGACCACCCGGGGCGCGCGCTACCGGGTCACCAGTCTGCTGGTGGAGCCGACGGCCGAGCAGCTGGCGGACGCGCCGCCACCGCCACCGCGGCTGCGCAACGAGTACACCAAGGTGCCGGACTCGCTGCCGTCCGTGGTGGCCCGTATGGCGCGCGAGGTGACCGCCGGCGCGGACAACGCGTACCAGAAGGCGGTCAAACTCCAGGACTGGTTCGCGGTGAACGGAGGGTTCCGTTACGACACCCAGGTGCAGTCCGGCAGCGGCTCGGCCGCCATCGTCCGGTTCTTGAAGCGGAAGGAGGGCTTCTGCGTCCACTTCTCCTTCTCGATGGCGGCGATGGCCCGGACGCTGGGCATCCCGGCGCGGGTGGCCGTCGGGTTCACCCCCGGCACCGCCCAGGCGGACGGCACGGTCTCGGTGGGGCTGAAGGACGCGCACGCCTGGCCCGAGCTGTACTTCGAGGGCGTGGGCTGGACCCGTTTCGAGCCCACCCCGAGCCGTGGCACCCAGCCCGACTACACGATGGAGCAGACGCCGTCGGGCGAGCCGTCCGACGAGCCGACGACCGAGCCCAGCGCATCCTCGGAGCCGACCGCCGAGCCGACCGCCTCCGACAGCTGCACCCCGGAGATGAAGAAGCTGGACACCTGCGGAGGTGCCGCGGCCCAGCGGCCGGACAGCGGCGCCTCGGGCGGGGGCTGGTCGGCGACCAAGGTCACCAGCTGGAGTTCGCTGGCGGTGCTGCTGGTCGTGGTGCCCCTGCTGCCCATGCTGTGGCGGCGGCGGATCCGGACCCGCAGGCTGGACGGCTCGGGCGGGCGCACGGAGCAGGACGCCGCCGACCGGATCCTCGCCGCATGGCGTGAACTCACCGATTCGGCCTGGGACTTCGGTGTGCTGCCGGACGACTCGCTGACCTCGCGCAGCGCCGTGGCCCGCATGGTGCGGGTCGCCGGGCTCGACGCCGAGCCCGCCCGGGCGGCGCAGCGGGTGGCCGCCGCGGTCGAGCAGGTGCTCTACGCCCCGCATCCGCGCCCGGTCCCGGGCGTCGCGGACGACGTCCGGCTGGTGCTGGCCGGCTTCCGGGCCAAGGCCGGGCGCCGGGAGCGGCTGCGTGCGCTGCTGGCCCCGCGGTCCGCGGCCCAGGTGGTGTGGGCGTGTGGACAGCGCTGGTCGGCGCTGGTCGAGCGGTGGGGATTCGCCCGCTGGGCGCGCTGGGCCTCCCAGCTGCGGTTCCCCCGCGGCCAGCGGAGCTGATTGATGTTCTCCGGGCCGTCCCGAGCCCCGGCACGGCGTGCGCGGGGGCCCGGGACGACCGGCCCAGGGTTCGGGGTGGCCGGTTCAGGGGCTTGGGGTGGCCGGTTCAGGGGGTCGTCGGGGCGACCGGTCCAGGGGGTCGGGGCGGCCCTGCCGAGGGCTTGGGACGGCCCCAGGGGCTTGGGGTGGCGCGCCGAGGGCCTCGGGGTGACCCCGCCAGGGGCTTGGGGTTGTCCGGCCGGGGGCCGGGGATTACCCCGCCAGGGCCTGGGCCAAGGGCTCAAGGCGAACCCATCAGGGGCCTGGGGCGACTCGACGTGGGGCTCACGGGCGGCCCGAGTTCGCCTCGGGGACTTGAGGGGGCTCAGGAGGCCAGACAGACAGTAGGCCGGGAGCGGCTCCAGCGGTTCGGCAGGCTCAGACGGGGGCTGGCGATGCGGTCGAGGGCCGCGGAGAGGCCCCGGAAACCACTGGGAAGCGTCAGAGGCGTTACGGCAGCACGGTTGAGGGGCGGTCGCCGACTGGCGACCGCCCCTCAACCGTTACCACCATTGCAGCCGTTCATCTGCGCATGCTCAGTGGCCCTGCTCATCACGGCGTCGCTGCCACCGCTCCTCGATTCGCGTCATCATCGAGCGTCGCTGACGCCCCTGACGGCGAGGAGCCGCCCCGCCGCCGCGCTGTGCCTCGCCGGGTTTGGGAGCCTTGCGCCAACCGGTCACCGCGAGCACCGCACATCCCAGCATGATCAGGAAGCCCACCACGCTGATCCAGATCTGGGGAACGATCACTCCGACCATGAGGAGTGCGATGCCCACCAGAAAACCCGCGACCGCCTGGTAGACCCGTCGCCGGGTGTACGTGCGCAGGCCGCTTCCCTCAAGCGCTGTCGCGAACTTGGGATCTTCGGCATACAACGCTCGCTCCATTTGCTCGAGCATGCGCTGCTCGTGCTCCGAGAGCGGCACGGAGTCCTCCTACTCGTCGGTCGCGGGGGGCGACCGGGGTGCGACCCTTTCAAGGATAGGCAGGGAATCGCCCCCGTGAAACCCGCCCCTCAGCGCCAATTAGCCCACCCCGTCGTGCGGGGCGAAAGTTGACGCTGAGACGTCCATTCCCCTCCCGCCGATTGGCCATGCCGGACGGTGTACCTCGATCATACGGGGCCGGACGTCCGATCGGGCCTCCTGTGGCCTACTCCACCTGCGCCGCCCGCCGCCTGGTGGGGCGGGCGGGGCGATCAGTCACGCTCGGCGAGAACGTGCAGCTGAGTGGCGACGGAGCGGAAGGCGGGCAGCTCGGCGGCGGCCTCCTCCAGCTGCAACAGAGCGTCCAGCGCCCCGGGCTCGGTGTCCACGAGCACTCCGGGGACGAGATCGGCGAAAACCCGCACCCCGTGCACCGCGACGATCTCCAGCCCGGCCGCACCCACCAGCTCGGACAGCTGGTCGGGGGTGAAGCGGCGCGGCATCGGGTCTCCGGAGCCCCAGCGCCCCTCTGGGTCGGTAAGCGCTTGCCGGGCCTCGGTGAAGTGACCGGCCAGGGCGCGGGCCAGCACGGCGCCGCCCAGGCCCGCGGCGAGCACGCTGAGGGTTCCGGCGGGGCGCAGGGCCGCCGCCGCGTTCCGCAGTCCCTCGGCGGGGTCGTCCACGTACTCCAGCACCCCGTGGCAGAGCACCACGTCGTAACCGTCCCGCTCGACCACGTCGAACAGCCCGTGGACGTCGCCCTGGACTCCGCGTACCCGGTCGGCGACCCCGGCCTCGGCGGCCCGCCGCTCCAGCGCGAACAGGGCGTTCGGGCTCGGGTCGACCACGGTCACGCGATGGCCGAGACAGGCCACCGGGACGGCGAAATTACCGCTGCCGCCGCCGGTGTCCAGGACGTCCAGCGCCCCGTGCACGGCCTCGCCTCCGGCGGCCTCCCGACCCGCGGCCTTGGCCCGCCGTTCCAGGGCGTCTTTCAGGACCTCCCAGACCACGGCGGTACGGAGGGACGCACGGGGGCGCTGCGGGTCTGACACGGCGAGTGGCTCCTCGGCGGGGTGCCGCCACCGCCCGGAGGCGGTGACGACGGCTTACTGACGTCGGCTCTCCCAGCCTATTGCCTCCGCGGGCCGGGCCGGGCCGCGCCCACCGGCCCCCCGGGACGCGCCACCGGCTGCCGGGGACACTGAGCGGCGGGGACACGCCCACCGGCCATCGGGGGTGCGCCTACCGGGCGCCGGGGACACTCCTACCGGGCGCCGGAGACGCGCCTACTGGGCGCCGGGGACACGCCTACCGGTCGCCGGGGAGCCGGGCACGGAACGTACCCACCCTCCTGGTACGCGCCCACAGGCCGTCGGGAAAGCACCCACCGCCCCCCTGGTACACGCCACAGGCCGTCGGGAAAGCACCCACCGGGCGCCGGGAACACCTGTCGGCAAGGACACCGGGCAGCGGGAACGCACCCACCGGCCGCCGGGGAGTCAGGCCGCCGGGGATGCGCCCACCGACCGCCGGAGACGCACCCACCAGGCGCCGGGACACGCCCACTGGCCGCCGGGGATGCGATTCAGGCGCCCGATGGGTCCGGCTCCTCGCCCGGCGGGGTCTGCTGGGGCAGGGCGGGCTGCAACATCAGCATGCGCTCCACCAGCCGCAGGAACATCCCGGTGGCGCGCAGCAGATCATCCGCGTCCCGCCGGCCGGCCGCGCCCGGTATCCCCGCCTCGGCGCGGGCCCGGCGCTCGGCGCCGGAGGCGAACAGCGCGCTCCACTCGGCCAGTTCGGGCGCGACCTCCGGCAGTACCTCCCAGGCGCTGCGGATCCGGGCGCGACGGCGGGCGGTGGACTCGGGGCGGCCGCGCACGGCGAGCACGGCGGCGGCCGTGCGCAGGGCGGCCAGATGCGCGGCCGCGAAGCGCTCGTTGGCGGTCTCGAGCGCGGCGGCCTCCTCCAGGCCGCGATGGGCCTGGGTGAGCAGGTCGACGGCGGCGGGCGGGGCGGACGCGCGGCGCAGCACGGGGTGGACATCGCTCGCGGGGCCGGTCAACGAGGGGGCAGGGGCGGCGGCACGGTGCCGGCGCGCTGCGGCGGTACGGGCCATGACGAACCTCCTGTCGTCGCGTGGCGGCCGGTCATGTGATAGAGCGACCGCCGTATGGGCCCATCGTGGGGCACACCACTGACAATCGGCCCTGACCTGCACGTATGACCCCGATGACGAACCCCGCCCGGCCATGCTCCATACTTGTATTTACACTGACCGGTCAGTTCAAAACTCAAGGGAAGTGGTTCGTGTGGGGGACACCCCGGAGGGGGAGACCGGCGCCGCGGTGACGGCCGAGGGGCTCGGCGTCAAAGGGGCGCACGGCTGGGCGTTCCGCGGTGCCGATCTCACCGCCGACCCCGGTGCACTGATCGCGGTCGAGGGCCCGTCCGGCTCGGGTCGCACCTGCCTGCTGCTCACCCTCACCGGCCGGATGCGCCCCACCGAGGGCCACGGCCGTGTCGGCGGGTTCCGGGTACCCCGGCAGATGGCGCGCATACGCCGGATCGCCGCCCTCGCGCACGTGCCGGGCGTCACCGAGCTCGACCCGGTGCTCACGGTCGCCGAGCACCTGCACGAGCGGGCCCTGCTGCGGCGCCGGTTCGCCGACTCCCCGCGCGGGCTGCTGCGCCCGCGCCGCGAGCGGGCGGCCGCGTCCCGGGCCGGGATCGACGCGGCCCTCACGGCCGCCGGGCTGGACCTCGACACGCTGCCCAAGGGGCCGCGTACGGCGGTGAGGGACCTGGAGCGGCTGGAGGCGCTGCGGCTGTCGATCGCGCTCGCGCTCATCGACCGGCCACGGCTGCTGGCCGTCGACGACGTCGACATGAAGCTCTCGGACGCCGAACGCGAACGGGCCTGGGCGCTGCTGCGGGAGATCGCGGAGGGCGGCATCACGGTCCTCGCGGTGTGCGGCCAGGCTCCGGAGGGCGCGGTCGTGGTCCGGACCGCACGCGAGCGCGCCGCCGGAGACGACGAGACGCCGGGGAAACCCCGGAAACGGAAGCAGCAGCGGGAGCAGCGGGAGGAGCCGCAGGAACCAGCCAGGCCGGAGAGGCCGGAGAGGCCGGAGAGGCCGGAGAGGCCGGAGAGGCCGGAGAGGCCGGAGAGGCCGGAGAGGCCGGAGAGGCCGGAGAGGCCGGAGAGGCCGGAGAGGCCGGAGAGGCCGGAGAAGGCCCCGCAGGCAGAGAAGGCCCGGAAGGCCGACGCGCGCACCACCGGGGCCGGCGAGACCGGGTCCGACTCCGACGGCTCCAACGGCAACGGGCCCGACCGGAACGAGGAGGGAGCGGCGGATGCGCTCACCGAAACTCGCCGCGCTTGAGCTGAAGCGGTTCGGCAGGGGAAGGCTGCCGCGGGCGGCGCTCGCCGCCCTGCTCCTGCTGCCGCTGCTCTACGGCGCGCTGTACCTGTGGTCCTTCTGGGATCCGTACGGCAAGCTCGACAAGATCCCGGTCGCCCTCGTCAACTCGGACACCGGCGCCACCGTGAAGGGCGAGCGCCTCACCGCGGGCGACGACATCAGCGGCAAGCTGCTCCACAGCAAGACCTTCGACTGGCACCCCACGAGCGCCGCCGAGGCCCGTAAGGGCGTCGCGAACGGCACGTACTACCTGTCGCTGACCGTGCCCCCGGACTTCAGCCGGCAGATCGCCTCCAGCTCCGGGAAGACCCCCGAGACCGGCGCCCTGAAGGTGCGCACCAACGACGCCAACAACTACATCGTCGGCCAGATCTCCCGCTCGGTCTTCTCCGAGGTCCGCGCGGCGGCCTCCGCCAAGGCGTCCCGCGGGTTCTACGACAACATCTTCATCTCCTTCGCCGACATCCACGGCGAGACGGAGAAGGCCGCCAGGAGCGCCGACAAGCTCGGTCAGGGCATCGGCAAGGCCAAGAAGGGCGCCGACGACCTCGCCGCGGGCCTGGCCAAGGCCAAGGAGGGCAGCCGCGACCTGAAGTCCGGGCTCGGCAGGCTCTACAAGGGTTCGGGGACGTTGCAGACCGGCGCGGGCGGGGTCGCCGACGGCACCCAGGCCCTGTCCGACAAGGTGAACGATGTGGCGGCCAAGGTCCGCCCGTTCCTCAAGGAGCACGGCAAGGAGATCGGGGACGTCTCCCAACTGGTCGCCGACGCCTCCCGTAAGGCGTCCGACAACCTCGACACCCTGCCCGAGACCACCGCCACGGCGGCCGCCAAGGCCCGTAAGGCGTCCGACGACCTCGCCGCCGACTACCGGACCCGCTGTAAGGGAGCGGTACCGGTGGACCCGGACTGTCCCGCCCTGAAGAAGTCGGTGGCGGCGGCCGGCACCGCCGCCGACGTGGCCGAGGGCGTCAACAAGCTGGTCCAGGACAACACCACCCAACTGGACACCCTCGGTGGCCATCTGGACGCTCTGCACGACCAGGCGCTCTGGCTCGCCCACCACGCCCCGCACCTGGGCACCGACCTCGACACCGCCGTCCGGAAGATCAACACCCTCAACTCCGGGGCGCAGAAGGTCGCCAAGGGCGCCGGAACCCTGCACACCGGGCTGAGCACCGCGAAGACCGGCGCCTCCGACCTCGACAGCGGTGTCGGCAGGGCACGCGGCGGCGCGGACACCCTGGGCGGCGGGATGTACCGGCTCGTCGACGGCTCCGGCAAGCTCTCCGGCGGTCTGCACGACGGCGCCGCCAAGATCCCCGACTACGGCAAGCAGGACCGGGACTCCCGTACCGAGGTGATGTCGGACCCGGTACGGCTGGTCAACCAGGCGCTGCACAAGGCGCCCAACTACGGTACGGGGTTCGCCCCGTACTTCATCCCGCTCTCCCTGTGGGTCGGCGCGATGGTGGCCTACATGCTGATCCAGCCGCTCAACGGACGCGCGCTCGCCGCGGGCGCCTCCTCGTGGCGCATCGCGCTCGCGGGCTGGCTGCCGGTCGCCGCGATCGGTGTGCTCCAGACGCTGGCCCTGATGGCGGTGTTGCACTGGGCGCTCGGTCTCCAGATGGTGCGGGCCGCGGGCACACTGGGCTTCCTGATGCTGGTGACGGCCTGTTTCGCGGCCATCGTCCAGTGGCTCAACGCCCAGTTCGGGTCGGCCGGCCGGATCCTGGTGCTGGCCCTGCTGATGCTCCAGCTGACCTCGGCGGGCGGCACCTATCCGGTGCAGACCAGTCCGCGCTTCTTCAACGCCGTCCACCCCTTCCTACCGATGACCCATGTGGTGGACGGGTTGCGCCGGCTCATCACCGGCGGCGGGCTCGGCCCGGTGTGGTCCGCCTGCGGGGTGCTCATCGGATACGGCGTGGCCGCCCTGGCGCTCACCGCGTGGTCGGCGCGGCGTCGGCAGGTGTGGTCGCTGAACCGGCTGCATCCGGAACTGAGCCTGTGAGCGGGAGCACATCGACAGCGGGCAGAATCGGCGCCATGGACAGCAGCAGCACGCGCCGCCAGGCCACACGGCAGAAACTCTTCGAGGCAGCGGTCACCCTCATCGCCGAACAGGGCTTCTCCTCCACCACCGTCGATGAGATCGCCGAGCGGGCGGGGGTGGCCAAGGGCACGATCTACTACAACTTCGCCAGCAAGACCGTGCTCTTCGAGGAGCTGCTGCGGCACGGCGTCGAGCTGCTGACCGCCTCGCTGCAGCGTGCCGCCGACGAGAACGCCGAGCGCGGCGGCAGCCATGTGGACGCACTGGACGCGATGGTCCGGGCCGGGCTGCACTTCATCTCCCGGTATCCGTCGCTGACCCAGCTGTACGTGGCCGAGCTGTGGCGCACCAACCGCGCCTGGCAGTCCACCTTGATGCTGGTCCGGCAGCGGGCCATAGCGGTGATCGAGGCCGAGCTGCGGGCCGGGGTGGCCGCACGGGAGTTCAGCGAGGACATCGACATCCCGCTCACGGCGTCGGCGCTGTTCGGGATGGTGCTGGTGGCCGCGCTGGACTGGCAGTCCTACCAGCCGGAGCGGTCGCTGGAGGATGTGCACGCGGCGCTGTCGCGGCTGTTGCAGGGCCGGGTGGGCGGAACGGTGGCCTCCGGACAGGAGCGGTGACCTCCCGGTAGGAGGGTCCCGTTAGGAAGGGTCCCGGTAGGAGGGCCTGGCCCGCGACAGGAGGCGTGGCCTCCGACAGGAGCCGGACTTCCCGGACGGCCCGGAGCGGCGGGCGGACCGGCCCCGGAGCAGGAACGCAGAAACCGGGCGGAGGAACGCAGAAACCGGGCGGAGGAACAACGAGTCCCGGCAGAGGGACGAAGAGCCCCGGCGGAGCAACCCAGAAGAGGAGACAGGCAGAAGGCGCTGTCCCGGCGGATCGGCCCCCACCGATCCGGCCGGAACAGCGCCTCCCCCCGTGAATCCCCCGTCCTTCCCCCGTTGGAGGCTCCTGATCCCGGAGACTCCCGGTGACTCCCACCTTTCCGTCCGGGCCGCCTCGCCGTTCCGCCGCCCCGTGTCGGCGGTGCGGCGAGCGGCCCTTCCGTGTGCTCCACTCTCCCGTCTGTGCAGGTGGCGACCCATCCGCGCGGCTACTCATCTACCGGTCTGAGTACGCGTACTCAGGTCTGGGCGCTCATCCCCAGGCGCGGTGCCCCGGTTGTCGGTGGCTGCGGATAAAGTCGCGGTCATGGCACGGATTGCGGTGATCGGCTCCGGGATGGGCGCCATGGCGGCGGCCGCCCGGCTGGCCGTGGCGGGCCACCGGGTGGTGGTGTACGAGCGCGGGCGGACCCATGGCGGCGGGGTCGGCCGCTTCGAGCGGGACGGGTTCCGCTTCGACACCGGCCCGGGGCTGCTGCACCTGCCCGCGGTCTACCGGGATCTGTTCGTGAAGACCGGCAAGGAGACCCTGGAGCAGAGCGTCGAGCTGATCCAGGTCGACCCGGCGAGCCGGCATCTCTTCGCCGACGGCACGGACGTCCGGCTGCCCAATGCCTCGCGTGCGGGGGTGGTCCAGGCGCTGGACGCCGCCTTCGGCGCGGGCGCAGGCGAGCGCTGGAGCGATCTGGTCAACCGGGCGCGAGAGGTGTGGGACGCCACCCGCAGACCGCTGCTGGAGGAGCCGCTGCGCGCCGACTGGCGGGTCCTGGGCCGCGACCCCTATCCGGCCGCCCCCGTGCGGCGCGGATGGCTCGGCGGGCTGTTCGGCCGGGGCGGCGCCGACGGCCCGCCCACGCTCGCCGGGGTGGCCCGCCGGGAGCTGAAGGACCCGCGTGCCGCCGCCCTCCTGGAGAGCCATGCGCTGGCGCACGGCCTCGACCCGCGATCCGCGCCCGCCGCCGCCACCGTCCTGCCCTATGTCGAGCAGACCTTCGGCACCTGGTACGTGCGCGGCGGTATGCGCGCGCTCGCCGATGCGCTCCATGAGCGCTGCCGTCGGCGCACGGTGGAGTTCCGCTTCGAGGCCGAGGTCACCGGCATCGTCGAGAAGGACGGCCGGGCGGCGGGTGTGGAGCTGGCCGACGGCACCGTCGCGGAGGCCGACGCGGTGGTCTCGGGCATCGACCCGGCGCTGCTGCCGCCGCTGCTCGGCGGGCAGGAGCCCTGGCGGGAGGGGGACGTCCGGCCGGAGCCCGGCGCGGACACCGGCACGTCGGGGCGGCTGACCGTCTTCCTGGCGCTGCGCGGCGCCCGCCCCGGGGACGCCGCTCACCGCACCGTGGTCCACACCCCGGACCGGGAGGCGGAGTTGGCCGCCGTCTTCGGCGACGGCCACGGTCTCCGCGAGCCCTGTCCGCATCCCACGGTGACCGTGCTGCGCCCGGACGATCCCGCGGTGCGCCCGGACGAGGATCACGAGGCCGTCACCCTCAGCGCGGTCGTCGCCCCGCACGGCGCGGTGGACTGGGCGGACGGCGGGGCGGCGGAGCGGGGTGCCCAGCGGCTGATCACGGCCGCCGAGGCCGCGATCCCCGGGCTGCGGGACCGGACGCTGTGGCACGAGGTCCGCACACCCGCCGACATCGGCGCGCGGACGGGCGCCCGGGGCGGCGCCGTCCCGGGCCCCGTGCTCGCCGGGGCGGACGGCGCGTTCCTGCGGCCCGCCAACGCCACCCGGCTCCCGGGCCTGTATCTGGCGGGCGGCTGGGCCCATCCGGGCGGCGGGCTCGCCCACGCCGGGATGTCGGGCGCCCTGGTGGCCGGGCTGATCGTCGAGGGCGACGACTGGCGCGGCTCCCAGTAGCCCCACAGGGACGAGCCGCGTCTCCCGGGACTCGAAGAGTTCCGGGGACCCCGAGACCCCCGGGGACCAAGAGTTCCGGGGCCCCAGGCCCGCGGACCCCAGGTCCGCCGGGGACCAAGAGCCCGGGGAGCGGGCTCACTTCCGGCGGCGCGGCTCAGTAGCGGTACTGCTCGTCGAAGCCCTGGGGATAGCCCTGGTGCTGCTGCTGGTACGGGTACGCCTGCTGGTCCGCCGCGGGGGCGGCGTCGCCCTCGCGCTGCTGCGGCACCCAGGACCCGCCGGGCTGCATCGCGTCGTATGCCGGATCCGGCGCGGGATAGGAGGAGTCGGCCGCCCAGTGGTCGCCGCCCACGGCCCCGCCACCCCCGCCGCCGTACGGATCCTGCTGACCGTACGGCGCGTACTGCTCGGCGTACTGCTGCTGGCCGTACGCCTGCTGCTGCTCATAGGGCTGGGCCGGGGGCTGGGCGCCGCCGTACGGATCCTGGTGGCCGTAGGAGGCCGCGTACGCCTCGTTCCCGTAGCCGTACTGCCCGCCCTGGCCCGGCTGGTCCGCGTAGCCGTCCTGGCCGCCGTAGCCCTGGCCCTGGCCCTGGCCGGGGTTTTGGCCGAGGTCCTGGCCGTGCTCCTGCTGCGAGTCGTAGCCGCCGTACGTCTCGTACGCGCTGTAGCCGCCGGCCGCGGCGTCGCTGTACGCGCCCGAGGCCGGGGTGAAGGGTGACGGCTCGTCATAGACGCCGTACTCGGCGGTCTCGTCGGGCATCGGCTGCGGCTGGTACGCGGGCGGCTCCGGCCGCGCCGCCGGGACCGCCTCCAGATCCGACACCTCCAGGATCGGCTCCTTGTCGGCGCCGTCCGGCCGGGGGCTCTTCTTCCCCCGCCCGGGCAGCCCCGGCAGTCCGCCGCGCAGCGCCCACCCCGCGGCGAAACCGCGCCGGAAGGAGAGCGTCACATACGTCTGGCCTATCGCGAAGGCGATCGCGCCCGCCCCGATCACCGGGACCGATGGGATCAGCACACCGACGACCACGCCCAGGAAGCCGAAGAAGGCCAGCAGCCGCCAGCGCAGCCGCGCCTTGTACTGCAGGAGGACTTCCCCCAGCAGCCACAGCGCGACGACGCCGAAAGCGATGTAGAGGACCGTCCAGCCCATGCCCGCCCCTCTCAATGCGGCCGCCCGTCGGCTGCCGTCATCAGGACCGCTGATGCAGCCCCAGATTCTCGTAGATTTCCAGCGTCGCCGTGGAGTGGTTCAGGGTAATGAAGTGCAGCCCGGGGATCTCCTCGGCCATCAACCGCGCGCACAACTCGGTGGCGTAGTCGATCCCGATTGAGCGTACAGCCGCCGGGTCGTCCTTCACCGCCAGGATCCGGTCCGCCAGTTCGGGCGGGAAGGCGGCATTGCTGAGCTGTGCGAACCGCTCGATCTGCTTGACGTTCGTGACGGGCATGATCTCAGGGATGATCGGTGTCGTACAGCCCGCGGCCGCGACCCGGTCACGCAGCCGCAGATAGTCCTCCGGGTAGAAGAACATCTGCGTGATGGCGAAGTCGGCGCCCGCGCGGCACTTGTCGATGAAGTGACGGATGTCGGTGTCCCAGTCCGTCGACCGGGGGTGCATCTCGGGGAACGCGGCCACGCCGACGCAGAAGTCCCCGGACTCCTTGATCAGCCGGACCAGCTCGGCGGCGTAGGTGAGGCCGTCGGGGTGCCGGATCCACTCCCCCATCGGGTCGCCCGGCGGATCGCCGCGCAGGGCGAGCATGTTCCGGATCCCGGCGCCGGCGTACTGGCCGATGATGTTGCGCAGCTCGGCCCGGGAGTGGTTGACAGCGGTCAGATGGGCGACGGGGGTGAGCGTGGTGTCCGTCGCGATGCGCTCGGTGGCGCGCACGGTGCCCTCGCGGGAGGAACCGCCGGCTCCGTAGGTCACCGAGACGAAGGTGGGCGAGACGGCTTCCAGCCTGCGGATGGCGTTCCACAGCGTCTGCTCGCCCCTCGCCGTCTTGGGGGCGAAGAATTCGAAGGAATACGACTGCTCGCCCGACGCGAGCAGATCGCGCACGGTACGGGCGCGATCTGTCCTGGTGGAAGCGGTGCCTAGGGCCATATGAGCAGGCTATCCACCCGGCTCGCCCACGCCCACCCGATCACGGAGATATGGGGTTTTTGCCAGGTTCCTGTCCGCAGTGCGGACAGCGCCGCGCGCCCTCGACCGCCTGCCGGTGCGCCCCCGGCCACCAGGCCGCCGCCGGGCGTGCGCCCTCGGCCGCCCCCCTCCAGCGCGGCCTCGACGGCCCACCGGCACGGCCTCGATCCCCTGTCGCCCCCTCGACCGCCACCGGCGCGTCTTCGCCCACCAGCGCACCGTCGGCGGCCCTCGACGGCGCCAGCGGCCCTCGACGGCCCCCGGCGGCCCCGGCCCCGGCGCAGTCTCGACCGCCTCCCAGCGGGTCCCCAGCGGATTCCCGGCCGCCGGGCGGGCCGAGCCGGGGAAGCAGTGGCCGGACGGGTCCGGCAGTGGCCGGGCGGGTCCAGACGGGGTCCAGGCGGGGAGAGCGGCCCGGTGAGCGGCTGGTCCGGCCCCGGTCAGGCCGCGCGCACCCGCTTCGCCAGCTCCGCCGTCGCCGCCGCCGGGTCGTCGGCGGCCGTAATGGCCCGGACCACGACGATGCGCCGGGCGCCCGCCTCCAGCACCCGGTCCAGGTTGGAGGCGTCGATTCCGCCTATGGCGAACCACGGCCGCTCCGTGCCCAGCCCTGCGGCGTGGCGGACCAAGGACAGCCCCGGGGCGGGGCGGCCCGGCTTGGTGGGGGTGGGCCAGCAGGGGCCGGTGCAGAAATAGTCCACACCGGGCTGGACGGCCGCCGCGTCCACCTCCGCCTCCGCATGCGTGGAGCGCCCGATCAGCACGTCCGTGCCGAGGATCGCCCGCGCCGCCGGCACCGGCAGATCGCCCTGGCCCAGATGGAGCACAGCGGAACCGGCGGCATGGGCGACGTCCGCCCGGTCGTTGACGGCGAGCAGCTTTCCGTGCCGACGGCAGGCGTCCGCGAAGACCTGGAGGTGCTCCAGCTCCTCGGCCGCCTCCATCTCCTTGTCCCGGAGCTGGACGATGTCCACCCCCGCCCCCAGGACGGCGTCCAGGAACTCCGGCAGATCGCCCTGGCGCTTCCGCGCGTCGGTGCACAGGTAGAGACGGGCGTCGGCCAGCTGCTCACGAGCGGCGGTGGACATGGATCGGTTCCCCCTTGAGGGTCGGCGGCTGGAGGGTCAGCGGCGTACGGGCCGTGAGCGGAGCCCGGCCCGTACGCCGAGTGCGATGCGAGAACGGCGAACCCCGTACGAGAACGGCGACCCCCGTACGAGGACGGCGAGCCCCGTACGGACGACGGGACCCGTACGAGGACGACGGGCCCGGTGTGAGCCCGGTACGGCATCCTCTGCGGGCCCGGTACGAGCACCCGGTACGAGCGTGGTACGCGGGCCCCGGTACGGGGAGGCCGCCGGAAGCGGGGCGGGAGCGGCGTCAGACGGCGAGCGCCTGCGCGCGCCGCTTCACTTCCGTGCCACGATTCTCGCTCAGGGCCTGGGCCGGGGTGCCGGGCAGGCTCGGGTCCGGGGTGAAGAGCCACTCCAGCATCTCTTCATCGCTGAAACCGTCGTCCTTCAGAAGCGTCAAGGTGCCCACCAGGCCCTTGACGATCTTTCCGTCACCGATGAACTCCTCGGGCACCTGAAGCACCCTGTTCTCGCCACGGCGCACCGCGATCAGCTGGCCCTCCTTGACCAGCTGCCGGACGCGTGTCACCTCGACACCGAGCCGTTCGGCGACATCGGGGAGGGTGAGCCAGGCGGGGACGAGAGCATCGATCTTTGCGTCAATCTCGGTCACGGAACAAGCCTGCCATCTGGGACTGACAGTCGGTAGCCGGGAGCCCGCCGCGCGGGCCGCACCGCCCCGCCCCGGGCGCCCGGCCCCGCGGTCACCGGCCGGTCAGCGGACGGCCGACTTCAGCGGCACCGAGGGGTCCGTGGCCCGCGTCCGGTCCAGCCGGGCGCCGCGCTCGATCAGCTTGCGCCCCTGGGCCAGATCGCGCGGACGGCCGACCGCCAGCAGGGCGACCAGGGCGCCCTCGCGCAGCCAGCACACCGACCAGGCGGCGCCGGCCGGATCGCCGCGCCAGACCAGTTCATCGGCCTCCGAATGGTGTCCGGCGTACTGCACGAAGCGCCCGAACTGCTCGGACCAGAAGTACGGCACCGGGTCGTAGACCGAACCGGGGAAGTGGGCCGCCGTCCGGCTCCCCACCACATTGGCGGCGACGGTGCGCGGCCCCTGCAGCGCGTTGTCCCAGTGGTGCACCAGCAGCCGCGTCCCGTAGCGGGCGGAGGGGAAGGAGGCGCAGTCACCGACGGCGTAGACGTCCGGCACCGAGGTGCGCAGCCGGTCGTCCGCGGCCACGGACCGGTCCTCGGCCAGTTCCACGTCCGAGCCCGCCAGCCAGTCCGTGGCCGGCCGGGCCCCGATCCCGACGACCACCGCGCCCGCCCGCAGGCGGGTGCCGTCGGCGAGCAGCAGCCCGTCCTCGTCCACGGAGGTCACCCGGGCGCCGGTCACCAGCCTGGCGCCGCAGTCCTCGTACCAGGCCGTCATGGGGGCGGCGACCTCGGCCGGGAGGGCGCCCGCCAGCGGCCGGTCCGCGGCCTCGACGACGGTCACGACGCAGCCCGCCTCGCGCGCCGCCGTGGCGAACTCCGCGCCGATCCAGCCCGCCCCCACGACCACGATCTCCCGCTGCCGGGCGAGCACCGGACGCAGCCGCTCGGCGTCGTCCAGAGTGCGCAGCAGATGGACGCCGGGCACGCCCTCGGTGCCCGGCAGCGGGATCGGCTCGGCGCCGGTGGCGATCACCAGGATGTCGTACGGGACCGGCCCGGCCCCGGTCTCGACCAGTCGCTTGTCGGCGCGCAGTCCGGTCACTCGGACGCCGAGCCGCAGCCCGATGCCGAGCCCGGCGAAGTCGACGTCGAGCGTCGACCCGTCGGCCTTTCCGAGCAGCACGGCCTTGGACAGCGGCGGCCGGTCATAGGGCTGGTGGGTCTCCTCGCCCAGCAGGACGATCTCCCCCGTCCAGCCCTGTTCGCGCAGCGCGACGGCGGTCTGCACTCCCGCCATTCCCGCGCCGACGATCACCACCCGCTGTTCGCCGCCACCCGGGGACGCCTTCGTCCCCGTCGTCGTCTCATCGCTCACACGGATCACTGTATTGCGGCAGGCGGAGCCGACCGCAGAGCGCAGGACGAGATCTGGGGCACAGAACGGGGGTACGGACGGGGTACAGACGGGCGGTACGGACGGGGGCACGGACGGGATCTGGACGCGGTCCGGACGGCGGATCGCCCGGGTGAACCGTACGGCGGCGGCGCGGCGGGGCGAACGGCCGCCCTTCCGGCCGATTCGGGCCCCGTACTAGGGTGGCGGGACGAGCACTCGCGGGAGCCCGGACGCACCGGGCTGAGAGGGAGGCTGACACGGCCTCCGACCGTACGAACCTGATCCGGGTCATGCCGGCGAAGGGAGGGGCGGCGTGTCCACGCCCGCACCAGGTCATCACGACGGATCACGCACACCGAGTCACCACGACGGCCCGCACGCACCAGGTCACGACGAACCACAGGCACCAAGCCACCGTGACGGACCACGCACCCCGGGTCAGCACGGCGGGCCCCCGGCACCGGGCCACCGCGGCGGGCAGCACCCACCGGGCCACCGTGACCGACCGCACACACCAAGCCACCATGACGGCCCACAACAGGCACCGGGTCGCGGTGACGGACCGCACACACACGGCCACCGCGGCGGGCCGCCCGGCCGTCCCCATGACGCACTCGTCATCGGCGGCGGCGTCATCGGCCTGGTCACCGCCTGGCGGGCGGCCCAGCGGGGCCTGCGCACCGCCCTCGTCGACCCGGCACCCGGCGGCGGGGCCGCCCGCGTCGCGGCCGGGATGCTGGCCGCCGTCACCGAGCTCCACTACGGCGAGCAGACCCTGCTCGGCCTCAACATCGCCTCCGCACGCCGCTACCCCGACTTCGTGGCCGAGCTGGAGGAGGCGAGCGGCCAGGACGTGGGCCACCGCGCATGCGGCACGCTCGCCGTCGCGTTCGACTCCGACGACCGCGCCCAACTGCGCGAGCTCCACACGTTCCAGCAGGAGCTCGGGCTGGAGTCCGCGTGGCTGACGGGGCGTGAGTGCCGCCGTCTGGAGCCGATGCTCGCACCGGGCGTACGGGGCGGGCTGCGCGTCGACGGCGACCACCAGGTGGACCCGCGGCGGCTGGCGGCGGCGCTGCTCACCGCGTGCGAACGGGCCGGGGTGGACCTCCACCGCGCCCGCGCGGAGCGGCTGCTGCTGGACGGCGACCGCGCCACCGGGGTCGAGCTGACCGGCGGCGCGCGCCTGACCGCCGAGCGGACCGTACTGGCCGCCGGCAGCCTCAGCGGGCGGCTCGCGGGCGTCCCCGGCGAGGTCCTGCCGCCCGTACGCCCCGTCAAGGGGCAGGTGCTGCGGCTGTCGGTGCCCGAGCGCTACGCGCCGTTCCTCTCCCGGACCGTACGGGCCGTAGTGCGCGGCGGGCCGGTCTACCTGGTGCCGCGCGAGAACGGCGAGCTGGTCGTCGGCGCGACGACCGAGGAGCTGGGCTGGGACACCACGGTCACCGCCGGCGGGGTGTACGAACTGCTGCGGGACGCCCATGAGCTGGTGCCCGGCATCACCGAGCTCCCGTTGGTGGAGACGTGCGCCGGGCTGCGCCCCGGCTCCCCCGACAACGCCCCGATGCTCGGCCCGACCGCGCTGCCGGGGCTGCTGCTGGCCACCGGCCACCACCGCAACGGCGTCCTGCTCACCCCGATCACCGGCGATGTCATGGCCGAGGTGCTGACCAGCGGAGAACTCCCGCCGGAGGCCCGGCCGTTCACCCCGCGGCGCTTCGCGGCCGCCGCGGACGCCGGGGCGGCCCCGGCCGTCCCCGCGGCCCCCGACGCCGCGCCCTCCCCAGCACAGGAGCAGCACACATGACCGTCTCCGTCAACGGCGAGCCCCGCGAGTTCCCCGACGGGACCACCCTCGACCGGCTCGTCGCGACCCTCACCCAGGCGCCCTCCGGCGTCGCCGCCGCCGTCAACGAGACGGTTGTCCCGCGTACCCAGTGGCCCGTGACCCCGCTCGGCGACGGTGATCGCGTCGAGGTCCTCACCGCGGTCCAAGGAGGCTGATCCGACCCATGGCTCCCACGACGAGCACCACGACCGCCGAGACCCCCACGGACCGCACGGCCGCCCCGGACCGCACCACGACCGCCACGGACCCCACGACCGCCACGTCCACCCCCGACCCCAAGACCACCACGCCCACCACGACCGCCACAGACCGCACGCCCACCCCCAACCCCAAGACCGCCATGTCCACCACATCCATCACGGACCCCACGACCGCCCCAGCCCCCGCGACGGCGCACCCCCCGGCGGCCCACGGCGTCGCCGCCGACCCGTTCACCATCGCCGGGACCACGTTCGGCTCCCGCCTGATCATGGGCACGGGCGGCGCCCCCAGCCTGGAGGTCCTGGAGCGCTCGCTGCTGGCCTCCGGCACCGAGCTGACGACCGTCGCGATGCGGCGGCTCGACCCGACTGTGCAGGGGTCGGTGCTCTCCGTGCTCGACCGGCACGGCATCCGCCCCCTCCCCAATACGGCCGGGTGTTTCACCGCCGGTGAGGCCGTGCTCACCGCCCGCCTCGCCCGAGAGGCCCTGGGCACCGACTGGGTCAAGCTGGAGGTGGTCGCCGACGAGCGCACCCTGCTCCCCGATCCGATCGAGCTGCTGGACGCCGCCGAGACCCTGGTCGACGACGGGTTCACGGTCCTTCCGTACACCAATGACGATCCGATCCTGGCGCGGAAGCTGGAGGACGTCGGGTGCGCCGCGATCATGCCGCTCGGCTCCCCGATCGGCTCCGGTCTCGGCATCCGCAACCCGCACAACTTCCAGCTGATCGTCGAGCGCGCCACCGTGCCGGTGATCCTCGACGCGGGCGCGGGCACGGCGTCGGACGCCGCGCTGGCCATGGAGCTGGGGTGCGCGGCGGTGATGCTCGCCTCCGCGGTCACCCGGGCGCGGGAGCCGGAGCTGATGGCGGGGGCGATGCGGCACGCGGTGGAGGCGGGTCGGCTGGCCCACCGGGCGGGCCGCATCCCCCGCCGCCACTTCGCCGAGGCGTCCAGCCCGGCCGAGGGGCTGGCGGCCCTGGACCCCGAGCGCCCGGCGTTCGGCTAGTTCTGCCGTCCGGGGACGTTGGTGACGGACGACGCGCCGTGTCCGCCGGGCGGCATCCCACAGGCCGCGCCGCCGGGCGGCATCCCGCGGGCCGCGCCAGTGGGCCCGGCCCAGCGGGCCCACCGTCCGGCGCCGCCCTCTACCGTGGACCGAGGGGGGCACACACAGCGTGCGGCGCACAGGGCGGAGGTGGTCGCCGTGACCGTGACCGTGGCCGACCGGATCGAGCGGGAGGTGTACGTACGGGCGCCGATCGACCGGGTGTGGCGGGTGCTGACGACGCCCGAGCACATCCGCGCCTGGTACGCCCCCGGCGGCTGTGAGATCGATCCGCACCCCGGCGGGACGCTCCGGTTCCGCTGGGACGAGCACGGGGAGTTCCACGGCCGGGTCGAGCGGGCGGTCCCCGACGCCCTCTTCCGCTTCCGGCTGGCCCTGGAACCCGATCACGCCCCCTCGGCCCCCGGGGAAGCGACCGTGGTGGAGTTCGCGCTCTCCGCCGAGGGACGGGGCACCCGGCTGCGGTTCGCGGAGAGCGGTATCCGCGCCCTGGCCGTCCCCGACGAGGCGAAGGCCAAGCACGCCGAGTACGCCACGCTGTCCTGGACCTCCGCCCTCGAGGAACTGGCCGCGATCGCCGCCGCATCGCACAACTGACTCACCGGTGTCACCGTTCCGCTGCAGTCCCGCTCCGCCCGGGGCGACCGGTCCTGGCTCATTCGGGCCCCTCGTAGACTTCCCCCGTGGATACGACCCTCCAGGACCCCCTCGTCGGGCAGGTGCTCGACGGCCGCTACCGCGTCGAGGCGCGCATCGCCGTTGGCGGGATGGCGACGGTCTACCGGGCCGTCGACACCCGGCTCGACCGTGTGCTCGCCCTGAAGGTGATGCACCAGAGCCTCGCCTCCGACGCCGCCTTCGTCGACCGCTTCATCCGGGAGGCGAAATCCGTCGCGAGACTCGCGCACGCCAATGTGGTCGCCGTCTACGACCAGGGAACGGACGGCGACCACGTCTATCTGGCCATGGAGTACGTCGCGGGCTGCACCCTGCGCGATGTGCTCCGCCGGCGCGGGGCCCTGCATCCGCGCGCCGCGCTGGACATCCTGGAGCCGGTGCTGGCCGCGCTCGGGGCGGCCCACCGCGCCGGTTTCGTCCACCGCGACATGAAGCCGGAGAACGTGCTGATCGGCGACGACGGCCGGGTCAAGGTGGCCGACTTCGGGCTGGTCCGGGCGGTGGACACCAACACCAGCGCGTCCACCGGCGCCGTCCTCGGCACCGTGTCGTATCTCGCTCCCGAGCAGATCGAGCACGGCACGGCCGACACCCGCGCCGACGTCTACGCCTGCGGTGTGGTGCTGTACGAGATGCTGACCGGCGTCAAGCCGCACGGCGGCAGCACCCCGGCGCAGGTGCTCTACCAGCATCTGAACGAGGACGTCCCGCCGCCGTCCGCCATCGCGCCCGAGGTCGCCCCGGAGCTGGACGCCCTGGTCGCCTCGGCCACCGCGCGCACCCTCGAGGAACGCCCCGCCGACGCCGTCGCGCTGCTGGGCGCGGCCCGCACGGCGCGCGCCGCGCTGACCGACGCCCAGCTGGACGCGGTGCCTCCGCAGGCCAAGGAGGACACCTCGGCCGGTTCGGAGAACCGTACGACGGTGATTCCGCGCCCGACGGCGGCAGGTGACGACCCGGAGCCGCTCCACCACACCAGCCGCCTGGAGCTGCCCCCGGAACCGCCCCGGCCGGAGGGGCGCGGCCGGGGTGGCCGGGGGCGGCTGCCGCGCCGCGGGATCGTCACGATCGTCGCCGCGGTGCTGCTGCTGATCGGCCTCGGCGTCGGCGTCTGGTACGTCAGCGTCGGCCAGTTCACCGAGGTTCCGCCGGTGCTGCGGAAGACCCGGGCGGAGGCGGAGAAGAAGCTGCACGACGCCGGTCTCGATGTGAAGGTCGTCAATGAGTTCAGCGATGTCGTCCCCAAGGGCAAGGTCATCGGCTCCAAGCCCGGACCGGGCGAGCGCGTCCGCGGCAGCGTGACCATCCGCGTCTCCCAGGGGCCGCCGCGGGCCGAGGTGCCCAATGTGGTGGGCATGCCGCTCGCCGACGCCAAGCGGAAGATCGCGGACCAGGGGCTGACGGTCGGCAAGGTCACGCGTCGCTTCAGCAGTGAGACGGCCCAGGGCTCGGTCCTCTCCACCAGCCCGGGTTCCGGCTCCGTACGCCGCCCGGAGACGGCCGTGTCGATCGTGGTGAGCGAGGGACGGCCGGTCGACGTCCCGGATGTGGTGGGCGATTCGGTCGCCGAGGCCCGGTCCACGCTCCAGGAGGAGGGCTTCAAGGTCAAGGTGGCCGAGCGCCAGGTGTTCTCGGAGGAGGACAAGGGCTCGGTCGCCGCGCAGTCCCCGTCGGCGGACGACCGGGCCGCCAAGGGCGACACGGTGACGCTGACCGTCTCCAAGGGCCCGCAGATGATCGAGGTGCCGGACGTCACGGGCCTGAAGGTCGACGAGGCCAAGCAGCAGCTGGAGGAGGCGGGCTTCAAGGTGAACGTCGACAAGGCGCTGCTGTTCCCCGGGAACACGGTGAAGGACCAGTCGGTGGAGGCCGGGGACGAGGCGCCCAAGGGCAGCACCATCACCATCAAGCTCGACGGCGGCGTGTTCTGACTCCCCCCGGCCTGCACGGACAACACCGCCAGGTCGGTCTTGCTTCAGTCTCCGCGCTGGGCAGGGTGAATCGGAGATGTCGCGGTCCGGGCGACTGAGTACGAGTACTCATGGAGGCGTCCCGTCCGGCCCTCTACGCTGAACCTTTGGTCACTGTGAGTTGCGTGAGGCGACAGAGGGGGAGTACGTGTCGTTCGACGCGGAGTGGGCGCAACGCAAACGCGAGGCATCCGGTGACGCCGGGATGAACCTCGCGAGCGCCGGCACCAAGCCCAACGGGGGACAAGGCGTCGGCGGCGAGAGCCGGGGCAGGTGACGGGGAGCAGTGGATTACGCGACTCTCAAGTCCCTCAAGCCGTCGGAGTTCGAGGACGCCGCCGATGGCTATCAGGCCGTCAGCAACATGGCGGACCACGCCAGGGAGAGTGTGGAGCAGCGGATCGCCGCCAAGATGCAGGCAACCCTTAAAGGCGAGGCCGCATCGGCAGCCCTGACTCAACTGCGGAACTTGGGACAGAACTTCCATTACATCCAGGTCGAGTGCGGTCTCGCCAGTACGGCGCTGAACGCCATGGCGAGTGACTTCCGGGCAGCGAAGAAGAAGCTCGACTCCGCCGTGGCGGATGCGCATGACCAGGGGTTCACGGTGAACGCGGATGGTTCGGTGAGCTATCCGGCGGGAGGCGAGAAGGACGAGGACGGCAAGACCCCGGAGGGCGGGAACGTCTCCGGCATCGCGAACGCCTCGTCGAAGGGCCCACTCACGGACGCCGGTGATTCGTCGGACACGGCCAAGGCCATTGCCCGACAGGCAGCCAACTTCGATCCCAACCCGAACCATGCCCGGGCCCTGGAGTACGCCAACCGCATCGCCCAGGCGGTCCAGGAAGCGGCGGAGGCCGACGAGCTGTGGGCGCCGAAGCTGCGGTCGCTGAAGGCCGATGACGATCTGACGGTCTCCGACGACGACTGGATCGATGCCAAGAAGGACACCGGCGGCGTTCGCACGGCCGCGAAGAACTATCTGGGCGCCATCAAGGACCGGCCCAAGAACGGCGATCCGAAGTTGACCGCCCAGTGGTGGAAGGGGCTGTCCAAAGATCAACAGGAGGCTCTGATCGCCCTGGATCCAGCCGGCCTGGGGAAGTCGGACGGGCTTCCGGCCGAAGTGCGCGACGAGGCGAACCGCACCGTACTGAGCGAGGCACGCGCCCAGTACCAGAGGGAGCGGGACGCGATCCCTCCCGAGCCCACGAAATTCAGACATCTCGGCCCCAATACCGAGGCGTACACCGACGAATGGCTTGCCTGGCACCACAAGTACGAGAACCGAGCCAAGCAGCTGGACAAAGCATTAGCCGGCATGGACAACATCGAGAAGCGCTTCGAGAGGACAGGGACGAAGAACCTTCCCGAGGCGTATCTGATCGGATTCGACCCCTTTGCGAATAGCGACGGAAGGGTCATCATCGCCAACGGAAATCCGGACACTGCCGACCACACCGCAGTGTATGTACCGGGCTCGAAGACGGATATACGCAGTATCAACGACGAGCTCGACAAGAGTGAGACGCTGTGGCGGGAGAGTTCTTCTCTGCGTCCCAATGATTCCGTGTCGACGATCACGTGGTTCGACTACAACGCGCCGCGCTCAGTAAAGCCCATGATCGAACACGATGTGTTACCCGAGGCCATGTTCGATGACCAGGCGGCCGAAGGGGCTCCCCGTCTCCGACAGTTCCTCGACGGCAATGCGGCGGCACACGAGTCGGCCACGGGAGAAAAGGGCCACAGCACGCTTATCGGCCACAGTTACGGCACTACGGTTATCGGGGACGCCGCCAAGGTCGATCCTCCTTACCACGGGGGCCAGGCCCACGATCCCCTGCCGGTGGATGACGTGATGACGGTAGCGAGCCCTGGCGTACAGGCAAAGTCGCCCGGTGACATGGGTCTCGACCCCAAGCACTTCTGGGCGATGGCTTCCCCAGACGACAGCGTACCAGGATGGGGCAAGACGGCCGGACTCGGTGAAGACAGGATCGTTCCCTCGGATCCGGAGTTCGGCGCCAATATCATGACGACAGACACCGAGGGCCATAGTGGCTACTGGGATTACAAGGACAATGAGGCCTCGAAGAGTCTGACAAATCAAGCCGGCGTCATTGTGGGCGAGTACGACGAAGTTGGACTGAAGCAGGAGGCTCACGAGTGACTCTACAGAACGGAAGGACGGTTCGCGCAACTCTGGCGCTACTGGGCGCCCTGATGCTGACGGTGGGGTGTTCCTCGATGGACGGAAATTCGAGCGGGCTGGAATACGAGCCACAGGTTCGCAAAAGTCGAGCAGTGGAAGAGGAAGTCGGCACCCTCTCCAGCAGGCTGCTCGAAATGCTGAAAATCAAGGGAAAGGTGACCGACCTTGCCCCCATGGCCAGCTCCTGCCAAGTGAGCGACGACGCTACGAAAAAATATCGCAGCGTTCGACACCCGTGGTCCATCTACGATGTCGACAACAAGACCCTCGAAAAGGGCATGAACAACCTTGCGGCGCAATTGCCGAAACAGGGATGGCGGGTCGTGAAGGACGGGCCAGACGAAAGCAGGAATCGTAACCGGGAGATTCTGGCCGTGCACACCAAAACACACACCCAGATGGAAGCCACCTGGAGGAAGCGGCCCGAAGGCGACGACCCGCTCATCTCGTTCGCCGTGTACTCCCGGTGCTTCCGCGATCCTGGCCACTCCTCCTGACCTCCTTGGCTTGAGGCCAGGGCCGGGGCGGGAGCCGGCGGCTGGGATGCTGGAGGGGTGAGCACGAACCGCATCCGCAACCCCATCGGGGGCCATGTCCGTGTGGCCGGTGGCCTCGCCACCGTCGGCCTCGCGCACGCCGCCGACATCGGCGCCGAGACCGTCCAGGTCTTCGTCGCCAATCCGCGCGGCTGGGCCACCCCGGTCGGTACGCCCGCCCAGGACGAGGCGTTCCGCGCCGGCTGCGCCGAGCGGTCGATACCTGTGTACGTCCACGCCCCCTACTTGATCAACTTCGGTTCGCACACCGAGGCCACGGCCGAACGCTCCGTCGCGTCCCTGCGCCATTCGCTCCGCCGAGGCCGGGAGATCGGCGCGCTCGGCGTGGTCGTCCACACCGGCTCGGCGACCGGGGGCCGTCCGCGTGCCACGGCGATCGCGCAGGTGCGGGAGCGGGTGCTGCCGCTGCTGGACGAGCTGACGCGGGACGACGACCCCTGGCTGCTGCTGGAGCCGACCGCCGGGCAGGGCACCTCGCTGTGTTCACTGGTGGAGGAGCTGGGTCCGTACGTCGAGGCGCTCGACCGGCACCCCCGGCTCGGCGTCTGCCTGGACACCTGCCATGCCTTCGCGGCGGGCCACGACCTCGCCGCCCCGGGCGGTATGAAGCAGACCCTGGACGAGCTGGTGTCCGTGATCGGCGAGGGGCGGCTCAGGCTGATCCACGCCAATGACTCCAAGGACGTGGTCGGCGCGCACAAGGACCGGCACGCGAACATCGGCGCCGGGCATATCGGGGCGGAGCCGTTCCGCGAGCTGTTCACCCACCCGGCGACCGACGGGGTCCCGCTGGTGATCGAGACGCCGGGCGGCACGGAGGGGCATGCGGCGGACGTCGCCCGGCTGAAGGAGTTGCGCGCCGGGGTGTCCTGAGAACGCGCCCGACGCACTGAGGAATACCCCCAGGGGGTAAAGCGTTGACGAGGGTCGAACGAAATCCGCGACCACCGCTGGGGGCACGGGCATGCGACAGCATGAGCACAGGCAGAGCGGACCGCATGAGCCCCATGGGCACCAGGACCAGGAGCACCAAGGTCATGGGCACCAGGGTCATGGGCACCAAGGCCCCGGTCACCAGGAGCACCACGGGAGCGCGGCGAACTGGTCGATGGCCGCCCAGGCCACCCTGCACTGCCTCACCGGCTGTGCCATCGGCGAGGTCGTGGGCATGGCCATCGGCACAGCCCTGGCCTGGCACAACGTCCCGACCATGATCCTCGCGATCGCGCTCGCCTTCGTTTTCGGCTACTCCCTGACGATGCGGGGCGTGCTGCGGGCCGGGCTCGATATGCGCAGCGCGCTACGGGTGGCCCTGGCGGCCGACACCGTATCGATCACGATCATGGAGCTCGCCGACAACGCGACGATCGTCGTCTTCCCGGGCGCGATGGACGCGACACTGTCCGACGTTCTCTTCTGGCTCAGCCTGGCCCTGTCGTTCGCGGTGGCCTTCCTGGTCACCACGCCGGTCAACAGGTGGATGATCGCCCGGGGCAAGGGGCACGCGGTGGTCCACCAGTACCACTGACCACGCCACGGCGGCGCGGCCGAACGCCCCTAGAGCTCTGGGCCGTCGCCCGGCTCCTCCTGGTAGGAGTAGCGCTGTTCCGCCCAGGGGTCACCGATGTTGTGGTAGCCGCGCTCCTCCCAGAAACCGCGGCGGTCGGCGGTCATGTACTCCACCCCGCGCACCCATTTCGGGCCCTTCCAGGCGTACAGATGGGGCACCACCAGCCGCACCGGAAAGCCGTGCTCGGCGGTGAGCAGCTCCCCGTCCTTGTGCGTCGCGAACATCGTGGTCTCCGCCGTGAAGTCGGACAGCCGCAGATTCGAGCTGAATCCGTATTCCGCCCACACCATCACATGGGTGACGTCCGGCGCCGGCGGTGCGAGCCCCACGATCTCCCTGGCGGAAACCCCGCCCCATTCGGCGTCGAGCATGCTGAATTTGGTGACGCAGTGCAGATCGGCCACGACCGTCGAGTACGGCAGGGCCGAGAACTCTTCATGCGTCCAGCAGTGTTTTTCGCCATCCGCCGTGGCACCGAAGACGCGGAACTCCCACCGGTCCGGCTTGAACTTCGGGACCGGCCCATAGTGCGTAACCGGCCAACCGCGCTGCAGTCGCTGCCCGGGGGGCAGCTTCGCGAGCTCCCCCTCGCGGCTTTCCGACTGACCCATGGGCTCCATGGTCTCAGACCGCCGGGGGTGGTCGTGACCAGGGCATCGAGCATCCGGACAACTGGTGGTAAGCATGGACTTACTGGACGGTCCACCAGGCGCGATGCGACGATGCGCGGTACCTGCCGTTCCCGATCGGATTGGAAGGAGCCCCTCCGATGCAGGGTGACCCCGAGGTCCTCGAGTTCCTCAACGAGCAGCTGACCGGCGAACTGACCGCGATCAATCAGTACTTTCTGCACTCCAAGATGCAGGATCACTTTGGCTGGTCTCGACTTGCCAAACACACCCGGTCGGAGTCCTTCGATGAGATGAAGCACGCGGAGATGCTCACCGACCGGATCCTTCTCCTGGACGGCCTGCCCAATTACCAGCGGCTCTTCCACGTCCGGGTGGGCCAGACGGTGACCGAGATGTTCCAGGCCGACCGGCAGGTGGAGGTCGAGGCGATCGACCGCCTCAAGCGGGGCGTCGAGCTGATGCGGTCCAAGGGGGACATCACCTCGGCCAATCTCTTCGAGGACATCCTCGCCGACGAGGAACTCCACATCGACTATCTCGACACCCAGCTCGAACTGGTCGAGAAGCTCGGGGAGGCACTGTACATCGCCCAGCAGATCGAGCAGCCCAGCGACTGAGACCGAGCGGTCGAGCGACCGATCCGGGGCGCCCGGCCGGGCCGGGACCCGGCTCAGGCCGCCTCGGCCGACCGGGCCGGGGAACGCGTCGGGCCCGCGCCCGTCAGTCCGCCCCGGCCGACCGGGCCGGGACGCCCGTCAGGCCGCTTCGGCCGCCGCCGGGACGGGCGCCGCGGCGGTGGCCGCCTGACCACGGCCCGTCAGGACGACCGGGTCCAGCGCCTCGCGCCGGGGGCAGGCTCCACGGCCCAGCAGCGCCTGGATCTTCCGCACACACGAGCCGCAGTCGGTGCCCGCCTTGCAGGCGCCGGCGATCTGACGCGGGGTACAGGCGCCCGTCTCCGCGTGCTCACGCACCTGCTGCTCGGTGATGCCGAAGCATGAGCAGACGTACACGGGCTCTCCAGCGATGGGATTGATCAGTGAGGTAATCCTTACCTTACCCGCCCTGCCGGACCCCCACAACGCGGGTGGGGCACGGATCCCTGTGATCCGCGCCCCACCCGCGTCTTTGTGATCTTCGCCGGTGCCTACTGGTCCCGGTACATCTCCGCCACCAGGAACGCCAGGTCCAGCGACTGGCTGCGGTTGAGCCGCGGGTCGCACGCCGTCTCGTAGCGCTGGTGCAGATCGTCGACGAAGATCTCGTCGCCGCCGCCCACGCACTCCGTGACATCGTCGCCGGTCAGCTCCACATGGATGCCGCCCGGATGGGTGCCCAGCTCCTTGTGGACCTCGAAGAAGCCCTTGACCTCGTCCAGCACGTCGTCGAAGCGGCGGGTCTTGTGCCCGGACGCCGCCTCGAAGGTGTTGCCGTGCATCGGGTCGCAGACCCAGGCGACCTGGGCACCGGAGGCGGTGACCTTCTCCACCAGGTCGGGCAG
This sequence comes from Streptomyces hygroscopicus subsp. hygroscopicus, assembly GCF_001553455.1. GTDB lineage: Bacteria > Actinomycetota > Actinomycetes > Streptomycetales > Streptomycetaceae > Streptomyces > Streptomyces hygroscopicus. The sequence continues at coordinate 34,400 of NZ_BBOX01000229.1, forward strand.
CCTGTCGCGGACCTTGTCCGCGCCCATCCGGGTGATGAAGGTGAGCCGGCCCGGCTCGCGGTCCGGGTCGATCCGCTCGATCAGCGTCAGCGCCTCTTCCGGCGTGGTCGTCGGGCCGAGCTTCACCCCCACCGGGTTGCGGATCTTCGACGCGAACTCGATGTGCGCCCCGTCCAGCTGCCGGGTGCGCTCACCGATCCAGACCATGTGCCCGGACACGTCGTACAGCTCGCCGGTGCGCGAGTCGGTGCGGGTCAGCGCCGTCTCGTAGTCGAGGATCAGCGCCTCGTGCGAGGAGAAGAACTCGACCGTCTTGAACTCCTCCGGGTCCACCCCGCAGGCGTTCATGAAGGACAGGGCCCGGTCGATCTCCCGGGCCAGCACCTCGTAGCGCTGACCCGAGGGCGAGGACTTCACGAAGTCCTGGTTCCAGGCGTGCACCTGGCGCAGGTCCGCGTAGCCACCGGTGGTGAAGGCCCGCACCAGGTTCAGCGTCGAGGCCGACGCCTGGTACATCCGCTTCAGCCGCTGCGGATCGGGGATCCGCGCCTCGGCGGTGAATTCGAACCCGTTGACGGAGTCGCCGCGGTAGGTGGGCAGCGTCACCCCGTCGCGGGTCTCGGTCGGCTTCGAGCGCGGCTTGCTGTACTGCCCGGCGATCCGGCCCACCTTCACCACCGGAACCGATCCGGCGTAGGTCAGCACGGCGCCCATCTGCAGGAGCGTCTTCAGCTTGTTGCGGATCTGGTCGGCGCCCACGCCGTCGAACGCCTCGGCGCAGTCACCGCCCTGCAGCAGAAACGCCTCGCCCCGCGCCACGGCCCCCAGGCGGTTCCGCAGCGCGTCGCACTCGCCCGCGAAGACGAGCGGCGGATAGGACTCGAGCTCAGCGATCACATCGCGCAGAGCCGCTCGGTCCGGCCACTCGGGCTGCTGCGCCGCGGGAAGAGACTGCCAGGTGTAGCCACCGGCGTGGGTTTCAGCGTTCACGGTCACCCGCACAAGGTTACGTGGTCTCCCTGGCCGTCCAGCCTGCTTGCCCACGGTGTGAGACACCACCCTCACGCCCTGAGCTCGCACCACACCTTTTCGCCGGGCGCGCCCCCGGCCCGGCCGACGCCCCGGGCGCCCTCCGAACGACCCCTCCGAACGACCGTGCCGCCGCCCGCCCCCGCGGACGGTGGCCACGACACCGAAGTCCCGTACGCTGTCCCCATGAGCGCCGCGCCGCTGCCGGACTGGGTGATCCCACCTCCCGGCGGATTCACCGCCGAGGATCTTCTGCGGCTGCCTGAACTTCCCCCGCACACCGAGCTCATCGACGGAAGCCTCGTCTTCGTGAGCCCGCAGGAAAAATGGCACAGCCGGGTGATCAATCTGCTGGTCGCGGAGCTGGACCGGCAGGCCCCGGACGGGCTGCGGGCCGATCGGGAGATGACCGTACGACTCGCGAAGCGCCAGGCCCCCGAGCCGGACGTGGTCGTGGTGACGAGCGAGGCGTACGACCGCGACGAGCCGTCCACGTACTACGTTCCCGAAGACGTCGTGCTGGCCGTCGAGGCCGTGTCGCCGGACTCGGAGGAGCGTGACCGCGACACCAAGCCCCGGAAGTACGCGAAGGCGGGCATCCAGCACTACTGGCGGGTGGAGAACGACAGGGGACGGACCGTGGTCTACGTCTACGAACGCGACCCGGCCAACGACTGCTTCGCCTTGACCGGCATCCACCACAACCAGCTCAAGTGCACCGCGCCGTTCACCATCGACATCGACCTCACCTCCGTGGGCAAGCGCTCCGCGCACTAGAGATCCGCACCGAACAGCACCGGAGGTCCGCACCGAGCACACGCAGGACGCGTCGCGCAAGGGCGGGCGTCCGGGCATTCTGCGGCCGTTTACGGACAGTCCGTGAAGATGCGGTGATGGAACCGTGCGCTCCTCGGACGCTTTTCGGGTGACCGGCCCACCCCCGTGGCCGGTCCCCATCCGAAGGAGTGCCCCATGAGGAAGCTGCTCCGCCGAGCTGCCGCCGCCTTCGCGGCCGCCGCCTCGCTCGCACTGATGTCGCTGGGCGCCACCCCCGCCCAGGCGGACTCGTCGGCCATCCCGTCCGGGATGACCTGGACCGTACTCGCGAAGGGGACCGACGGCACGATCAGAGTGGGCGCGGACTCCGCGACCGACGCGTACAACGGTGACACCGCCGCCACGGCGACGCTCCCCCTGCTGTGCCTGCGGGTCGACGGCAGCGCCGTGCCCGGCGGGATCACCCCGGACTTCTACGCGGGCTGGGCACGCGGCACCGTGGCCGCGACGCCGCCCGTGTCGGGCAGGTCGCTGACCAGCCGGGCCGCCGCGGACGCGATCTGCGCCCGGTACTACGGCGCGGACTGGCGGGAGGCCGAGTTCCACGACGGCCGGTACGGCGCCAACCTGGAGGCGAGCGGTGGCTGGTCCTTCTGGGCGTACGGCTACGTACCCGAAGGCACCCGCTTCTGGACCGCGATCAACGATCAGCCCGCCAACCCCTGGAACTGATCCTGTAGGGTTCTCGGCATGCACGCGCGACTGACCATGACCTGGTGGTGGACCGCTCATCCGGCGGCCCGCTGAATCGCGCACTCCCAGACACCGCGAAGGCCGCCCGAGGGGCGGCCTTCGGCGTTTCCGCGGGTCGTTCCTCATTCCGGAAGGAATCACCCGCCATGCAGAACCCCCGCGCCCAAGCCGTCGTCGCACGGCTGCTCTCCGATGACGCACCGCCCTTCGCCCTGCTGCACCGACGCACCCCCGGCCGGGCGCCCGACACCGTCGAGGTGCTGCTCGGCCCGGTCGGCGAGGTCGCACGGCTGACCGACATCCCGCTGCCCACCGGGGCGCCGGAGGACGGCGCACCGGTGGCGGACGCGCTCGCCCTGGTGCCGTTCCGGCAGATCCGCGAGCGGGGGTTCGAGGTGCGCGACGACGGGACGCCGCTGGCCGTGCTCCACCCGCGGGAGACCCACGAGCTGCCGCTCGCCGAGGTGCTGGAGGCGCTGCCTTCGCACCGGGTGCGGGTCGAGGGCGGGGCGTTCGACGTGGCCGACGACGCGTACGCCGCCATCGTGAGCCGGGTCGTCGAGGACGAGATCGGCACCGGCGAGGGCGCCAATTTCGTCATCCGGCGGACGTTCCGGGGCGAGATCCCGGGGTTCGGCCGAAGCGACGCGCTCGCGCTCTTCCGGCGGCTGCTGGCCGGTGAGCGGGGCGCCTACTGGACGTATGTGGTGCGGCTCGCGGACGGGCGCACGCTGGTGGGGGCCAGCCCCGAGGTGCATGTGCGGATGTCCGGGGGGACCGTCGTGATGAATCCGATCAGCGGGACCTACCGCTACCCCGAGGGCGGGGCGGACGCGGAGGGGCTGCTGGAGTTCCTGCACGACCGCAAGGAGGTGGAGGAGCTGTCCATGGTCGTGGACGAGGAGCTGAAGATGATGTGCACCGTCGGCGACATGGGCGGGACGGTGATCGGGCCCCGGCTCAAGGAGATGGCCCATCTGGCGCACACCGAGTACGAGCTGCGCGGCCGCTCCTCCTGGGACGTCCGGGAGGTGCTGCGCGAGACGATGTTCGCCGCGACGGTCACCGGATCGCCGGTGCAGAACGCCTGCCGGGTGATCGAGCGCTACGAGCCGGGCGGCCGTGGCTACTACGCGGGCGCGCTCGCGCTGATCGGACGGGACGGCGGCGGCGCCCAGACGCTGGACTCGCCGATCCTGATCCGGACCGCCGACATCGGCGCCGGAGGGTCCCTGGAGGTGGCGGTCGGCGCGACGCTCGTACGCCACTCGGACCCGCGCGGCGAAGTGGCCGAGACGCATGCGAAGGCGGCCGGGGTGCTGACCGCGCTGGGCGTGCGGCCGGCCCCCGTGCGGTCCGCGGCGGACGGCCCGCGGCCACGGCTCGCGGACGATCCCCGGGTGCGGGCGGCGCTGGACGCGCGACGGGCGGACCTGGCGCCGTTCTGGCTGCGGATGCAGCACCCGGAGGAGCCCCAGGGCGGAGGGCTGTCCGGGCATGCCCTGGTGATCGACGCCGAGGACACGTTCACCGCGATGCTCGCGCATCTGCTGCGCACCTCGGGGCTGACCGTGACCGTGCGGCGGTACGACGAACCGGGGCTGCGGGAGGCGGCGTCGGCCCATCAGGGGCCCGTGGTGCTCGGCCCCGGGCCGGGCGATCCGAACGACACGGCCGATCCGAAGATGCGCTTCCTGCGGGCGCTGACCGCGCGGCTGGTGGCCGGGCACCGGCACGGGCTGCTGGGGGTGTGCCTGGGGCACGAGCTGATCGCGGCCGAGCTGGGGCTGGAGATCGCGCGGAAGGACGTGCCGTTCCAGGGGGCGCAGGAGCGGATCGACTTCTTCGGGCGCGAGACGACCGTCGGCTTCTACAACACCTTCACGGCGCGCTGCGACGAGGCGGCGGAGACCGAGCTGGCGATGCACCGCGTGGAGCTGAGCCGGGACCCGGTGACCGGCGATGTGCACGCACTGCGCGGACCGGGTTTCGCCGGGGTGCAGTTCCACCCGGAGTCGGTGCTGTCGCGGGAGGGGTCGGCGCTGGTGGCGGAGTTGCTGGCGGCGGTGCTGGTCTGAAGGGCGCTTCGTGCCGGAGGGCGCTTCGCTTTCGGAGTGCGCTTCGCTTCCGGAGGGGCCTTCGTCCCGGAAGGCGCTTCCTTCCAGAGGACGCTCGGAACAGCCCGCCGGTCCGCAGGCCCCCTGGAGGGGCCCCGGTCCGAACAGCCCCTCACGTCCTGAGCGCTCCGAACAGCCCCGCCGCCGCGACGGGCACCTCGAAGGACCCCGCCGCCGCGACGGGCGCCCCGAACAGCCCCGCCGCTCCGAAGGGGTCGGCACGCCGCAGGGGGCGTGACGATGGGCCGGGTGCGGGGGACGCGCCCGGCCCATCGTCGTACTGCACCCAGACGGCCTCAGCCGAAGAAGACCTCGGCCTCGGCGTAGAGCGTGGGATCGACCGTCTTCAGCCGTGCGGTCGCCTCGGCGAGCGGCACCCGGACGATGTCGGTGCCGCGCAGCGCGACCATCTTCCCGAAGTCCTCGTCCCGCACCGCCTCGATGGCGTGCAGCCCGAAGCGGGTGGCCAGCCAGCGGTCGAAGGCGCTGGGCGTGCCCCCGCGCTGGACGTGGCCGAGGACGGTGGTACGGGCTTCCTTGCCGGTGCGCTTCTCGATCTCCTTGGCCAGCCACTCGCCGATTCCGGAGAGCCGGACATGGCCGAAGGAGTCCAGCGTGTCGTCCTTGAGGACCACATCGCCGTCCCTGGGCATCGCGCCCTCGGCGACGACCACGATCGGGGCGTAGCGGATCTTGAAGCGGGATTCGACCCAGGCGCAGATCTGCTCGATGTCGAAGCGCTGCTCGGGGATGAGGATCACGTTGGCGCCGCCCGCGAGCCCGGAGTGCAGGGCGATCCACCCGGCGTGACGGCCCATCACCTCCACCACGAGGACGCGCATATGGGATTCGGCGGTGGTGTGGAGCCGGTCGATGGCCTCGGTGGCGATGTTGACGGCGGTGTCGAAGCCGAAGGTGTAGTCGGTGGCGGAGAGGTCGTTGTCGATGGTCTTGGGGACGCCGACACACGCGATCCCGTAGTCGCCGGAGAGCCGGGCGGCGACGCCGAGGGTGTCCTCGCCGCCGATCGCGATCAGCGCGTCGACCTCCTGCTTGGCCAGGGTCTCCTTGACCCGGCGGATGCCGTCCTCGCTCTTGAGGGGGTTGGTGCGGGAGGAGCCGAGGATGGTGCCGCCGCGCGGCAGGATGCCGCGCACCGCGCGGATGTCGAGGGGGACGGTGTCGTTCTCGAGAGGGCCGCGCCAGCCGTCCCGGAAGCCGATGAAGTCATAGCCGTATTCCTGTACGCCCTTGCGCACGACGGCGCGGATGACCGCGTTGAGCCCGGGGCAGTCACCGCCGCCGGTCAGCACTCCGACCCGCATCGTTTCTTCCCTTCTCCCGTGAAATCCCGTGATTGGGCCCGGTATGGAAAGCCACGCTAACGGTGATCCAGGTCACACGGGATGGGGCGTCAGCCGATTCCCGTGCGTCCCAAGGGAGTTGGATTTCAACTTCACTCTTACGAGCGGTTACGCGTTGTCACCGCCTCGGCCGGACGGCGTCAGGCGTCGTCCAGGCCGCGCTCGATCGCATAGCGCACCAGCTCGACGCGGTTGTGCAGCTGGAGTTTGCCGAGGGTGTTCTGGACGTGGTTCTGCACCGTGCGGTGCGAGATGACCAGCCGCTCGGCGATCTGCTTGTACGAGAGCCCCTTGGCCACCAGCCGCAGCACCTCCGTCTCGCGCTCGGTCAGCCGCGGGGCGGCCGGCTGGTCGGCGGCGGTGGGCACCGGCTCGCCCGCCAGCCGCCGGTACTCGCCGAGCACCAGGCCCGCGAGCCCGGGGGTGAACACCGGGTCGCCGGCCGCCGTACGGCGCACCGCGTCCAGCAGTTCCTCGGTGCTGGCCGACTTCAGCAGATAGCCGGTGGCCCCGGACTTGACCGCCTCCAGGACGTCCGCGTGCTCACCGCTCGCGGAGAGCACCAGCACCCGCAGCTCGGGACGGTCGGCGACGACCTCCTTGCACACCTCGACGCCCGGCAGCCCGGGGAGGTTGAGGTCGAGCACCAGGACGTCGGGCCCGGCGGCCTTGGCCCGGCGGACCGCCTGCGGTCCGTCCCCGGCCGTGGCCACCACGTCGAACCCGGCCTCGGCCAGGTCCCGGGCCACCGCGTCACGCCACATCGGATGGTCGTCGACCACCATCACCGAAACCGGCCGGCCGTCGTGCTGAGCGGTCATCGTGCCGCCTCCCCCTTCTGCTTCGCCTTCTTCGCCGACGCCTTCGGAACCGTCAACTCCACCTCGGTGCCCTGGCCCGGGGCCGAGATCCACTCGGCGGTCCCGCCCAGGTCGCGCAGCCGTCCCCGGATCGACAGGGCCACTCCGAGGCGGCCCTCGGCCTCCGCGTCCGCCAGCCGGCCCTCGGGGATGCCGGGGCCGTCGTCCCGTACGGTCACCATCACCGCGTCCGGCTCGTCCTCCAGCAGGATCCAGGCGCTGGCGTCCTCCCCGGCGTGGACCCGCACATTGTCCAGGGCGGCGCCGACGGCGGCGGCCAACTCCCCTGCGACGCCCGCCGGGAGGAGCACCGGAGCACCCGGTTCGGAGAAGGTGACCCGGGAGCCCGCGTGCGGTGCCAGCAGCGCCCGCAGATCGCAGGGCCCGCCGTCGGAGCGCTCGGGGCCGGGCGGACAGGGCGGGGCCGACGCGCCCGAGGCGTCCGGGAGGCCCCCGAGGTCCGGTGCGGTGTCCGGCCCGCCCGCGCCGTCCACCCCGCGCGGCGGGGTCACCAGCCCGGTGGAGACCAGGGTGCGCAGCGCGACCTCCTGCTCCCCCGCCATCCGGCCCAGTTCGGCCGCCTCGCCGCCGATCTCGGCGCCGCGCCGCTGCACCATGGCGAGCACCTGGAGCACGCTGTCGTGAATGTCGCGGGCCAGCCGCTCCCGCTCCCGGGTCGCCGCCTCGATGCGCAGCGCGCGGGCGAGGGTACGCTCACTGGCGCGGGCCACCTCGACCACATAGCCGATGGCCACGCTCGCCACCCACACCAGCATCAGCATATGGATGGTGTCCTGGGCGAACCTGCCGCGCTCGATCACATTGGCGGCGCACACCACGGCGGAGGCCCAGGCGCCCCAGCGCCAGCCGCCCTTGATCGCGAAGCCGAGGACCGCGCCCATCGTCCATATGGACGGCAGGGTGGGCGTACCGTCGGCGATCCGGTCGTGGTTGTCCACCAGCGGGGTGAGCAGGATGCCGGCCACCGCGATGCCGAGGTCGCCGACGAGGAACCGCCGGGTGCAGCGCTCGGCCGAGCAGACCATCCGGAAGGTGAGCGCCGTCCACAGCGTCAGCACCGCCATGTAGACGACGGCGCCCAGCGGATGGTCGTAGTCGTCGTAGGAATAGACGCACAGGCCGAGCGCGTAGAGCAGGGTGAGCACCCGATAGACGGTCAGCGCCTGCCACAACGGCTGTTCGACCGACATGCGCACCACACGTTCGCCTCCGGCGCGCGCACGCCTGGACCGCTCCGTCAACGTCCCCCCACCCCCGGTGCCGGCGCCGCTAGGCGCCGGGCGTGTGCTTGTCCTTCTCCTTCTCGGCCTGCTTCCGGGCCGCCTCCGCCTCCGCGATCTGCCGCTTGGCCGCGGTCGCGTAGATGTCCACGTACTCCTGGCCGGAAAGCTTCATGATCTCGTACATGACCTCGTCGGTCACCGAGCGCAGGATGAAGCGGTCGCCGTCCATGCCGTGGTAACGGCTGAAGTCCAGTGGCTTGCCGATCCTGATACCGGGCCGCATCAGCTTCGGCATGACCTTGCCGGGGGGCTGGATCTTCTCGGTGTCGATCATCGCGACGGGGATCACCGGCGCGCCGGTCGCGAGCGCGACCCGGGCCAGACCGCCCGGCTTGCCCCGGTAGAGCCGCCCGTCGGGCGAGCGGGTGCCCTCGGGGTAGATGCCGAACAGCTCACCACGCTTGATCACCTCGATGCCCGCCTTGATGGCGGCCTCGCCGGCGCCGCGCGAGCCGGAGCGGTCCACCGGGAGCTGCCCGACGCCCTTGAAGAAGGCCGCCGTCAGCCGCCCCTTGACCCCGGGGGTGGTGAAGTACTCCTGTTTGGCGATGAAGGTGACCTTCCGGTCGAGCACCGCGGGCAGGAAGAAGGAGTCGGAGAAGGAGAGGTGGTTGCTCGCGAGGATGGCCGGACCCTCGGCGGGGATGTTCTCCAACCCTTCCACCCAGGGCCGGAAGGTGAGCTTCAACGCGCCACCCACCGACAGCTTCATAGCGCTGTAGAACAACCGGGACCTCCTGTATCCGACGAGGAGACCTTAACCTGCCTACCCCCTGTGCGGCGCGCCGCGTACGCTGAGGACCTCGATGCCCACTTCCCCAGTGAACGGAGATCCGTGGTGCCGCTCCTGCCCGGAGCCGAGCCGTTCCGCCACGACGGCGGAGAGATCGGCGTCCTCGTCTGTCACGGCTTCACCGGTTCCCCGCAGTCCGTGCGGCCCTGGGCCGACCATCTGGCGGCCCGCGGTCTGACCGTCTCCCTGCCGCTGCTCCCCGGCCATGGCACCCGCTGGCAGGATCTCGCCGTCACCGGCTGGCAGGACTGGTACGCGGAGGTGGACCGCGAGCTGCGGACGCTGACCAGGACGTGCGAGCGGGTGTTCGTCTGCGGTCTGTCGATGGGCGGGGCGCTCGCGCTGCGGCTGGCCGCCCAGCACGGCGCGGCGATCAGCGGCCTCGCCCTGGTCAATCCGGCCAACAAGGTGCACGATCCGCTGGCGGTGGCGCTGCCGGTGCTGCGCCATCTGGTGCCCTCGGTGAAGGGCATCGTGAGCGACATCGCCAAGCCGGGGGCGCGGGAGTCGGGCTACGAGCGGATCCCGCTGCACGCCGTGCACTCGATGCGCCGGCTGCTGAGCGTCGTCGACGCGGAGCTGCCGCAGGTGACCCAGCCGCTGCTGGTGATGCACAGCCCCCAGGACCATGTGGTGCCGCCGGCCGACTCCGAGCGCATCCTGAGCCAGGTCTCCTCGCGGGACATCACCGAGCGGCTGCTGGAGCGCAGCTATCACGTGGCGACCCTGGACCACGACGCGGAGTTCATCTTCGAGCAGACGGACACGTTCATCACCCGGCTGACGGCGGGTATGGGTGAAGACACCCGGACCGGCCTCGGGAAGGGCAGCGGAAAGGAGGGGGCGGCGGCCAGTGGCTGAGCGCGACTCGAATGAGAACGAGGCGGACGCGCGGCGTGATGACGACGCCGCCTTCGCCGCGATCGTCGCCGCGTACGGGGAGGAGCCTCAGGACCCGCCGGGCGCCGAGCGGTGGCCCGCCGCCGAGAACCTCGACGAGGAGTGGGGCCGGGACCGCCGGTCCGCGACGACTGACGGTGACACGGGCACGGACACCGGCACAGGTACCGGCAAAGGCGTCGGCACCGGCACCGGCAAAGGCACCGGCACCGACGCCTCGGACGACGCCCCCGGTGACGGCGACGCGGTCGGCGAGGCGGCGACGGCGGCGACGGGCGGTCTGACCAAGCCCGACAAGACCGACAAGCCGGTCGGGAGCTTCATCGTCTACGGCCCCGGCGTGGGCCCCCGCGACTGGGAGCCCGCCGAGCCGTCCGAGGACGACTTCGACGAGACCGACGAGGGCCATTTCGTCCCGCCCGAGCCGCCCCCGCTCCCCGAGTCGGACACCACCTCCCGCTTCGCCTGGCTGGGCGTGCTGGGCGGACCGCTGCTGCTGCTCGGCGTGGTGGTGTTCCAGGTGGAGATGACCTGGTGGATCACGACCCTGGGGGTCGGGGGTTTCCTGGGCGGCTTCCTCACGCTGGTGCTGCGGATGAAGGACGACGACGAGGACGAGGACGACGACCCGGGGCGCGGCGCCGTCGTCTGACCCGGCGCCCCGGCCCCCGGCCCCCGGCCGCTGACCCGGTGCCCCGGCCCCGGGCCCGACTGCGAGCCATGGGCCGTGGGCCGACGTTCAGCAGGCGCCGGACCGCGACCCGTAGCGCCCAGCAGGCACCGGACCGTAGGTCATACGTTCAGCACGCTGCGGGCCGTGAACCGTAGTGCCCAGCACGCACCGGGCCGCGAACCGTAACAGTCAGCGAGCTTCGGGCCGTAGGTCATACCCCCGTAGGGCGTCGGGCCGCCGAGCCGTGGCGCCCAGCAGACGCCCGGCCACGGGCCGTGGCGCTCGGGACGGGCCCCCGGCCACGGACCGTGGCGTTTGCGATGGCTCCCGGCCACGGACCGTAGCGCCTGGAGGCTCCGGACGGTGGGCTCAGACCGGGGATACGCGGGGCAGCCTGAGCGCGGCCAGGACCGGAAGGTGGTCGGTGGCCGCTGCGAGGTCCGCGTCGGCGACACCGGGCAGCCCCGCCGGAACCCCACAGCCGATGATCTCCACGCCTTCGGAGACGAAGACGGCGTCGATGCGCTGGTGCGGGTTCCCGGGGGTCCAGGTGGCCTCGCTCCCCCAGGGCTCGGTGGCCCAGCCGTCCCGCAGCTTCCCCGCGATCCGGCGGAAGGCGCGGCCCTCCGGCCGGTCGTTGATGTCACCGGCCGCGATGGCGTACGGGACGTCCAGCGCGGTCAGGTGGTCCAGCAGCATCCCGGCCTGCTCGTAGCGCTCGGCCTCGGCGAGGCTCAGATGACAGCTGACCACGCCGAGCCGGATGCCGTTGCCGTTCCCCGGCCCGCCGGTGTCCCGGTGACCGCCGCCGAAGCGCAGCACGGCGGTCGCGAAACCGCGCTGGTGCAGCCCGGGGACGCGAGGCAGCAGGGTGTCCTCGGCGTGCTCCACCTGGGCGCGCAGCGAGGTCAGGATCATCGGACCGGCGGCGGTGGCCCCGCCCGTGGTGTAGACGAGGCCGGTCTCCCGGGCCAGCCAGGCGGCGGCCTTGCGCCAGCGGAAGAAGCGCGGCGCCTCCTGGACGCAGACGATGTCGGGGGCGCAGGCCCGGATCACCCGGGCCAGCGCCTCGCGGTCGTCGCGCATCGAGCGGACGTTGTAGCTGAGCACCCGGACCACCGCCGCGTCCGGGCCGGTGGTGGATCCTGGCAGGTCCGCGAGCGGCACGATGACGGTCCCCCCTCGGCTCTCAGCCCTGGCGGGCCAGGTCGGCGGCACCGACCAGCCCCGCCTTGCCACCGAGCTGGGCGGCGAGCACCTGGGCGTGCGGACGCCACTGGTTGCCGACCAGCCAGCGCCGGAAGGACTTGCGGATCGGCTCCAGGACGAGATCGCCCTCGTCGGAGACCCCGCCGCCGACGATGAACGCCGAGGGGTCGAAGAGCGAGGCGAGGTCGGCGAGCCCGGCCCCGGCCCAGCGAGCCAGCTCGCGGAAGGAGTCGATGGCGACGGGGTCGCCCTGGCGGGCGGCGTCGCTGATGTGCTTGCCCTCGATGCCCTCGGGGGTGCCGTCGCCGAGGCCCAGCAGGACCGTGGCGTTCTCCGGGGTGGCAGCGGCGCGCTGCCTGGCGTAGCGGACCAGGGCCCGGCCGGAGGCGTACTGCTCCCAGCAGCCCTGGCTGCCGCAGCCGCACAGCAGACCGTCCGGGACGACCCTGATGTGGCCGAACTCGGCGGCGACGCCGAACCGGCCGCGGTGCAGCTTGCCGCCGATGATGATGCCGCCGCCCAGGCCGGTGCCGAGGGTGATGCACACGACGTCGTCATGGCCGACCCCGGCGCCGAAGCGGTACTCGCCCCACGCGGCGGCGTTCGCGTCGTTCTCCACCACGACGGGCAGGCCGACGCGCTGCTCGACCTTGTCCTTGAGCGCCTCGTGCCGCCAGTTGATGTTGGGCGCGAAGAGCACGGTGGCGCGCTTGTCGTCGACATAACCGGCGGCGCCGATGCCGACGGCCTCGATGTCGTGTCCCTCGCTCACGATGCGCACCGCGTCGGCGATGGCGTCGACGACCCCCTCGGGAGTCTGCGGGGTCGAAACCTTGCTCGTCTCGAGAATCGTGCCCTCTTCGTCGACCACACCGGCCGCGATTTTCGTACCGCCGATGTCGACGCCGATGGTGAGTCCCATGAGTCCCTCAGTTATTTGGTCGAACCCCGCCGAGGCTAACGGTACCGGAGGAGCGCTCAATCGAGGTCGATGTGTTCACTACTCGAACTCTCGCCCTCATCGCCAGGGCCCTTGGGACGGTCGTCGGCGCCCCGGGTCCAGCGCCGCTCCTGACCGGCCACGGCGGCGCGATAGGCGGCGAGCAGCTCGGATCCAGCGCCGGCCAGGTGCTCGAACACATCCGGATTGCGCTCGATGACCGGCTCCACGGCTGCCTTCGCCTGTGCGATCAATTGTTGTACGGCCCCCTGAACCGCCGTACCGGCGATCGGCGTCTGGATCCCCGCGACCTTGTCGGCGAGCGCGTCGGCCAGCTTGAGGAACTCCTCGGCGACGCTCCCCGGTTCCTCGGCGGACTGCCGGGCCCGCCGCCGGGCCCGCTCGGCGGCGAGGTCCTCGGCACAGGCCCGCTCCCAGGCGTCGGGATCGATCTCGGTGACCGGCACCTCGGTGTCCGGGGGCTCTGCGGGGCGCTCGGTGGCATCGCTCATGGCGAACTCCTGCGGCGGGATGCTGGCTGCCCGTGTGTTCATCCGGGCTTGTGACCGACGTTACCCGAAGGAGCGGGGCGGGGTCAGAGCCCGGGACCCGCCGGAGGCGGCGCCGGGTTCACAGCCGCTTCGGCCACAGGTCCGGGTCCGGGGTGAAGCGGACCTGGAGCCATCCCTCGCGCAGCCCGGCGCCGGAGACGGTGCAGCGGCGCAGGGCGGACGGCAGCGGCAGCACCCGGTGGAACGGGCCGACGGTGACGATCAGTTCATCGCCCCGGCGCACCAGCCCGAGCCCGTCGCGGTCGGCGCCGG
>NZ_BBOX01000230.1 GCF_001553455.1 Streptomyces hygroscopicus subsp. hygroscopicus
CCTCTAGACGGGCACCGGGGGCACATGGCAACACAGGCTCGGCGGCACGGGCGTGAGCTGCCCGGTCGGGGTGGCACCGGCGGAGGGCTAAAAGCCCACTGCCCCGGCATCCGATCGGATGACCGCCGCTCGACGTCGCGTCGTTCTCCGGTCTCCGGTCTCCGGTCTCCGGTCTCCGGTCTCCGGTCTCCGGCCTACGCTGCCAACGGTGGAGCGACCGTACGCCATCGAAATCGAACCCGAGGTAAGAGCATGGCTGGGCACTCTGCCGCAGCTACTCGTGTTCGGCGAACGCGGTGATCAGGCTGTGGGGTGCGTTGTCGCCGAACATGAGTTCGTAGCCTTCGACTCCTTCGGTGGCGGCTTCGGTGCCGCGGGGGAACATGGCCTGCTCGTACTCGGTGAGGGCGGCCTCGGTGTCGTCGGGGTGCGCGGCGAGGGCCTTGCCGAGTTCGGCGCCGTCGAGCATGGCCAGGTTGGCGCCTTCGCCGTTCGGGGCCGAGAGGTGGGCGGCGTCGCCGACCAGGGTCACCCCGGGCACCCGGTCCCATCGGTGCCCGATCGGCAGTGCGTTGAGCAGGCGCAGGACCGGCGCGGTGTCGCTGTCGGTGATCAGCGCGGTGAGCTCCGGCGCCCAGCCGTCGAACTCCCGTGCGATCCGGGCGGTGGCCGCGGCGGCATCGGTGAAATCGATGGCGGCGAACCAGTCCTGCGGCTTGGTGAGCGCCACATAGGTGTGCAGGGTTTCGCCCTTTTCCCGGTGGGCCTGGATCCCCTTGCCCGGCGCGAGCGCGAGCATCGACCCGCCGCCGACCGTCTTCGCGGCGGCCGGGTGCCGGGTTTCGCTGTCGAACAGCCAGGTCTCGACGAACGACCGGCCGACGTACTCGGGTGTGGCGGCGGAGAGCAGCGGCCGGACCCGTGACCACGCGCCGTCCGCGCCGACCAGCAGGCTGGTGACGACGGTGCCGCCGTCGGCGAACGTCACCTCGTGGCGGCCCCCGCCGAGGGCACGGACGCTGCTGACCTTGTACCCCCACCGGACGGTGCCGGCCGGGAGCGAGTCGAGCAACATCTGTCGTAGTTCGCCGCGCTGCACCTCGGGGCGTCCGCCCGTGCCGTCGTCGGGTTCGTGGAACAGGACGGTGCCGTTCCGGTCGAGGATCCGCATGGCCTGGCGGCCCTCCAGGATGAGGCCGCGGAACTCGTCCATCAGGCCGGCCGCCCGCAGGGCCAGTTGGCCGTTGTAGTCGTGGATGTCGAGCATGCCGCCCTGCGAGCGCGCCGTCGGTGAAGGCTCGGCCTCGTAGACCGTGGCCGGGATGCCGTGGACGTGGAGGACGCGGGCGAGGGTGAGGCCGCTGAGTCCGGCGCCGATGATCGTCACGGGAGTGCGCATCGTGAATCCTTCGCGATCGAGGCCGCTCGGTGGGGCCCGGCCAGCCTCTCTGGTATGCCGTTCCAACATTGGAACGGCGCTCCATGTTGGAACGGCGCTCCAGGCATGTCAAGATGGCCGCATGGCAACGCGGACGCGCCGGTCACAGCGGCGCACAGAGGCGCTCTCCCGCGAGCGCATCGTCGAGGCCGCCATCGAACTGCTCGACGCGGCCGGCGAGAGCGGGCTGACGTTCCGGGCGCTGACCGAGCGCCTCGCCACCGGGCCCGGGGCGATCTATTGGCATGTGGCGAACAAGGGCGAGCTGCTCGGCGCCGCGACCGACGCCGTCGTCGCCGCCGCGCTGGCCGCCGGGCACGCCGCGTCCGCCGGACCCGCTGAGGCCGCCGGACCCGCTGAGGCCGCCGGGCACGCCGAGGCCGCCGGGCACGCCGAGGCCGCCAAGTCTCCCGAGTCTGCCGGGTCCGCCGAATCCGCTGAGGCCGCCGGACCCGCCGAATCCGCCGAGTCCCCCGAGGCCATCGAGCCCACTAAGTCCCACGAGTCCGCCGGACCCGCCGAGGCCATCGAGGCCGCCGGGGCCGCGGGCTCACCGCAGGACGGGATCCGTGCCGTCGCGCTCGGCCTGTTCGACGCGATCGAGGAACACCCGTGGCTCGCCTCGCAGCTCATGACGCAGCTCTCCCACAGCCTCTGGGAGACGGTGGCGCCACGGATCTTCGAAAGCGTCGGTCGTCAGATCCGCGCGCTCGGCGTGCCCGAGAGCAGCTGGTTCGCGGCGACCTCGGCGTTGATGCACTACATCCTCGGCGCCGCGGGCCAGAACGCCACGAACGCCGCGAGCGCCCGCACGCTCGGGCCCGAGGTGGACCGCGCCCGGTTCCTCGACGCCGCGTCCACGGCATGGGAGCAGCTCGATCCCGACGACTACCCGTTCACCCGGGCCGTCGCGGGCCAACTGCGCGGGCACGACGACCGCGAGCAGTTCCTCGCCGGGGTCGATCTCATCCTCTCCGGCATCACCGCCTCCCTGCCTGCCCGGTGAAGAGGCGTGCCGAAGAGGGGTACCGAAGAGGCGTGCCCAAGAGGTGTGCCCAAGAGGTGTGCGCCGCACCGCCACCTGAGCCGACGGGGCCCAGCCGTCAGTGCGGGTCCGTACGTACGTACGGCATCCCCCACGCCTCGCGGAACCGCCTCAGCACGAGACGTGCCACAGCCGGTGACGCGGCCAGTTCGAAACGTGCTTCGGCGAGCCGCTGCAGATCTCCGTCAGCCCCTTTGCGCTCGATGTCCACGCTGCCGGGAAAGGGTTCCTCCCGGGTGAAGAAGTCGAGCAGCGTCAGCACGAAGTCGCTGTACGCCCCGAGCTGATCCCATTGCGGTTGGCCGTCCTGGGGGCCGGTCGGGGCGGGCCCCGGCCCCGTGGGGGCACCGGTCGTGTCGGCCAGGCGCTGGATGGCCCCGCGCAGGACCGACCTCTGGCCGGGCTCGGAGCGTTCGCGCAGGAGCAGGATGGTCGAGCGGGCGTCGTCCAGCTGCGGGGCCCAGTCCGCTGGGCAGTCGGTCCGGCCGAGCGACACCCGGAAGCCTGCCAGTGTTTCCAGGAGTTCGCTCAGGAGCAGTTCGCGGGCGATCTCCGGCAACCGCCCTCCGCCGCGGCCCAGGCGCTCGGGGATCGTGACCATCCTGCGGGTGTACCGGATCAGGTCTCGTGTGATGCCCCCGGAAAGGCAATGCGCGAGGGCGATGAAGGGCGTGGTCAGGCCGGGAACCCGGTTGTCCAGTATGTCGTGCGACTCCGCCAGGGTCCGCGGCTCGATATGGACGACGTCGTCCAGTGAACTGTCGATGACGTCCCGGGCCGGGAGTCCCCGGCGGACGAAGTCCGCTCCTACGTCCTCGGCGACGGAGATGAGGAAATACACATTCGGGATGCCGAACACCGCCTTGATCTCGGCCAGCAGCAGCCGCGCCTGCTCTGCCGTGCCGATACGGTCCACCTCATCGATGATGATGAATATGCGACGCTCGCCGTCCTGGTTTCCGTCTCCGCTCTTCCCCGCTTTCGCCATGCGCTCGAGCAGGTCCCGGAAATGCCCGACCAGTTCGGGAAAGGTGAGCGCACGCGACGAGAGCGTCGTCGTGCGGTTGGCCGACACGTTCGCGGCGGCCAAGGGTGTCAATCCCGTACTGGTCGCCAGGCTGGTGCTCTGCGCGGTCCGGAGAAGGTAAAGGTAGTTGACACACTCCTTGAGGAGTGGTGAGTTCTTCTGCCACCTCGGCAGCGAGGCCAGCACGCCGAGGCCGAGCAGAGCCAGCGGCACCCGCGTCCACCAGACGTGGTGTTCCCAGAGGTGGGTGAGATATCCGCCGGCGCCGTCCCAGAAGCGCGTCAGCCGCTGCTGGACGTCGCCTTTCACCGCCTCTCGCAGCGCTTGTGCGGCCGGTGCCAGCGCGACGGACAGAAGGACCAGTCCGGCCAGGAGGCGAGCCCAGAACGGGAACACTCTGCGCAGCCTCATCAGGATGTGCTTGCGCAGTTTCACCAGGAAGAGGTACGACGCATCGGCCGCGGTCCCGTGCCGGGCGATGAATTTTTCGCATACCTGCTGAAACAGGGAGAGCAGGAATTCCTGCGGCACGTAGGCGGCGGGGATCTGGACAGGCACCACGAGATCCCTGTCGGCCCATTTCTGCGCCTGGGCCCTGAGCAGGGTGGATTTACCCACTCCTCGCGGCCCCGAGATCGCGATGGTCCCGCCGGCCATCAGCCCCATCTTCGTGGCGAGGTTGCGCTGCTCCCGGTGCGGAACGACATAGCGCAGGTCGTGGACCTCGATGAGGCCGAGAAGGTCGGGAGTGACCAGCAGGGTGTCGTGGCCGTCCCCGATCATGCGTCTGAGCACCGGCCTGACACAGCCGGTGAGGGTGGTCCGCAAGGACCGCTCCCACTGACGGCGCATGAAGGCGACCTGCCAGTGCAGTGTGGCCAGCCGGACCAGCAAGAGCGGCCGTCCTGGTGACCACCGGGACCGGTGGTACCGGGCAGCCGCGACATCGCGCTGCTCCACGGCGTCCTGGTAGTCCTCGTACTCGCGGAAGCCCGAGGCGAGTACGTCCCTGACGAACCGGGCGCCGTGGAATTCCGCCGTCAACCGCCGCTCGTCCACCTCCGGCACATGGGGTGCCGCCAGGTAGCCCTGGAGCACGGTGTCCTCCGCTTGGAGCCTGCCGACGGCCTCTCGATAGATCGCCCCGTCTTCGGGGCGGCTCCAGACGTATCCCCTCGGCTCCGGCTCCACCGCCGCACCCCCATAGCATCGCCCCGGTCGGTACGATCATCACAGCATGTGAACCGGTTCTACGGGGAGCAGGTCATGTCCGAACCGACCGTGTCCGGCGGCAGTGACTCACCCGCCGTCGCGCTGGGGCTCACCGCGCTGGTCCTCGGCGCCTTCGCCGCCCTGGGCGCGTGGGTGCCCTCGTTGGTGCTCGTCACGCTGCCGTGGGCGATCCTCGCCGGAGCCCTCGCCATCGCGCTCGGCGCGATGGGTGTCCACCACGCCCGTCGCGGCACCGGGCGGCTGTGGGCCGCCGTCGCCGGAACGGCCCTCGGCGCCATCGGATGCGCCGGGACCACCGCCCTCCTCTTCGCCCTCGGCGCCTGACGCACCAGACGCGACGGACGCGGCACGCACCAGACGCCACGGACGTGACGGACGCCAGACGCCACGGACACCACGGACGCGACACGCGACGGACGGCTCCGGAGGGAGCCGTCCGCGAGGCCGGGAGGCGGCGAGACCGCGAGACCGTATCGCCTAGTGGTGCCGGTTCGTACCTGCGCTCGTGCTTCGCCTGGCTACCACGCCACCGGGACCTGTTCGAAGGCGTCCGTGAGCAGTCCCCCGCGCCGCACCAGCCCGGCCGACGGGATCGCCAGGGCGAGACCGGGCAGCCGCTCCAGCAGCACCTCCAGGGTGACCTGTAGTTCGGTACGGGCCAGCGCCTGGCCGAGGCAGTAGTGCGAGCCCGCGCCGAAGGAGAGGTGCCGGTTGGGGGAACGGCTCAGGTCCAGCTCGTCCGGGTCGGGGAACATCCGCTCGTCGCGGTTGGCGGCGTCGATGACCGACAGGGTCGTACTGCCCTTCGGGATCACCTCGCCGCCCAGTTCGACGTCCTCCGTGAGGTAACGCGGCATGCCCGGACCCCGGTTGACGTCGAAGCGCAGCAGTTCCTCGACGGCCGTGCGGATCAGCGACCGGTCGTCCAGCAGCCGCTGCCAGCGGGACCGCTCGTCGAGCAGGACCGGGACGAGCTTCGCGATCGCGCCGGACGTCGTCTCGTGGCCGGAGACGACCAGCCCCTGCGCGATCTGGACCAGGACGCCGTCGGGCAGGCGGCGGTCGGCGGCGTCGGTGATCGCGATCAGTGCGCTGATCAGGTCGTCACCCGGTTCCCGCCGCTTCCGGGCCACATGCTCGCCCAGGTACGCCAGGAGGTCCTCGCGTGCGGTGCGGATCTCCTGTTCGTCCTGGCCGTCCAGGGCGAGCAGCGCGCCCGACCAGTACGTGAGACGGTCCCAGTCCTCCTCCGGTACGCCCAGCAGGGCACCGAGCACCCGCACCGGCAGCGGATAGGCGAAGGCCGCCACGAGGTCGGCCGGGTTCGGCCCGGCCTCCATCGCGTCCACCAGGGCATGCGCGATGGCCGTGATCCGGGGGCGGAGTTCGGCGACCCGCTGGGTGGTGAGCGCGTGGCTCAGCAACTGCCGCCAGCGCTGGTGCTGTTCGCGGGTGCCGCTGCCGCCCGACTCCGCGTGGCTCACCTCCCGTGAGAAGCGCGGATCGGACAGCATCGCGTGCACGTCCGCGTACCGCGTCAACACCCGCACCGGGGCCCCGCTCGAGCGCAGCGTCAGCTCCGGCACCGGACACCCCTCCGCCCGCAGCGCCGCCCACTCCTTCGGGGGCGCCAGGGGGTGCTCCGGCTCGAACGGAAAGTCGCCCAGCGGGCAGCGCGCTTCCCCGCCTTCCGCTTTCGTCCCGTCCGCCACTTCCGCTTCGCCCACAGAGCGCCTCCTGAGATGTACGACGTGCGGCGAACAGTTACTCACCACACATGGATTCACGTCAAAGTGGCCGACGGACGGTGGTCGGGGCCGGGGCCCGATTGCGCGACCGCCGGTCATGTGGCCGGTGTACTACGGCCGTTGGACGCCGCCGCCTGCGATAGGTCCGGGCTGGGCGGATTCGGCGCGGGAGAGGGCCACGTCGAGGACGACCAGGAGGGCGTCGCGGACCGAACCCGTCTCGCGGGCGTCGAAGACGATCAGGGGGACGGGGTCGGAGATGTCCAGGGCCCAGCGGACCTCGTCGAGGTCGTGCTGCACCTCGCCGTCGAAGGCGTTCACGGCGACGGCGAACGGGATGTCCTTGTGCTCGAAGTAGTCCACCGCGGCGTAGCAGTCGTCCAGGCGGCGGGTGTCCACGATCACCAGACCGCCGAGGGCGCCCTCGACCACGTCGTCCCACATGAAACCGAAGCGTTCCTGGCCCGGCGTGCCGAACAGGTAGAGCTTCAGCGTCGGGTCGATGGTGATGACGCCGAAGTCCATGGCGACCGTGGTGGTGGTCTTGGCGGGGGTGTGCGTGAGGTCGTCCACGCCCGCCGCGACCTCCGTGATCACCGCCTCCGTGGTCAGCGGCCGGATCTCGGAGATCGAGCCCACGGCCGTCGTCTTGCCGACCCCGAAACCACCGGCGATGACCAGCTTGACCGGCAGCGGCGGCTGTTCAACCGCTGTCGCGGAGTGAGCCCCGGGAGTCGGGGAGGGAGCCCCGGGAGTCGGGGACGGCACGGAGACCATCGATAACCCTTCGCAGTACGGAGATGTCGTGGACCGTCCCGGTGTCCGGGACGTGGACCGCCAGCTGCCCGGCGGTGCACAGGTCCTCCGCCAGGACCCGCACCACGTTGAGGTGCAGACGCAACCGGGCGGCCAGCTCCGCCACCGACTGCGGGCGACGGCAGGCGGCGACGATGTCGCGGCGTTCGAAGGTGAGCGATCTGAGGGCGGACAGCCCGTCCGGCGTCGCCACGACCTGGGTCTCGACCGGGAGCGGTGGCGCGGCGCCGCTCCCGGACACCCGGCCGGCGGTCAGCAGGAACGGGCGGACGGCGGGAGCGCGGCCCATCGGCTCGGGGGGTGCGGATTGCCTGGCGGGCGGGGGTTGTTCGACGGGCTCGGATGGCTTTTCGGGCGCCGGGTGCTCTTCGGGCGCCGGGTGCTTGTCGGGCGCGGGTCGGCCAACGGGTTCGCGCTGGCCAACGGGCTCGGGGGGCTCGATGGACTCCGGTTGTTCGACGGGCTCCGGTTGCTCGACGGGCTCGGCCGGTTCCGCGGGGCCTGTCGGCTCCGGCGACTGGTCGGCCGCTTCGGGACGTCCCGGGGCGTCCCGGGCGCTGTCCCCCGCCCCGTGCGGGGCCGTCTCCCGCGGTACTGGTTCACCGGCGACCATCTCGCCCCCTCCTGACTGCGCCGCGCGACCCGTCAGCCGACCGACCCGGCGCTTCTCTTCAGCTCCATGACGAGCTGAGGAGTGAGCGCGGCCCCGGCCCGGTTGGCGAAGAGGGTCATCTCGTACGCGACGTTGCCCAGCTTCGCCTCGTTCGTGGTCACCACGCCGAGGACGGCACCGCAGCCGATGGACGACACCAGCACATGGCCGCCCTCCAGATCGATGATGACCTTGTTCAGGCCGCCGAGGCCGTAGTTGCCGGACGCCCCGGCGGCCAGGCTCGTGACACCGGACACGATCGCGGCGAGCCGCTCGGAGTCGGCCCGTTCGCTCAGCTGGGAGACGGCGATCAGCAGGCCGTCGGAGGACACCGCGATGGCGTCCACGACCCCGGCGGTCTGGGTGGCGAACCGGTCGAGCAGCCAGGTGAAGTCGGCCGCGGCGGCTCGCAGATCGGTGGTTTCCGGCTCAGCGGAACCGCTCTTATCTGTCGGCGTGGTCACTTCCCGACTCCTTCCGGGGTCGCTGATGTGTGGATGGCGTGGGTTCGGCCTGGGTGGCGGCGCTGTCCTGCTCCGCCCTGCGTACGGCGGCCTCGAACGCGTCGAGTTCGGAACGGACCGCGTCGGCGTCCACGGGCCCGCGGACGGCCGGGATCGCCCGGTCGGCCGGTGAGGTGGTCTTGTCGAGCGTCGCGCCCCGGACGCGGCGGCGCAGCGGGCGGGAGGCGGGGGCGGCCGTACCGGCGCTCGGCGCGTTCGGCACCTTTCCCGCGCCGGGCTCGTGCGCCTTCGCCACGTTCGGCTCGTGCGCCGCGTCCGGGTTCTTCTCCGCGCTGGGCTCGTGCGGTGTCCGCACCGACTCCGCGCCCGTACGGGCCGAATCCGCGTCCGTACGGGCCGACTCCGTGCTCGTACGGGCCGCGGTCGGGAGGCGGCGGGGCAGACCGGTCCCCGTCGTCGGCGCCGCCGGGTGCCGCTCGGGTGCGGTGGTGGAGGCGAGTACGGGCAGGGGCGTGGCGGCGGGTACGGGGGCGCCGGACTCCGGCCCGGACCCCGCCGGGCGTTCCGCCGACGCCGCGACCGGCCCCGAACCGGAACCCGAACCCGACACCGCGACCGGCCCCATGACCGACGCCGAGCCCGAACCGGAACCCGGGCCCGGGACCGAACCGGAACCGGAATCGGAGCCCGAACCGGAATCGGAATCGGAGCCCGACGATGAGCCAGGCGCCAGCGCCGGTGCCGGTTTCTCCAACGGACTGAGCTCAAGCAGCAGCGGCGCCGGAATCCACACGCTGCCGGTGACCCCGCCGCCCGGCGTACGGCTCAGGGTGACCCGGAGGCCCCAGCGCCGGGCGAGACTTCCGACCACGAAGAGGCCGAGCACCTTGGTCGGTACGAGGTCGAGCCGCTCGCGGCGGACCAGCCGGGCGTTCTCCTCCGCCAGGCGTTCCGCCCCCATGCCGAGCCCGTGGTCGATGACCTCGACCAGCGCACCGCCCTCCGCGCTGACGTCGGTGCCGGGCCGGACGACGACCTCGACGGGGGTGTCGGACGGGGAGAACTCGACCGCGTTCTCCAGCAGTTCGGCGAGCATCAGCGTGAGGTCGCCGGTGATGTCGGGGGCGACGGTGACCTCGGTCTCGGCCCGCAGGGACACCCGCTGGTACCCCTCGATCTGGCCGAGCGCCGCCCGGATGACGTTGGCCAGGCTGGTCGGCCGGGCGTCCAGCTCGGTCTCCCGGATCCCGGCGAGCAGCATCAGGCTGTCGGCGTTGCGCTGGAGGCGTACGGCGATGTGGTCGATGCGGTAGAGCCGCTCCAGGAGGCCGGGATCGGTCTCCTCGCGTTCGACGGCGTCGATCAGGCTGAGCTGCCGGGTGGTCAGGTTGCTGACCCGGCGGCCGACGTTGCCGAACATCTCGCCGACGTTGCGCCGGCTGAGCACCTGGCGCTCCAGCAGCGCCGCGGCGGTGACCTGTACCTGGTTGAACGCCTCGGCCAGAGCGCCGATCTCGTCGCGCACCGGGACGGGGATCGGCCGGGGACGCAGCGGGGTGCTGTCGGTCGCGTCGTCGTCCTCGACCTTGGCGAGCTCCTCGCCCGCGACCTCGACCACCTGGTGGGCGGCGCCGGTCAGGGCCGCCAGGGGGCGTACGACCGACCGCCGGACCAGGATGGAGAAGCCCAGCCAGGCGGCGAAGCCGAGGACCGCGAGGGCGAGCAGGGCCAGCGCCTTGTGCAGGGCGTCCTGGGAGAGGCCGTCGGCCCGGTCGGCGATCTGGTCGATCAGCGAGCGGGTGATCTCGAGGCGGGCCCCGGCCTGCCGGGTGCCCGCGGCCATCGCCGTGCGCAGCTCCCGCGTCGACTGGCCCTGCAGGGAGCTGGGGTCGATCTTGAGCTGGGCGAACCGGTCCTCGAAGCCGTTCTCCTCGGCGTGCCGCTCGATGCCGTCGAGGCGCAGGACCTGATCGGGGTCGGCGATTCTGGCGAAACGTTCCGACTGCTCCTCGAAGACCCGGTGGGCGCCGACCGCGCGGGTGTACTCGGTGAGGGCGTTGGCGTCCCGGGTCTGGGCGGAGAACACCCCGCCCTCGAAGGCCGCGTGGGCGGCGTCGGCCCGCAGCACGGTGTCGACCAGCTCGACGGCGGAGGACGAGGGGGAGCCGGAGAAGTGGTCGAGCCCGATGCCGTCGATGAGATACCCGACGGCGGCGGCGTACGCGGGGTCGATCCCGGCGGCGGGCACCGAGCCCCGTTCCACCTTGTCCCGCAGCACGCTCAGGCGCTGGACGTAGTCGAGGGCCCGCGCCTCCTCCTTCGGCAGGTCCGCTCCGAACGCGGAACGCACGGCGGTGGCCCGCTCGTCGGTGGACCGCTGCGCCCGGCGGTAATCGGCGGTCGACGGGAGGGTGGCCCCCGGGCGGACCGCATCCTGCAGGACGGACAGCAGCAGCGCCTGCCGGTGTTCGGCCTGGATGTCGTTGATCAGCCGGGCGACCTGGCCGCTGTCGCGCACCAGCCGGGCGGTCCGGGCGGCGTCCCGGGCCTGCTGCACCTCGCTGTGGACGGCGAGGCCGAGGAGCACGCCGACGACCGTTAGGGGCACGATCACCAGGACGTTGAGCTTCCGCCGGAACGGCCAGCGGTCGAGGAGGGCCCCGGGGGCGCCCACCGCGCGACGGGACCTCGGGCGCAGCGGCGCACGCCCGGACGGGTCCTGTTCGAGTGGCGGGTCCGCTGTGTCCACAGACACCCAGGTCCTCCTTCGATGTGCTCCTGTGCGGTGACCGAGGTGTTGTTGTCGCCGATCGCCGACGACCGGAAGCGGGAGTCGGCGCAGGGCGTTTCATGCCGGAATATGAGCGACGGGATTGCGCCACACACCCAACCGGCCGTGAACACTACCGCCTGTGCGCACTCGCGCAAGGCATGCCCCCTCAACGATCACGGAATATCCACGCTTTGCTGGGTTTAGGTCATCTCCGCATCGCCCGGTGCCCCGCCGACGGCGCGGCCGGTGTCCGCGAGGTGTCCGCCCGGTGCGCAAAGGGTGGAGAGCCGGGGCGTCACGGGGCCTGGCTTGTTCACGACTGTGTACGGCGGGGGGCGCCCCTGCCGACAGGGCGGTCGCCCCGCACGGTCCCCGTACGGGCCCGGGGGAACCGCCCTCGCACGGCACCGCACACGCCCAACGGCCACCCCACGCGATCCCCGTACGGGCCCGAGGGGACCGCCCTCGCACGGCACCGCACACGCCCAACAGCCGCCTCGCCCCGCGCGGCACCGCACGCCCAACAGCCGCCCTACGCGACACCGCACACGCCCAACAGCCGCCTCGCGCGGCACCGCACATGACGAAGGGGGCTGCACCGCACGGCACCGCCACCCGTAACCTGTCTCCCCCACCCCGGCTCATCCCCGGACCCGTTCCCCGGCTCCCACCCCGTACCCTCCGTACCCCCGCAACTCCCGTACCCCCGCCCTCCGTACCCCCGTTCCCCCGTAACTCACGTACCCGCGTACCCTCCGTACCCCCGTGCCCTGCGAGGAGACCCGTGCACCCCACCCGCAAGGCGGCCCTGACGGCCACCGCGCTGCTGGCCGTGGCCGCCACCGGCTGCGAGCCCGGCGCCGCCACCACCGCGTCCCACCGGGCCTCCGCCGAGCCCGGCTGCCCCACGGCCCTGGCGCGGGCCAAGCAGGCGGTCAAGAAGGCGGAGGCCGTCGACGCGCCCTGGACGGGCCCCACCACCGGGCCGGAGGCGGCGGCTCACGGCAAGCGCCTGGTCTTCATCGCCCACGACCTGTCCAACCCCGGTCCCACCGGCGTCGCCCAGGGCGTCCAGGAAGCCGCCAAGCTCGTCCGGTGGAGCGTGCGCACGCTCAACGGCAGGGGCACGCCCGCCGGTTACCGCTCCGCCTTCAAGCAGGCCCTCGACCTCAAGCCCGACGGCATCGTCATCGCCGGTCTCGGCCCAGAGAGCGTCCCGGACGAGATCAAGAAGGCCAAGGCGGCGGGCATTCCGGTGGTCGGCTGGCACGCCGCCCCGACCCCCGGCCCGGACGGGCGTCCCGAACTCTTCACCAACGTCTCGACCCGGGTCGAGGACGTCGCGAGGATCAGCGCCGACTGGATCATCGCCCGGTCCAACGGCCGGGCGGGAGTGGTGCTGTTCACCGATGCCACGGTTGCCTTCGCGAAACGCAAATCCGACCTGATCAAGAAGGAGCTGGCCGCCTGCTCCGACGTCAAGGTGCTCAGCTACCGGAACATCCCGATCCCCGAGGTCAGCAAACGCGCCGTCGGGGAGGTCCGCTCACTGCTCTCCCGCTATGGCGACCAGTGGACGTACTCGGCCGCCATCAACGACCTGTACTTCCGCCACGCCGCCTCCGCCCTGCGCGCCGCGGGCAAGGACGGCGCGGGCGCCCCGTTCAACATCGGCGCGGGAGACGGCGACCCGTCGGCCTTCCAGCGCGTCAACGGCAAGCAGTACCAGGCCGCCACGGTGCCCGAGCCCCTCTCCGAACACGGCTGGCAGATCGTCGACGAGTTCAACCGCGCCTTCGCGGGCGAGCCCGCCAGCGGATACGTCTCCCCGGTCCACATCGCCACCGACGCCAACAGCGGCGGTGCGCTGTCCTGGGACTCCGAGGGGTATCGGCAGGCTTACCGCAAGATCTGGGGGAAGTAGCCGGCCGGGGCACGGGGTGAGGGAGCCCGTACCCCGGCCCGCGCCGTGACCGGTCAGTCCTGGTGGACCTGGTTGCGGCCCGGACCGCCGGAGAGGGTGTCCGTACCCGGCCCGCCCCACAGCACGTCGTCGCCGCTGTTGCCCCAGAGCTTGTCGTTGCCCGCCTCGCCGAACAGCCGGTCGTTGCCCTTGCCGCCGTAGAGTTCGTCGTCGCCCTTGCCGCCGCGCAGGATGTCGTTTCCGTCGTCCCCGTACAGCAGGTTGTCCTCGGAGTTTCCGGTAATGGTGTCGTTCCCGGCGCCACCGTGGCATTCGTACGTGCAGTTGGTGATGGTGTCGTCGCCGTCGCCGCCGAAGGCGCCGAAGCCCATGACACCGCCGCCACCGTCGATGTGGTCGTCGCCGCCCTCGCCGTAGAACACGTCCGCGGCGCTGCCCTGGAGGACGTCGTCACCGGGGCCGCCGTGAATTCCGGCGTACGCGTCGCTGCCGGCGTCGATCTTCGCGGTGTCGTCGCCGTCGCCGAGGTCGACGTCGTAGATATCCGAGTCATCGGAGTTCTGGGGCATCAGCACCGCACACCGGGCAGCGGTGTGATCGGCCGCGGAAGGGTAGGCGCACTCGTTGTGCTGCGCTGCCTGCGCGCTGATGGTGATAGCACCCTTATCGCGGAAGGTGAGGATGTAGTAGTACTCGAATTCGCCCCGCTGTTCGATCTTCTCGGAGACCGTCAGGTTGTTCGTCTGTCCCGGGGCGGCCTTGTACCAGAGTTCGCCGTCGTCGGCGAGGACGAGGGAACCACTGGTCGTCGTGGCCGCCTGGGCGGCGGGGGCCGCGAACGCGGCTCCCGCCAGGGCGAGGGCGAGGGTGGCTGTAGCAGCCATGGTCCGGTACATGCGCATGGGGAGGCGCCCCTTCGTGGAATCGGTGTCGATCAGGCCGGTGGAAAGATGCCGCGTCAATCGCCCCCGCCGTCACCGCGGTCGGCGATTCACTGTTTCCGAGCGACCCGTTAGACCGCGCATCGCCGATCGCGGTTGCCCCGGAAATCCCCTAGTTCGGCACAGGAGCAGGCCGCCGCATTATTTGCGGGCCGCGGCGGAGAAACATCCCCATCTCCGTAACCGCTTTTTCCGGACCGCTTAACCCTTTGTTCACCGAGGAATTGACGGAAACGGTGGCGGTGACCGGGCGGCACGGGGCCGCGCGACCCGGCCTAGAGTTCCCGCCGCCGGGCGCCGCCTGCTGCGGGGGCGCCGCCTGCTGCGGGGCGCCGTCTGCCGCAGGGGCACCGTTTGCCACGGGGTGCTGCCCGCCGCCACGTGCCGTACGCCGCCACGTACCGTCCGCCGCCGCGCGTCCTGCGGCACGCGCTCGGGGCGAGGCTCAGCCATCCGTAGGCCCGGGGCTTGCGGGAGGCGGCGGCCGACAGGTCTCCTGCCATCTGGTGGCGGACAACGGCACCGCCCCGGACGCCTCGGCCCCCTGAGCGTCCACCACCCGCACCCCGTAGGAGACGCTGCGCGATGTTCACCACCCGACCCACGCTCCAGGGCACCCACGGCATGGTGTCCTCGACCCACTGGCTGGCCTCGCAGTCCGCCATGGCCGTCCTGGAGGACGGCGGCAACGCCTTCGACGCGGCCGTGGCCGCCGGGTTCGTCCTGCACGTGGTCGAGCCGCACCTGAACGGGCCCGCCGGGGAAGTGCCGATCATCCTCGCCCCGGCGGGCGGCGAACCCACCGTGCTGTGCGGACAGGGCCCGGCCCCCGCCGGGGCGACCATCGACCACTACACGGCGCTGGGTCTCGACCTCGTCCCGGGCACCGGCCCGCTCGCGGCGGCGGTGCCCGGCGCGTTCGACGCCTGGATGGTGCTGCTGCGCGACCACGGGACGAAGCGGCTCGCCGAGGTGCTGCGGTACGCGATCGGCTACGCCGAGCACGGCCATCCCGCGGTCGAGCGGATCGGGGAGACGGTGGAGACGGTCCGGGAGTTGTTCGAGACCGAGTGGACGACCTCGGCCGAGCTGTATCTGCCGGACGGGACGTCCCCCGTCGCCGGACGGCTGCTCACCAACCCCGCGCTGGCCGCCACCTGGCGGCGGCTGATCGCCGAGGCGGAGGCGGCCGGGCCGGGGCGCGAGGCACAGATCGAGGCGGCCCGCCGGGTCTGGCGCGAAGGGTTCATCGCCGAGGAGCTGGCGGACGCGGCGGCCCGGCCCGCGATGGACTCGTCCGGGCAGCGCCACGCCGGGACGCTCACCGGGGACGACCTGGCGGCCTTCGAGGCCACGTACGAGGCGCCGGTCCGCCACTCCTGGAACGGCTGGACGGTGTGCAAGGCCGGGCCCTGGAGCCAGGGGCCGGTGCTGCTCCAGCAACTCGCCCTGCTGCCGGACGGGCTGAGCGCGGCCGACCTGGGCACGCCCGACTTCCTGCACACCCTGATCGAGGGCGGCAAGCTCGCCATGGCCGACCGCGAGGCGTGGTACGGGGACGCCGCCGACGTGCCGCTCACGGAGTTGCTCTCGCGTCCGTACAACGACGAGCGGCGGGCGCTGATCGGCGAACGGGCCTCGTACGAGCTGCGCCCCGGCCACCCCGGGGGCCGTACGCCGCGCCTGAGCAAGCAGGCGCTGGCCGCGGTGGCCCGCGCGGCCTCCGGGGCGGACGGCCCGGCCGCCGGGCCGGGCGGCGGGGAGCCGACGGTCGGCGGCGGGGACCTGGGCCTGGGGCTGGGGGGACCGGCGCACGGCGACCCGGCCGCCGCCGATCCGGCCGTCGACCGGGACGGGGTGACCCGCGGCGACACCTGCCACCTCGATGTCGTGGACCGCTGGGGCAACATGGTCGCGGCCACGCCCAGCGGCGGCTGGCTCCAGTCCAACCCCGTCATCCCCGCGCTGGGCTTTCCGCTCGGCACCCGGCTCCAGATGACCTGGCTGGACCCCGGCCTGCCCAACTCCCTCACCCCCGGCCGCCGCCCCCGCACCACGCTCACCCCGTCACTGGCGCTGCGCGGCGACACCCCGGTCATGGCCTTCGGTACCCCCGGCGGCGACCAGCAGGACCAGTGGAGCACCCACTTCTTCCTCGGTGTCGCGCTGCGCGCCCCGGTGCGCTCCGGGCTGGATCTCCAGGGCGCCATCGACGCCCCCAACTGGCACCAGGAGTCCTTCCCCGGCTCCTTCCACCCGCGTGCCATGACGGCGGGCCGGGTGGTCGTGGAGTCCCGCATCGGCGAACCCGTGGTAGCGGAACTCCGCCGCCGCGGCCACGACGTCGTGGTCGGCGAACCCTGGTCGGAGGGCCGCCTGTGCGCCGTCGCCCGCGACCCGGAGACGGGCGTCCTGCTGGCCGCCGCCAACCCGCGCGGCGCGCAGGGCTACGCGGTGGGCCGCTGACCGCCTTGGGGAGTGCGCGTTCGCGGCGTACGGGCTTGGGACGTACGGGCTTGGGACGTACGCGCTTGGGACGTACGCGCTTGGGACGTACGCGCTTGGGACGTACGCGCTTGGGACGTACGCGCTTGGGACGTACGCGCTTGGGACGTACGCGCTTGGGACGTACGCGCTTGGGACGTACGCGCTTGGGACGTACGCGCCGCTAGCGCCGGTAGCCGCCGGGGTCGGCGGCCCGGAGCTTCGCGGCGCGCTCCAGCGGGTCGTAGCCGGGGCCGACGCCCTCGACGAGGACGACATCGCCTTCGATGTGGTCGGTGCGCAGCCGCAGGATGTCCTGATAAGCGGGCGACTCGTACCAGGTGCGGGCGTCCGCCATCCCGCCCGGGAACTCGATCAGCACCACACTGCCCGGCCACTCCCCCTCGACCACCTCCAGCGTGCCGCCGTGGATGAGGAAACGGCCGTGGAAGGGGTCGAGGGTGGCCTGGATCCGCTCCAGGTACTCGATGACGTCGGGGTGCGGGCTGCGGCCGCGCAGATGCGCGAGCCCATAGGCGGCGGGCATGGCTCCTCCAGACGTTGGAAGCTGATCGCCGGATGAATCCGGCGTCTCGGGCGGACGCGTTCCCCGTCTCCGGTGAACGGACCGGCGCCTTCGGGGACGGAGCAGCGTCTCCGGTGAACGGACCGGCATCTCCAGGGACGGACCGGCATCTCCGGTGAACGCGTTCCGCGTCTCCGGCGGACACGGACCAGCCTGCCGCGCACCCGCACGGACGTCGATTACCCGCGACGTCATGGCCGCCGGGCCCCCTTCGGAAAACCAGGCGATCGGAACTAATGTGCTGTTTCATGCCCGCTTCGTCCTCCGACCTGCGTGCCGACGACATCCTCGCCCTCGCCCGGCTGTCCACCAGGCCCGGGGCGGTACGGGCCATGCTCGGTTGGCTGACCCGGCGCACCGGGGGCCCGGCCGTGCTGGTCAGGGACACGGGCCGGGTGCTGGCCGGGCCGGAGGGGGAGCGCGACCCCGCGGTGGCACGGGCCGCCGCCGACGCCGTCGCCGAGCTGCGGCGTCGGGGGGCGCCGTCCGCCGTACTGGGCGGGGCCGAGGGGCGGCCGGTGCATCTGATCGCGCTCGACACCGACCCGAGGACGTATCTCGCCGTCGTCGGGCCGGACGATCCGCACTGCGGGACGCTGCTCGCCGACGCCGCCCGCACCCTCGCCCTGTGCTGGCGGCTGGAGCAGGCGGAGCGGGCCCGCCGCCGGATCGAGTCCGCCGAGGGGCACAGCCGGGAGGCGGTGCTGCATCTGCTGATGGTCGGCAGTGTGCCTGCCGCGCAGCGGATCGCCGGGGCGCTCCGGCCGGCGCTGCCCGGGGTGATCCAGGTGTATGTGATCGAGTGTCCGCAACCCCGGCGGCGCGAGATCGCCCGGCGGATCGACCGGGAGGCCGGGGGCGGGGCGTGGATCGTGCCGTGTCCGGTGCGCCCCAACCACGTCATCGCGCTCGTACCGCCCGAGACGGGCCCGCCCGGCGGGACCGGCCCGGCCGACGCAACGGATCCGGCCGCCGGGACGGAGGCGTCCACCGGGACGGACACGTCCACCGGAACGGACGCGTCCACCGTGACCGGCCCGGCCCCCACGACTGCCCCGACCGACGGAACCCACCCGGCCGACGCGACCCACCCAGCTACCGGAACCCACCCAGCCGACGGAACCGCCCCGGCCACCCCGGCCACCGTGGGCGCCGTGGACGCCCCCGCCACCGTGGGCGCCCCAGCCGGCGGAACCGACCCGGCCACCGTGGGCGGCGGCCCGCCCCGGCCGCCCCGCGTGTCGCTGGACCGGCTGATCGTCCGTCTGGTGCCGGAGAGCCGGGTCGGGGTGAGCGAGCGGGTGGCGCTGCGGGACACGCCGACCGCCTACGAGCAGGCGATCCACGCGCTGGCGGTGGCCCGTAACGCGCCCGAACGCCGCGCCGCGTTCGGCGGCGATCTGGATGTCACCGTGCTGGCGGGCCCGGCCGGGTACCGGTGGGCGAGCGAGCTGCTGGCGCCCTGTCTGCGGTACGCACCGGCCCGCCGCGCCGACCCCGGCCCGCAGGAGTTGCTGGGCACGCTGGGCTCATGGCTCAGCTTCGGCGGGGCGGCCAGCCGCCATCTGAAGATCCACCGCAATACGCTCGCCGCCCGCGTCCGCCATCTCGACGAGCTGCTGGGCGTGCCGGTCAGCCGCAGCCTGGCCGCGCAGTCGGCCGCCTGGCTGGCGCTGCGGCTGTACACCGCGCCCCAGGCCGCGGCGGCCCTCGCCC
>NZ_BBOX01000231.1 GCF_001553455.1 Streptomyces hygroscopicus subsp. hygroscopicus
GTCGGCCGCCTGGCTGGCGCTGCGGCTGTACACCGCGCCCCAGGCCGCGGCGGCCCTCGCCCAGGCCCCGCCGGAACCCGCCGCCACGCTGGACGCGGTACTGGGCACACCGGCCGCCGGGACCTGGGCCCGGGCCCAGTTGCGCCCCCTGGAGCAGGCCGGTCCGGCGACCGGCCTGGAGACCGTACGCACCTGGCTGCGCGCCGACGCCCGCCTCCCCGCCGCGGCGGCCGCCCTCGGGATCTCGCTGCCGGGTGCGCGCAAGCGGCTGACCCGGGCGGAGGACGCGCTGGGGCGGTCCCTGCTGACCGCGCCGAGCGCGAAGTACGAGCTGTGGCTGGCGATGCGGGCGCTGGGCTCGCTCTGAGACGGCGTCGGCGCGCTCACCGTGCGCCCTCCGTGCGCCTTCGTACGCACCCTTCACCGGAGCGCTCACCGTTCGAAGCGGAACCGCTCGGCGCCCTCACTGTGCACATCGTTCCTCGCCGCCGGTGCCGCGCCCGCCTATGGTCTGACAAGCCACGACGGGCCGCGCCGAGCCCTGCCTCCCGCCGCGGGCCGTGTTGTGCGCGTCTGGCCCCGCCCGCACGGCACCACGCACGCTCGGCCCGGCTCCGCCGGGCCCCATGAGCCGGGGTCGGCCCGCGCGACGACGGGGGTGTCGCGCGGCCTGGCCCCTGTTTCCCTGGCCCGGAAGTCCCGTCAGGCAATGACTTCGATCGCGCAACGCGCCATGGTGCAACGGCTCAGCCTGGCGTCGCCGGTGATCAGCGGAGCCTGGTACACCTCCGCCGCCGCGAGGTACGCCGCGTCGTAGCCCGAGACCTGGCCCCGCAGCTCCCACATGCGCATCAGGAGCGGCTGGATGCCGATCGCCTCGATCGACGCTCCGGTCAGGGCGGCCACGGCGTCCTCGGCGCGGGCTCGGGTGATCTTCCCTCCGAGGAGCCGACCGCGTACCGCGTGGAAGGTTTCGACGATGAGATGGCCGGGCGCCGCCCAATGCGGATCCTGAGCGAGGCGCGTGCGGGCCGCCTTTCCGGCCGCGGCGTCCCCGGTGAGTGCTTCGGTGAGGACGCTCGCGTCCACAATGATCACGCGGTCGCTCCTGACGCTCCCGGAGAGTGTCCGAGTCCGGCGTCGCGCGCCGCGCGTCCGGCATCGAGTTCCCGCACGGTCTCGCTCATGGAGCTCTCGGCACCGTCCGACCGGCCCTCGAACCGCTGCAACAGAGCGACGTTGCCGGCCCGCTCGGCCTCACTCTTGACCAGCTCCAGCAGATACCCCTGGAGGGACTGGCCCAGCTGTCTGGCCCGCTCGGCCAGTATGTCGCGCACCTCGTCCGGCACATCCCGAATCTGCAGAGCCACCATGCATGCATTTTCCATGCACGATGACTCCGCAGGCAAGCCGATTCCGGAAAACCGCCCGGTCACGACCCCAGGATCGTCGTCAGGAACTCCCCGGTCCACGCCAGCAGTTCCCGCCCCACCAGCGGCTTCCCGCCGATCCTGGCGGTCGCCGGGCGGGGCACCAGGACCTGCTTGGTGGCCGGCTTGATCACCGAGCGCTGGTAAAGGCGCTTGAGGCGCAGCTCCTGGGACTCGCGGAGCTCCACCGGGGAGAAGCGGATGTTGGAGCCCTGGAGGGTGATGTCGCTGACGCCGCAGGCGCGGGCCAGCAGGCGCAGACCGGCGACCAGGAGGAGGTTCTCCACCGGTTCGGGCAGCTTGCCGTAGCGGTCGGTGAGCTCCTCGCGGACGGCGCGGATGTCGTCCTCGCTGGCGGCGGAGGCGATGGCGCGGTACGCCTGGAGGCGCAGGCGCTCGCCGGGGGCGTAGTCGTGCGGGACGTGTGCGTCGACCGGAAGCTCGATCTTGACCTCCAGCGGCGCCTCCGCGGGCTCGCCCTCGCCCGCCTCGATCGAGGCCTGGTAGTCGGCGACGGCCTCGCCGACCATCCGGACGTACAGGTCGAAGCCGACGCCCGCGATATGGCCGGACTGCTCGCCGCCGAGCAGATTGCCCGCGCCGCGGATCTCCAGGTCCTTCATCGCCACGTACATGCCCGCGCCCATCTCGGTGTGCTGGGCGATCGTGGCCAGCCGCTCGTGGGCGGTCTCCGTGAGCGGCTTCTCCGGCGGGTAGAGGAAGTACGCGTAACCGCGCTCGCGGCCACGGCCGACCCGGCCGCGCAGCTGGTGCAGCTGGGAGAGGCCGAAGTTGTCGCCGCGCTCGACGATCAGGGTGTTGGCGTTGGAGATGTCGATACCGGACTCGACGATGGTGGTGGAGACCAGGACGTCGAACTTCTTCTCCCAGAAGTCGACGACCACCTGTTCCAGCGTGCTCTCCGACATCTGGCCGTGGGCGGTGGCGATCCGCGCCTCGGGGACGATCTCGCGCAGCCGGGCGGCGGCCCGGTCGATGGACTCCACCCGGTTGTGGATGTAGAAGACCTGGCCCTCGCGGAGCAGCTCCCGCCGGATCGCCGCGCCGATCTGCTTCTGCTCGTACGGGCCGACGAAGGTCAGCACCGGGTGGCGCTCCTCCGGCGGGGTGGTGATCGTGGACATCTCGCGGATGCCGGTGACCGCCATCTCCAGGGTGCGCGGGATGGGCGTGGCGGACATCGTCAGCACGTCCACGTTGGCGCGCAGCTTCTTCAGCTGCTCCTTGTGCTCGACGCCGAAGCGCTGCTCCTCGTCGACGATGACCAGACCCAGGTCCTTGAACCTGGTTTCGGAGGAGAAGAGCCGGTGGGTGCCGATGACGACGTCGACCGAGCCGTCCCGCAGCCCCTCCAGCACCGCCTTGGCCTGGGTGTCGGTCTGGAAGCGGGAGAGCGCCCGGACGTTGACGGGGAACTGGCCGTACCGCTCGCTGAAGGTGCCGAAGTGCTGCTGCACCAGCAGGGTCGTGGGCACCAGCACCGCGACCTGCTTGCCGTCCTGGACCGCCTTGAAGGCGGCGCGGACCGCGATCTCGGTCTTGCCGTAGCCGACGTCGCCGCAGATCAGCCGGTCCATCGGAACCGACTTCTCCATGTCCTCCTTGACCTCGGCGATGGTGGTGAGCTGGTCGGGGGTCTCCGCGTACGGGAAGGCGTCCTCCAGCTCGCGCTGCCAGGGGGTGTCCGCGCCGAAGGCGTGGCCGGGCGCCGCCATCCGGGCCGAGTAGAGCTTGATCAGGTCGGCGGCGATCTCCTTGACCGCCTTCTTGGCCCGCGCCTTGGTCTTGGTCCAGTCGGCCCCGCCGAGCCGGTGCAGGGTCGGCGACTCCCCGCCCACGTACTTGGTGACCTGCTCCAGCTGGTCGGTGGGGACGAAGAGCCGGTCGCCGGGCTGGCCGCGCTTGGCCGGGGCGTACTCGACCACCAGATACTCGCGGGTGGCGCCCTGGACGGTGCGCTGCACCATCTCGATGTAGCG
Source organism: Streptomyces hygroscopicus subsp. hygroscopicus (assembly GCF_001553455.1). GTDB lineage: Bacteria > Actinomycetota > Actinomycetes > Streptomycetales > Streptomycetaceae > Streptomyces > Streptomyces hygroscopicus. The sequence goes on from NZ_BBOX01000231.1 coordinate 3,431, forward strand.
GCCCACGCCGTGCTGCTCGTGGACGATGAAGTCGCCCGCCTCGAGGGTGAGCGGGTCGATGGTCTTGCGGCGGCGCGCGGGCATCCGCGCCCCGTCCCTGCCCGCCGCCTTCTGCCCGGACAGGTCCGTCTCGGTCAGCACGGCCAGCTTCAGCCCCGGGTCGACGAAGCCGTAGTCGATCGAACCGCAGGCCACATGCACCACGGACGGCTTGATCTCGGTGAGGTCGCCGTCCAGCCGGGCCGCGATCCCCTCACCGCCGAGCACCTCGACGGTGCGGGAGGCGGGGCCGTGGCCCTCGGTCACATAGACCGTGCGCCAGCCGTCGGCGAGCCAGCCCTTGGTGTCGGCCAGCGCCCGCGCGGTGTCGCCGCGGTAGCTCTCGGTGGCGTGCATGCCCAGCTTGACGGTGTCGCCCGCCGCGTCAGCGGCATGTGTCCGCGTGAACTCCTCGTCGGTCTGCGTGAACCCCTCGTCGGCCGCGAAGGGGCTCACCGACCACCACATCATGCCCAGCTCACGGGCGTGGTCGCGGACGTCCGCGATGCTCCACAGCGAGGCCGCGCCGACGTCGATCGGGGCTTCCCCTCCCCCGGCCGTGGCCGCCCACGACGCGTGGAGGAACTCCTGGCTGGTGGCCACCAGATCGGCCGCCCGGGTACGCACCCGCTCCGGGTCGGCCACGACCGTCATGCTGCCCGCCGGCAGGACGTCCAGCAGCAGCTCCATGTCGTCCACCAGGACCGGGGCCAGGGACTCCATGCCCTCGACCGCGATCCCCTCGGCGATCTTGCCGAGCAGCTCGCCCAGCTCCGGGTGGGCCTCGGCCAGGGCCGCGGCCCGCTCCCGCACCTGGTCGGTCAGCAGCAGCTCCCGGCAGGGCGGGGCCCACAGCCCGTGCTCGGCGACCTCCAGGGAGCGCTGGTCGGCGACCTTGAAGTAGCGGATCTCCTCGACGTCGTCGCCCCAGAACTCGATCCGGAGCGGATGCTCCTCGGTGGGCGGGAAGACGTCCAGGATGCCGCCGCGCACGGCGAACTCGCCGCGCTTCTCGACCAGCTCGACCCGGGCGTACGCGGCGGCCGCGAGCCCGTCCACGACCTCCTCCAGATCGGCGGTCTGCCCGGCCCGCAGGCTCACCGGCTCCAGGTCCCCGAGCCCCTTGACCTGCGGCTGGAGCACGGAACGCACGGGCGCGACGACGACCGAGACGGGCCCGGCCGCCGGGTCGTCCGCGCTGGGATGGGCCAGCCGCCGCAGCACCGCCAACCGCCGTCCGACGGTGTCCGAACGAGGGGAGAGCCGCTCATGCGGCAGCGTCTCCCACGACGGGTACTCCACCACACCGTCCGGCGGCAGCAGCGACCGCAGCGCGGCCGCCAGGTCCTCGGCCTCCCGGCCGGTGGCGGTCACCGCGAGCACGCAGCGGCCCGCGGAGCGCGCCAGCGCGGCGATGGCGAACGGCCGGGCGGCGGGCGGGCCGACCAGATCGACGTGGGGGCGAGTGCCGTCGGCGGCACCGCGCACCGCCTCGGCGAGCGCGGGGTCCCGTACGACGGCGTCGAGCAGACCGGTGAGGCTCATAAAGGGGTATTCCATCCCGGAGGCGGAGAACGCGAACGACCCGACACGTCTCACGGGCCGGGGGTCTTCCAGAGTACGGCCACCCACCGACAGCCCGCGCCGAGCGCGGCCAGGGGGCCGGGCGCCCCTCATACCGCACGCGCGCACTGTCCGCACAACCGTGACCGCGCAAGGTCACCCTTGCGGCAGCACGACCCCATGCCGACTCACCGCACACACCGCAGCCAACCGTTCACACACGAGGGCGCCCACACCGTTCACACTCGAGGGCGCCCACATGGAAGGCGAAGGCTTGCAGCCCGAGGCACGGGCGTCCAGCTGGGAGCGGCTGCGCGCCCTGGCTTACGGGGACCACTGGTCGCTTTTTACCCGAGGCCCCATGTCCATGCGTCAGTGCTAATCACCCATGAGCGACCTTCGCGCGTGCGGTCTGCATGATGTCCCGGATCTCATCCATGGCCGCCTGCCACTTCGGATCCTCTTTCTCGAGCGTCTGAGCGGCGTGCTCGGCGGCGTGGAGGCGCCGCGCCACGTCGGGAAACCGTTCGATCTCGATCACCGTGGCCCACTTCAGCTGGAACATGGCGATCGGCCCGAAGCTGTTTGACTGGGTGGCCATCGTGAAGACCGTGTCCCGCTCCGACGTCATCTCCGCCAAGCGCGAGGGTGCGACCTGCGCCAGCGCGGCACGCAGCGCGGGGAAGGTCTTCTCGGGTCTGGGGATCAACGCCCCACCGTCGTGAACCGGCTGCGTGGTCATTCGCCTTCCGCCCCCCTGAAGTGCCTCGCTCACCGTACGGCAAGCGAGGGTGACGGATGGGTCGGTTGCGCCCTTGGAGCGGCTCGCACGTTCCCCCGGGTCGCGTCCATGGCCGCTTGCCGGCCGCATGAGGCAGCGGGGTTGGGCGATGGGTGGTGGGTTCGGCCGCGGCGCCGTTTCGCGCCTTCGGCGCGATTGAGCAGCGGCGGCGG
>NZ_BBOX01000232.1 GCF_001553455.1 Streptomyces hygroscopicus subsp. hygroscopicus
CGCCCCCTGCCCCCTGCCCCGCTGCTCAACGGCGCCGAAGGCGCGAGACGGCGCCGCACCCGGCCGAGCCGAACAGCCCCGGCTCATGGGCACGCCGTACGCCTCATGACTCGCCAGGGACGCCCGGCGCCCCGCGCGACAACAGCCCAAGCACCCCGCACCGCGACTGCCGCCCGGCACCCCGCGCGACGACAGCCCAAGCACCCCCACACGACGACAACCGCACGGCCCCCCGCGCGACAACAGCCCAAGCACCCCGCACGGCGACAACCGCACGGCACCCGCACAGCGACAGCCCTGACACCCCCACGCGACAACCGCACGGCACCCCGCACGACGACAACCGCACGGCGCCCCGCGTCTGGCCCATCACGACGGGCGGCCGGACTCGCCCTGTGCCCACACTGATCACATGGCAGAGCGAGAACGGCGCCCGTCGCCCACCAAGACGAGCCCCCGGCCACGGCCGCCCCGGCCGGAGGAGGCCGCCCGGCACGCGTGCGAACAGCTCGCCTCGCTGATCGTCCACGAGCCCGAGGGCGTCTGCGGTGTGACCCGTCACGAGGACGGCTGGGTGGTCAGCGTGGACGTCCTCGAAGTGCCCCGGATCCCCGACACCACCAGCCTGCTGGCCACCTACGAGGTGCGCATCGACCAGCTGGGCGAACTCCAGGAGTACCGGAGGGTCCGCCGCTACCGGCGTGGTGCGGCCGACGACTGCTGAGCCGACTGCTGAAAGCTGCCGAGCCGAAAGGACGTCCCGACATGCCCACTGGCACGTACACCGAAGAGGTCGTCTGCGTTCAGCGGACCGGCACCCTCTACGACGTCCTGGAACTCATCCTCGACCGCGGCATGGTGATCGACGTCTTCGTCCGGGTCTCCCTCGTGGGCATCGAGATCCTGAAGATAGACGCCCGCATCGTGGTCGCCAGCGTGGACACCTATCTCCGGTTCGCCGAAGCCTGCAACCGCCTGGACCTCGAATTCGACCGCAGCAAAACCGTTCCCGAACTGCTGGGCGGGATCGCGGGCGGCGGTGGGGGCCCGGCCGGGCGGATGGCCACCGGCCTCGGCAAGAAGAAGGCCAAGAAGGCGGTGGGCGGCCTCGGGGAGAAGGTGAAGAAGGCCGTCGGGGCCGACGGCGACGAGGAGGAAGAAGAGGGAGAAGAGGGAGAGGAGGCGGAAGCGGAGCGGGAGAGCCGCCCCCGGCGGCGCACCGCCGCCACCGCCGCCCGCAGCCGCCGTTCCGCTTCTCCTTCCGAGGGTTCCTGATGGACAGGAGGACTGAGCCATGACCGCGCCCCGGAGCGTGTACGTCTACGGCGTCGTCCGCGCCTCTCACGCGGTGCCGCCCGGCCGCGCCGGGGTGGGCGAGCGGCCCGCCCCGCTCCGTACCCTCCCGGCCGGAGCGCTGGCCGCGGTGATCAGCGACGCCCCCGACCGGCTGCGCGCCAAGCGGCGCGACCTCCTCGCCCACCAGGACCTCGCCCTGGCGCTGGCGGCGGACGGGCCCGTGCTGCCGATGCGCTTCGGGATGGTCGCCCCCGACGAGGAGTCGGTGCGGCGGCAGTTGCTGTCCTCGCAGCAGGAGTGCCTGGTCGCCCTCGAACGCGTCGACGGGCGGGTCGAGATGAACCTCAAGGCGCTGCCCACCGAGACCGGTCTGGACGCGCTGGTACGGGAGGACCCCCAGGTGAGCCGGTTGCGCACGGCCGCGCGCAGGGCCCCGGGGTACGAGGCCAGCGTCCGGCTCGGCGAGGCCGTGGCGCGCGGGCTGGAGCGCAGGGCGTCGGCCGCCGCGGCGGTGGTGCTCGCGGAGCTCTCGGCCGTGGCGGACGCCGAGGTGCACGGTCCGAGGGTGGAGGGATGCGTGCTCAACGTGTCGTTCCTGCTGGACCGTCGGGAGCAGCGGCGGTTCCGGGGTGTGGTGGAGCGTTTCGCGGCCGGCCACCGCGACCGGGTCGAGTTGCGGCTCACCGGACCGCTGCCCTGCTACAGCTTCGCGGAAGGCCGGGTCTGAGATGGGTGTGCTGAGCCAGGTCGTCCTCTTCCCGCTGGCGCCGGTGCGGGGAGTGGTGTGGGTCGCGGAGCGCATGCGGGACATGGCGGAGGAGGAGTTGTGCCATCCGTCGGTGCTGCGGGCCCGGCTCGCCGCGCTGAACGAGGCCCTGGAGTCGGGGGCGATCGGTCCGGAGGAGTTCGACCGGGAGGAGGACCGGCTGCTGGACCTGCTGGAGCGCTCGGACATCCGCGCGGGACGGCCGCCCGGACACCCGCGGAGCAAGGACGAGGAGGAACGGCAAGGTGAGGCGTCGTGACTGAACGTGGCCTGGTCCAACCCCCTCCCCCCATCACCGGTCCGCGCACCTGCGACCTCGCCGAGGTGCTGGAACGCGTCCTGGACAAGGGCATCGTGATCGCCGGGGACATCAAGATCGATCTGCTGGACATCGAACTGCTCACCATCCGGCTGCGGTTGTTCGTCTCCTCCGTGGACACCGCCCGCAAGGCCGGAATCGACTGGTGGGAAACCGACCCCGCCCTCTCCTCGCGCGCCGCCCGCGACGCGCTCGCCCAGGAGAACGCCCAACTGCGCGACCGGCTCCACGCGTTGGAGTCGCGCATGTCGCGCATGGACCCTGATGAGCTGAGCACGATCGGCGCCGCGACCGCTGAGAAGGGTGGCGACGCATGACCCCGCCCGAACCCGCCGCCCTGGTCTACGTCTTCGCGGTCTGCCGCGGCGGCGACCTCACGGCGTTGGCGGAACTCCCCGGGCTCGGCACCGGCGCCCCGGTCCGTACGCTCCCGGCGGGTCCGCTCACCGCCGTCGTCCAGGACGTGCCCGCGGCCGGGTTCGGCGAGGAGGCGCTGCGGCAGCGGCTGTCGGACCGCGATGAGCTGGAGCGCTGTGCCCGCGCCCACCACGCGGTGATCACGGCCGTGTCGGCGCTGGTCCCGGCCGTTCCGCTGCCGCTGGCCACGCTCTATCTCGACGACGGCCGGGTCCGCGAGGCCCTGGGTGAGCGGCGGACGTCATTCCTGACCGCGCTGGACCGGATCGCGGGCCGGGCGGAATGGGGCGTCAAGGTCTACGCCCCCACGGGAGCGCCGCCGTCCGCCCCGGGCGCGGGCCCGGGCGCGGGCGCGACCCCGGGCC
>NZ_BBOX01000233.1 GCF_001553455.1 Streptomyces hygroscopicus subsp. hygroscopicus
GGGCGCGACCCCGGGCCCGTCCCGCCCGGCCGCGACCGGCAGCGGCCGGGCCTATCTGGACCGCGTCCGCACCCGGCAACGGGACCGCGAACAGCGCCACACCCTGGCGCTGCGCGCCGCCGAACGGGTGGACACCGTGGTCCGCGGCCTCGCCGTGGCCGCGCGCCGGCTGCGTCCGCACGGCGTCGAGGTGACGGGGAAGCACCGTACCCATGTGCTGAACGCGGCCTACCTCCTCGACCTGGGCCGGGAGCGGGAACTGCGGGCCGCCCTCGCGTCATTGCGCCGCGACGAGACGGACGTCCAGATCGAGCTGTCCGGACCGTGGGCGCCTTACTCCTTCGCCGATGGGGGGATCGCCGACGGGAGGATCGCCGAGGTAGGGATCAACGAGAGAGGGCCCAACGAGGAAGAAATCGACGAGGGACGGGTCGGTGAGAGACGGATCGACGGGGCACAGGTCAGCGGAGGAGGAACGTCCCCATGACCAGGGCCACCTGGGACGCCGCCCCGACGAAGGCGCTGTGGGAAGCCGTCCCCGCCGAGGCCGCCAGGAAACAGGCGCCCGACTGGGGGGCCGCCCCCGCCGAGGCCCTCGGCCCGATCGGCGTTCCCCTCGTGGACCTCCTCGACCGGGTGCTCGCCACCGGTGTCGTCATCACCGGTGACCTGGTCATCGCGATCGCCGAGGTGCCCCTCGTCCGCCTCTCCCTGCACGCCCTCCTCTCCTCGGTCAACGAACGGGTCCAGGCCCCGTGGGCCGACAGCGGCCCGCTATGACTCCGCCGCCCCCGGCCCCCTCGGCCGACTCGCCGCCCCCGGCCCCCTCGGCCCGCTCGGCACCCTCGGCCCCCGCCCGGGTCGACATCGACCGCGACTCGGTCGGCCGTGACCTCGTGGCCCTCGTCCTGACGGTCGTCGAACTCCTCCGTCAGCTGATGGAACGTCAAGCGATCCGCCGCATCGACGCCGGTGGCCTCACCGACGACCAGATCGAGCGCATCGGCACCACACTGATGCTGCTCGACCAGCGCATGGCGGAGCTGTGCGACCAGCACGGCCTGACGGCGGAGGACCTCAACCTGGACCTCGGCCCGCTGGGCACCCTGCTCCCCCGCGACTGAGACCTGGCCAGCCGCCGAGCGCCTCGGCCATGCGGTCGAGGTCGGTGAGGAGGGCGGCGAGGCGGCGCTGGGGGAGGGCGTCGACCATCGTGCGTTCGATGGCGTAGACGGCGGACCGGGCCGCGTCGAGGCGCTCGCGGCCCCGGGCGGTGAGATGGGCGGGAAGGGCGCGGCCGTGGTCGGTGGTGGCGGGGCGGGAGATCAGGCCCGCCTCCTGCAGACCGCGCAGGACGACGTTCATGGACTGCCGGGTGACGAACGCGCCGCGGGCCAGTTCGGCGTTGGACAGGCCGGGCCGCTGGTCGAGGAGTTCCAGGCAGGCGTACTGCGGCACCGTCAGGCCGTGCTCGCGCAGCGCCTTGTCCATGGCCCCGCGCAGCGCCGCGGCGGCGCGCTTGAGGCGGTATCCCACGTGCTCGGTGATGTCCTCGGCGGGGTGCGGCGGGGCCACGGGCTTCCGGTCTTCCATGTCAGGATTTTGACATAGGTGACAGCCGTGCGTACAGTCCGGTGATGTCAAAGTCCTGACATCACGCAGTCATCGATCGATCGAGGAGGACCCATGACCGTCACCGTCGACGGCCCTGACTTCATCGCCTTGCAGGTACGCGACGTCGAGGCAGCGGCCACGTTCTGCGAACAGCACCTCGGGATGCGGCGGGCACCGGCCTCGCCGCCCGGTGCGGTGGTGTTCACCACCGAGCCGATCCCGTTCGCCGTGCGCGAGCCCCTGCCCGGCGTGCATCTCGACGACGTCGAGCGGCCCGGCCTCGGGGTGGCCCTGTGGTTCCGCACCGCCGACGCCCAGGCCCTGCACGACCGGCTCGCCGCCGCCGGGGTGCCGATCCTCAGCCCGCCCAAGGACAGCCCCTTCGGCCTCACGTTCACCTTCACCGGCCCCGAGGGCTACGCCATCACGGCACACGGAGGCTGATCATGACCTCCGTCGTCCTCACCCCCTCCGGCCCCTTCTCGCTCGCGGCGAGTGCGCGCTTCCTGGAGGGCTTCACCCCGGCGAGCTACCGCGGCTCGGCGGACGAGGTCCTCCGCCTGGCCTTCCCCGCCGACGACTGCCACTCGACGGTGGCCGTCGCGGTGCGGCAGGAGGCGGCGGCGGACGGCGGAGTGGGCAGGGTAAGGGCCGAGTTCACCGTGTACTCCGGCGCCCCGACCGACTCCTTCGGCTCCTCCGACTCATCCGACTCCCCCTCGGCACCCACCTCCGGCACGCCCGGCAGGTCGGGCGGGTCCGGCGGAGGCGGCTACGGCGGGCCCGGGGGGGCCAGTGGCTACGGCACCCCAGGCAGGCCCGGCGGGTCGGGCGGGTCGAGCAGAGGCGGCAGCTACGGCGAACCCGGCGCGTACGGCGAGCCCGGCGCGTACGGCGAGGCCGGGCATGCCGACGCGACCGGGACCAGAAGGTCCGGCCGGACCGTCTGGAGCCAGACCAGCGCGTCCGGCACGAACGACGCGTCCGGCGCGCCCGACGCGGGCGCCGGGGCCACCCGGCCCGGCGAGGCCGGAGCCGCCGGGACCGGCCCCGGCGAAGCCAGGCGCGGTGGCACCTGGTCCGGCGCACCCAGGCTCGGTGACGGCTGGTCCGATGGCCCGGAGCCCGGTGCCCTCGACCCCAGTGCGGCCGTCCGGGCTCAGCTCGCCCGCATCCTCTCCCTCGACGTCGACGGAAGCGGCTTCCCCGGACTCGCCGCCGCCGACCCCGTGGTGGCCGGGCTCATGGCGGACTACCCGGGCCTTCGGCCGGTGTGCTTCCACTCGCCCTACGAGGCCGCAGCCTGGGCGGTCATCGGCCACCGCGTCCGCATGACCCAGGCCGCGGCCGTCAAGGCCCGCCTCGCCGAGCGGTACGGACGGCGCGTCCAGATCGCGGGCCGGACCCTGTACGCCTTCCCCACCCCACCGGTCCTGCGCACGATCACCCGCGCCCCGGGCCTGACCGAGGTGAAGATCGAGCGGCTGCACGCACTGGCCGAGGCGGCCGACGACGGTCTGCTGGATGCCGCACGGCTGCGCGCGATGCCGGTGGACGACGCCCTCGCGGCGCTGCGCGCCCTCCCCGGCATCGGCCCGTTCTCCGCCGAACTCATCCTCATCCGCGGCGCCGGGCACCCGGACGTCTTCCCGCGGCACGAGCCGCGGCTGCACGCGGCCATGGCCGACGCGTACGGCCTCGGCGCCACGGACTCCCGCGACCCGCGCCGGCTGGCCGGGATCGCCGACCGCTGGAAGCCCTACCGCAGCTGGGTCGCGCTGCTGCTCCGCGCCCGCGCCGAGCGCATCGGCCACTGCCCCTCATAGCCGCGCCGAACGCACCGGCCGCCACCCCCGCGTAACCCCACCCAGCTCACCGGCCGCCACCCGCGTAATCCCACCGAACACACCGCACGCCACCTCTCACCGGCCGCCACCCGCCATCACCACGCCGAAGAGCCAGTCCGCCCCCGTCGCGCGGACCGGCTCACCGTCGAGGGGCGCTCATTCGTTCCCGACGACCATCAGCACATTGCCGTCGCCGTCCCGGAAGCTGAACATCGGCGGCACCGGGGCGCCCCAGCGCTGGACCTCCGGGTCGGTGTCGACGCCGCGCGAGCGCAGCGCCGCGTGGTCGGCGTCGATGTCCTCGGAGGTGAGGATGATGCCGGTCGCGTACCCCGGCGCCTGGCCGCCCTCCTGCGGCAGGACAAGGGCGATCCCGGCGTGGCCGCCCGCCGGGGCCACCTCGATCCAGCGGTGACCGTCGCCGAACGGGATGTCCGCACGCTTCTCGAAGCCCAGCGTGCCCACGTAGAACTCCAGCGCACGATCCTGGTCGGCAACGGTGACGGCGATCCGGCCCACCTCGGAGAAGTGGGTGCCCTTCGCGGTCTCGGTCATGATGATCTCCTTTGGGACGACGCGTTCACCTACTGAGACCGCCGGGCGCCGGAAAACTCATCGGTTATCGGTTGACGAAGGCGAGGCTCTTCTCGTCGTAGCGGGTACCGGCGACCTGCTCGGCCGGGGCGGCGGCGTCGATCGCGGCCAGCTCCTCGGCGGACAGCTCGAGGGTCGCGGCGGCCAGGTTCTCCGCCAGGTACGTCTGGCGCCGGGTGCCCGGGATGGGGACCACGTCGGCGCCGCGGTGCTGCACCCAGGCGAGGGCGAGCTGCCCCGCGGTGACGCCCTTCGCGGCGGCCAGCTCGTTCAGCTTCTCGACGATGACCAGGTTCCGGTCGAGGTTGCCGTCGGCGAAGCGCGGCTGGGTGCGGCGCATGTCCCCCTCCGCCAGGCCGTCGGTCGAGGTGTAGCGGCCGGTCAGGAAGCCGCGGCCGAGCGGCGAGAAGGGGACGAGGCCGATGCCGAGCTCGCGGCAGACCGGGACGATCTCGTGCTCCAGATCCCGCGTCCACAGCGACCACTCGCTCTGCAGGGCCGCGATGGGGTGCACTGCATGGGCGCGGCGGATGGTCTCCGCGCTCGCCTCGGACAGTCCGAGATGGCGCACCTTGCCCGCCCGGACCAGCTCGGCCATCGCGCCCACGGTCTCCTCGATGGGCACCTCGGGATCGACGCGGTGCTGGTAGTAGAGGTCGATATGGTCCACGCCGAGCCGCCGCAGCGAGGCGTCGCACGCCTGGCGGACGTACGCGGCGTCCCCCCGGATCGCGGTGGGCTCCCCCAGCCGGTTGGCGAACCCGAACTTGGTGGCCAGGACCGCCTGGTCCCGGCGCCCGGCCAGGGCGCGGCCGAGCAGTTCCTCGTTGTGCCCGGCGCCGTAGAAGTCGGAGGTGTCCAGCAGCGTGACGCCGAGGTCGAGGGCGCGGTGGATGGTGGCGATCGACTGGGCGTCGTCCGAGGCGCCGTAGCCGTGGCTCATTCCCATGCAGCCCAGGCCCTGGGCCGCGACGGTCAGGGCGCCCAGGCGACGGGTGGGCAGTTCGGACATCGGGTACCTCCCTCGTGGTCGTGACGTTCACGCTAGGAGTTCGAGCGCACTCCACGTCAAACCACCGGTCAAACCACCGGACCGGCGCCGCCCGGGAATGCCGCTCCGCACGTCCGGATATCCGCAGAGAATCGGCCATCAACGACACATGCATTGACACTGTGCCGGAATTCCGCGGGCCCGCCTGAGCGGCGGTTTCGCTGTGCCGGAATAGGCCGCCGCCTCCTCATCCGGGCCGCGCGGTAACAGCTCTAGTGAATTCCCCGAACTGGTCCGGCTAGCTTTCTCGTCACGATGGAAGGTCCACCGAATCGGAGCGTATGTCATATGCGATCTCGTCGCCTCGCGTTAGCCGCGGCAACCACCCTCGGGGCCGTCGCCCTCACGCTGGGAATCGGAGGAACGGCCCAGGCCGCTGCCCGCCCCCCGCTCACCATGGCCGAATGCTGGGCCTCTGGGGGCATGGTCATCCCGATCAACGTGGTCGGGGCCGTCTGCCTGTGGCAGAACCCCGACGGCACCATCGACTCCGCGCAGATCACCGACTCCGTGGGTATCAACTGACCTGAGCGTCTGTCTCCCACGGTCTCCGCGGTCTCCGCGGTCTCCACGAAGTCGGCCTCGATTCCCGCGGTTGATGTCCGGGTGCGCATTCCCCGGTCGGAACACACGGCCGGCCCGCTGCGCTCCCCCGTCGCGCACCGGGCCGGCCGGCCTGCTGCCCCTCCCGCCCAGGGAGGGGCAGCGGGCCTCGTCTCCTCCGGGGCTACTCCGTGGCGATCGCGTTCAGCACGTTCATCCGGGCCGCCCGGAAGGCCGGGACCAGCGCGGCGACCAGACCCACCACGGCGGAGCCGATGAAGACCGTGATGATCGTCGGCCACGGGATCTCCAGGGTCTTCAGCCCCTCCAGCGCCAGCAGCTTCTGGGCCGTGGCCCCCCAGCCCATGCCCAGCCCCAGGCCGAGCAGCGCGCCGAAGAGCGCGATGACCACGGACTCCAGCCGGATCATGCGGCGCATCTGGCGGCGGGAGAGGCCGATGGCGCGCATCAGGCCGATCTCCCGGGTCCGCTCGACGACCGACAGGGCCAGGGTGTTCACCACCCCGAGGACGGCGACGATGATCGCGAGCGCCAGCAGCCCGTAGACCAGGTTGAGCAGCTGACCGACCTGGTCCTTGACCTCTTTCTTGTAGTCGGTCTGGTCGCGCACCGTCACCGACGGGTAGTGGTGCAGCTGTGCCTTGAGAGAGGCGTACGCCGCCTTCTCCTGACCGTCCTTGGCCTGCGCCAGCATCATGGTGTCCGCCGGCATCAGCTTGGCGGGGAGGTAGCGCTCGACGGTGGTGATGTTCAGGTACAGCGCGCCCTTGTCGAGGGTGACGTCGTCCGAGGTGATCGCGGCGACGGTGAGCTTGGCGGTACGGCCCTCCGCGAAGGTGACGGTCACGGTGTCGCCCCGCTTCACCTTGTGGTCCTTGGCCAGGCCCTCCGGCACCGACATGGCGTTCTCGCCGTACGCTTCGGACAGGTCGCCCGAGACCACCGGGGTGCGCAGGTCCTCCGCGTACGTCGGGTCGGCGGCCGAGAGGTCCTTGGTGACCGTCGTGCCGTCCGGCAGCGTGAGCCTGGCCTTCTCGATCATCTTGACGTCGCTGATGTGCGTCAGCCCCTTGGCCTGGTGCACCGCCTGCTCGATCCCCTTGGTGATCGGCTGGCCCGTGTCGGACCCGATGATGAAGTCCGCGCCCACCGACTTGTCCAGCTCGTCGGTGGCCGAGGCGACCATCGAGGAGCCCACCACCGACAGACAGGCGACCAGGGCGAGGCCGATCATCAGGGCCGCGCCGGTGGCGCCGGTGCGGCGCGGGTTGCGCAGCGCGTTGCGCTCCGCCAGCCGCCCGACCGGACCGAAGATCCGCAGCACGACGGTGGCCAGCGCGCGGACCACCAGACCGGCCAGCAGGGGGCCGATCACGATGAAGCCGATGAGGGTCAGCACCACGCCCACGCCCAGGAACATCGAGCCGTCGGCCGCCTTGTCCGCGTTCCCGGCGACCACCAGGGCCGCCGCACCGCCCGCGGTGAGCAGCGTGCCGATCGCGCCGCGGATCCGCCCGGCCTTGCTGTCCGCCGGGGTGCCCGCGTCCCGCAGGGCCGCCATCGGCGAGATCTTCCCGGCCCGGCGGGCGGGGATGTACGCGGCGATGACGGTGACGACGATGCCGATGGCGAGGCCGACGACGGGCGTGGTCGGCTTCACCGTCAGCTGGTCGGTGCTCAGATGCAGCCCCGCGCTGCCCATGATCTTCATCAGGCCGACCGCGAGACCGACACCGCCGAGGACCCCGAGGATCGAGCCGACGACGCCCAGCAGCAGCGCCTCGATCAGCACCGACCGGTTGATCTGCCGTCGGCTGGAGCCGATGGCGCGCATCAGGCCGATCTCCCGGGTGCGCTGGGCGACCAGCATCGAGAAGGTGTTGACGATCAGGAAGATGCCGACCAGGACCGCGATCCCGGCGAAGCCGAGCATCGCGTACTTCATGACGTCTAGGAAGGAGCCGATGTCGTCCTCGGCCTCCGCGCTGGACTCGGCCTTCGTCTGCACCTTGACCCCGGTGCCCAGATCGGCGACGACGTTCTTCTTCAGCTGTTCGTGGCTGACGCCCGGCTGGGCGGTGACCGCGTAGCTGGAGTAGGCCCCGGGCGCGCCGAGCAGCTTGCGCTGCGCGGTGTCGGTGTCGGTGTAGAGGAACGCGGCGCCCGGGTTGGTCACCTGGAAGGTCGCGATGCCGACGATCTTCGCGCGGAACTCGCCGGGGATGGCGATGACCCGCACCTCATCGCCCAGCTTCAGCTTCTTGTTCCTGGCGGTGTCGGCGTCGACCATCACCTCCGTCGGGCCGTGCGGCGCATGGCCCGAGGTGATCTTCACCGATCGCTTCTCGGTCGGGTCCCAGTTGGTGCCGATGGTCGGGGCACCGGAGTCCGCGCCGATGTTGTTGTCGTTCCGGTCCGCGACGGTGATCGACTGGCTGGTGGCGTCACCCGTCACCGACTTGACGCCGTTCACCTTCTCCAGCCGCGCCAGCTCCGCGCCGGGCAGGGTACGGATCCGGCCCTGCCGGGTGTCATTGTCGCTGACGCCCTTCGGGCTGACCGTGACATCGGAGGCCGTACTCGCGAAGAGCTTGTCGAACGTGGCATTGGTGGTATCGGTGAAGACCAGCGTGCCGCAGACGAACGCCACCGACAGCAGCACGGCGATGGCGGACAGCGCCATCCGCCCCTTGTGTGCGACGAAGTTGCGCAGCGAGGTCTTGAGGACGGTCATGACACCCGTCCACGCGCGTCGAAGTCCTCGGGGGTCCGGGGGTCGCCCCCCGGCGATAGATGCAGCATCCGCTCCAGCACCAGATCGGCCGTCGGGTTGTGCATCTCGTCGACGATCCGGCCGTCGGCCAGGTACAGCACCCGGTTGGCGTAGGAGGCGGCGACCGGGTCATGGGTGACCATCACGATCGTCTGGCCCAGCTCGTCCACGGAGCGCTTGAGGAAGCCCAGCACCTCGGCACCGGCCCGCGAGTCCAGGTTCCCGGTCGGCTCGTCACCGAAGATGATCTCGGGACGGGCGGCCAGGGCGCGGGCCACCGCCACCCGCTGCTGCTGACCGCCGGAGAGCTGGCTGGGACGGTGCTTGAGCCGGCCGGACAGACCCACGGTCTCCACCACCCGGTCCAGCCAGGCCCGCTCGGGCTTACGGCCCGCGATGTCCATCGGCAGCGTGATGTTCTCGATCGCGCTGAGCGTCGGCAGCAGGTTGAACGCCTGGAAGATGAAGCCGATCCGGTCCCGGCGCAGCTTGGTGAGCTTCTTGTCCTTCAGCCCGGTGATCTCGGTCTCGTCGATGAAGATCTGCCCGGAACTGACCGTGTCCAGCCCGGCCAGGCAGTGCATCAGGGTCGACTTGCCAGAGCCGGACGGGCCCATGATCGCGGTGAACTGCCCGCGGGCGATGTCCACGTCCACATGGTCCAGCGCGACCACCCGGGTCTCCCCGGAGCCGTACGCCTTGACGACCTGGCGTGCGCGGGCGGCGACGGCCGTATGTCCTCCGCTGCCCCCGGTCCTGGGAATCGATACAGCCGTTGTCACGGTCTTTCTCCTTCGTGTCCGATCGGCGATCTCGGTTCCCGATCAGGGCTTTCATCCTGACCCGATCCGGGAACCTCCGCGATGGGGAGCAACTCCCTCTTCGCGGTGGGGCTAGCCCCACCCCCTCGGTCGCGCAGCCCCTGGCAACCCTATGAACCGGACACGACAGGCTCCTCATCCGCCGGGACGAACCGGTGGTAGGAGTACAGGCTGGGCATCCCCTAGGGGAGTAGGACCTGAGACGGAGCGGAACTAAGGGTCGATCCCACACCCTTTGGTCACGTCAGGGCCAAGCCGGGCGGTCTGGGCAGCCCGGTTGCGTTCTTCCCCGGCCCGGCCCCGGCATGGAATGGTGGGTCGTACAAGAATCGTCGTAGCACCATCGTGAACACGTGCCGGCGCGGACCGGCGGAGGGAGCGCGCCACCGTGGGCGGCACCGCACGACGGCCGATGGACGCGGACCCCAGGCCCCCCGCGCCCCAGCCACAGACCGGAACCCCCACCCCCCGCGGGCGCCGCCCCGTCGCCGCCGCCCTGATGCTCGGCATGGCGCTGGCCGCACTCGACTCGACGATCATCTCCACCGCCGTACCGCAGATCGTCGGCGACCTCGGCGGCTTCTCCGTCTTCTCCTGGCTCTTCTCCGGCTACCTGCTCGCCGTCACCGTCTCCCTGCCGCTGTACGGAAAGCTCTCCGACACCTTCGGCCGCAAACCCGTCCTGCTCGCGGGCATCGTCGTCTTCCTCATCGGATCCCTGCTGTGCGCCGGCGCCTGGAACATGGGCACCCTCATCGCCTTCCGCATCGTCCAGGGGCTGGGCGGCGGGGCCCTCCAGGGCACCATCCAGGTCATCGCCGCCGACCTCTACCCGCTCAAGGAGCGCCCGAAGATCCAGGCCAGGCTCTCCTCCGTCTGGGCGCTCTCCTCGGTGGCGGGCCCCGCGATCGGCGGAGTGCTCGCCGGATACGCCGACTGGCGCTGGATCTTCCTCATCAACCTGCCCGTCGGCGCCCTCGCGCTCGTCCTGATCGCCCGTCACCTGCACGAACCGCGACGGCACCGGGACGGCCGCCCCAGGATCGACTGGGCCGGGGCGCTCGGCGTGTTCCTCAGCGGCGGACTGCTGCTCACCGCCCTCGTCCAGGGCGGAGTGGCCTGGAGCTGGCTGTCCGCCCCGTCGCTGGCCCTCCTCGGCGCCACCGCCGTCTGCGCCGCGGCCACCGTATGGATCGAACGGCGCGCCGCCGAACCGATCATCCCCGGCTGGGTCTGGCGCCGCCGCACGATCTCGGCGGTCAACCTCGCCTTCGGCGCGCTCGGCCTGCTGATGATCGCACCGACCGTCTTCCTGCCCACCTACGCCCAGTCGGTGCTCGGACTCGGCCCGATACCCGCCGGATTCGTCCTGTCCACGATGACGCTGAGCTGGCCCATCGCCGCCGCCCTCAGCAGCCGCGTCTACAACCGCGTCGGCTTCCGGCGCTGCGCCATCACCGGCATGACGGCCGCCACGCTGATCCTCGCCGTCTTCCCCCTGCTCCCCTACCCGGGCGCCGCCTGGCAGCCCGCACTGATCATGCTGCTGCTCGGGGGCGCCCTCGGGCTCTTCCAGCTGCCGCTGATCATCGGGGTGCAGTCGTCCGTCCCATGGGCCGAACGCGGCACCGCCACCGCCTCGATCCTCTTCTGCCGCCAGGTCGGCCAGAGCGTCGGCGCCGCCCTCTTCGGCGCCGTCGCCAACGCCACCCTGGCCTCCCGGCTCGCCGACGCGCCCGACGCCATCCGGCCGGGACTGCCCGACGACCTGGACTCCGTCTCCCGCGCCCTGGAACACCCCGGCGCCCTCAGCGACCGGGCCGCCGACTATCTGCGGCGGGCCGTGGACACCGCCGTCGACCACGTCTACCTGGGCGCGGCGACCGCCGCGCTGCTGGCCCTGCTGGCCCTGGTGTTCCTCGCCCCGCGCCGCTTCCCGGTCCACGCCGAAGGCGAGACGGAGTCCGGGGCGGAGGCCGGGGCGGAGGCGGAGGCCGGGGCCGGGGACGAGTCCGGGGCCGGGGCGGAATCCGGGCCCGTGGCCGGGGACGAGACCGAGGCCAGGGCCGGGGCCGGAGGAGGGGCCAAGGCCGGGACCAGGGCCCGGGCCGAAGGAGGGGCCAAGGCTAGGACCGAGACCGGGACCGGGACGGACGCCGGGTCCGAGACCGACGGCAGGGCCGACACCGCACCCCTGACCACACCGGAAGCGGGCGGCGCCGGGAGCGGGCGGCCCGGAACCGGGCAGCGGCCCCGGCCTTGAGACCGGCAGCCCGGACGTCGGCAGCCCCGACATCGGCGCCCCGACACCGCACAGCCCCATGCCGGGCAACCCCGGCACCGGCAACCCCAAGACCGAGCAGCCCGGAGACCAGGCAGCCCCGGCACCGGCAAACCGGAGACCGGCAACCCCGAGACCGCACAGCCCCAAGGCCAGGCAACCCCAGCACCGGCAGCCCGGAGACCGCACAGCCCCAAAACCGAGCACCCCGGAGACCGGCAACCCCAGGGCCGGGCAACCCCGAAACCAGGCAACCCCGATACCGCCAGCCCCGGCACCGCCAGCCCCGGCACCGCACAGCCCCGACACCGCACAGCCCCAAAACCGAGCAGCCCCGGCACCGCACAGCCCCGAAACCGAGCAACCCCAAAACCGGGCACCCCCGACACCGCCAGCCCCGACACCTGCGCCCCGCCCACCGCGTGGCGGCCGGGCCCCGGAACCGGGGCGGGGCGAGGCGAGCCAGGGCGCTCAGATCTCGGGGCGCGGTGCCGCCGTGTCCTCCGCCACCGGCCTGCCGGTCAGCGCCGCCAGGCTGCCCCGCACATGCTCCAGATGCGCCCTGAGTTCCTCACGCCGCTCCACATGCTCACGCAGCGTCCGCTCCGTCTCCCGCGCCAGGCGCTCCTCCCGGGCCCGCGCCTGGGCGATGATCTCCGCCGCCTGCGCCTGCGCGTCCTCCTGCCGCAGCCGGGCGGCCTGCTCGGCCATCCCGTACTCCCGCTTGGCGTCGTCGAGCGTGGCCTGGGCGTACTCCTCCAACTGGGCCAGCCGGGCCGTCATCGCGTTGTCCCGCTCGACCAGCTCCCGGCCCGCCGCCTCCCACCGCTCGGTGTGCTCCCGCTCCTGCTCGGCCAGGATCCCGGCGGCGCGCTGCCGCATCTCCTTCAGATCCGCCAGCGCCTGGCTCCGCCACTCCTTGGCGTCCTGCCGCGAGGCGGCCCGCAACTCGTCCACGTCCACCTGGGCCGACTCCAGGGTGGCGCGGGCCGCCGCCTCGGCGGCCTCGCGGACCTCCTCCGCCTCGTCGCGGGCGGCGTCCCGCACCGCACGGGCCGCGGCCTGCGCGGCCTCCCACTCCTCCTGCGCCGACGCCTCGGCCGCCGCCCGCAGACAGACGACCTCCTCCTCGGCCGCCATGAGGATCAGCTGGGCCCGGTCGCCGAGCGACTCATAGGTCTGGGGGGCCAGTTGGGCGATCACCTCACGCAGCCGCTCCGCCTCGGCGGTCAGCTCATTGGCCAGTACGGTGAGGCGCGCGGCGCGCTCCCACGCCGCGTCCCGCGCCTCGGACAGCTCGGCCACATAGTGGTCGACCTGCGCGGGCCGGTAGCCACGGCTCCGTCCGCCGACGATGGTGAAGCCATGAGGTGACACCGATGCGCCCATCCTTGGAACCCCTTTTGTCCGGTATGCAACGCGCTTCGGCGCACATCTTTATAGATGGCATCTCATCCCCCATAACGCGACACTCCGCCCATATCAGTGGGCGGGCCGCCGCCGGTGACAACAACGACGAGGCGCCCGCCCCCGTCACGGGGGTCGGGCGCCTCGATCGCCGTTGGTCCGATGACGCGCGGTCACCGCCGCGCGGACAGGCTCAGAGCAGACCGTCCCACATCTGTTCCAGCAGCACCGCCCACCAGTTGTCCGGAGCGGACAGCGCCGCCGGATCCAGACCCGCCAGCTGCGCCTGGAAGTCCACCGTCCAGCGGCCCGCCTGGTCCGGCGTCAGCCCGTAGCGCAGCCGCCACATCCGGCCCAGCAGCGCCATGCACCGCACGAACTCCGGCAGCCCGGTGTTCACGAACTGCGGCGGCACCGGCTGGGGCGTCGCCTCGAGCGGCACCGCCACGATGTTCGCCGTGCCGTACTGCACACACAGCTGACGGCCGAAGTCATTGCCCATGACCAGGTACGAACCCGCGTCCGGCGCGGCCTGCACGCCACGCTCCGCCGCCAGCTCCGCCAGCGTCGGCACCGGGCGGCCCGGCTGGGCCTGCGCCCAGAAGAACGGACCGAAGTCCACCGGCAGCCCCGCCCACACCAGCGTCTGCGCCACCACGTCCGGAACGCCCATCCGCGACACCGCCCGCTGGTCGAAGCGGACGATGCCCTGCGGCCCGAACGCCTGGCCCAGCTCATGCGCCAGCCCCTCCGGCGGCACCGGCGGAATCGGCTGCACCTGGCCGGGGTGCGGCAGCGGCACCCGGTTCGGCGCCGGACGGGCCGGACCGTCCGCCACCTGGTGCAGCTCGCCCTGGTGCTCCAGCAGATGACGCACACCCTGCTGACGGGTGGCGTGATCACGCCCGTACGGAGCGGTGTGGCTGATCCGCACCTGCGGCCAGCTCTCCCGGATCATCCGGGCGCAGTAACCACCGGGCAGATCGCAGGACTCCAGCTCGGTGTGGAGTTCCAGCACCTGCTGCGGCGGCACGTTCATCGCCCGCAGCTCATGCAGGATCTGCCACTCCGGATGCGGGGTGCCCGGCGCCGAACGACGGATGAGCTGCTGCTCCGAACCGTCCTGCGCCCGGTAGCGCAGCACCGCCATGTAGCCGGGTCCGACGGTCGGGCCGGACGGCGGCGGATACGCGTAGCCGGGCGGCGGCGCCATGCCCGGCGTGGGCATACCGGGCGTGGGCATACCGGGCGCGGGCATACCCGGCGGCGGCGCGATCCCCTGGACGGGAGCGCCGGCGGGCGGCGGCATATGGGGGGCGCCCGGCGCTCCCGGTCCACCCGGATACGGGGGCGGCGGCGTCTGCGGACCACCCGCACCGGGGACACCGGGTGGGCCGGGCGGCTGCGGACCGGACGGGGCACCCGGCGCACCGGGCGGAGCCGGATAGCCGGGGCCGCCCGCACCGGGCGCCGGCTGTCCACCGGGACCCGAGAGCACCGTCGCGGCGGCATGCACCCCGCCGGCGGGCGCACCCGGCGCACCCGGCGGAGGCGTCTGCCCACCACCCGGCCCACCAGACACACCGGGCGCACCGGGCGGACCAGGG
>NZ_BBOX01000234.1 GCF_001553455.1 Streptomyces hygroscopicus subsp. hygroscopicus
CGGCCCACCAGACACACCGGGCGCACCGGGCGGACCAGGGGGTCCGGGCGGACCAGGCGGCTGCGGGACGCCCGGGGGCGGGGTCTGGTCGCCGCCCGCGCCCGGCGCCGGCTGCCCGCCGGGACCCGCGAGCACCGTCGCGGCGGCATGCACCCCACCAGCGGGCGCACCCGGCACACCCGGCGAAGGCGCCTGCCCACCAGACACACCAGGCGCACCGGGCGGACCAGGGGGTCCGGGCTGCTGTGGCGCACCGCCGAGGCCCTCGGAGCCGAGCGGAGAAACCAGCTGCGTCGGTACGTACCCCCCGGCCGGAGCGCCGGGGGCACCGGGGCCGGACGGCGCGGGCGGGGGCGTCGAGTCCGAGCCCGGCCGGGCACCGGGCGTCCCCGGCGCACCGGGCGGCGGAGGCGTCCCGTCGCCCGCCTTGGGGGTGGCGGCATCCGCGACGTCACCCGCGTCCGAACCGGAACCCGAACCCGAACCGGAACCCGAACCGGAATCGGAACCCGGGGCCGCACCGGCACCGGTGCCGGTGCCGCTCTGCTGCTCGGGGAAGTCCAGGGGCGGGGCGATGGCCGTGGGCGGCAGCGCGCTGCCTCCGGACATCAACTCGGTCTTGGCGTCGGGCCGGACGCCCGGCGCCGGGGTGTCGTCGTCATCGGAGCCCGTGAGGGGCGGAGCGAACACCGTGGCGGGCGGGGCGACCGAGCGGTCGTCATCGTCGTCGCCCTTGACGTCCGCCCCGGCCCACGGCGTACCGCCGCCGGGCGTGGACGCGCCGCCCGCCGGGCTGCCCGAGGCGGGCGTACCGGCGTCCGGCGCGGGCGGGGCCCACGGGCTCGCCCCACCGGGCGCGGGTAGCGGCGCGTTCCGCCAGCCCCCGTCCCCGGACGGGCCACCCGGGGCGGACGACGCGTCCTGCGGCCTGTTGGCGGCGAGCGGGCGTGCCACACCGTCGGACGGCCAGTCGTCCACGACCTCGCCCCGCTCCCGCGACGCCCCGGAAGCAGGGGCCCCGGAAGCAGGCGCCCCAGAACCAGACGTGCCCGGAGCAGGGGCCCCAGGAGGTGTGGGCGGGGTCGGCACGGGCGGAGCCGGTGGCGCACTCGGCCCGCTCCGCGCCCCACCGGCCGACGGCCAGTCGTCCTCCGGGGACGAGGCGGCGGAAGAAGCGGAAGCGGAAGCAGACGAAGCCGATGCAGACGCAGAAGGTGAAGCAGAAGGTGAGGCAGGTGAAGCAGATGCAGCGGACGAAGCAGGTGACTCCGGCGCGGAGCCATCGGGTGCGTCCCCGCCGGACTCCGCCGCCGACCGCTGCTCCGGAACGTCCGGCCGCTCCCCGGGCCGGCTCATCGCGTCGGCCGCCTCCTGCAACCACTCCGGCGGAGTGAGCAGGAAGGACGTCGCGTTCAGGTCGACGCGCTGCTGCCGACCGCTCGTGGACTCGTCACGGGTGCCGTCGGTCGTGCCGTACCGCTCCTCGTAGCGGCGGATCACCTCACCCACCGGCAGCCCCGGCCACAGCGTCGTCTCACCGCTGTCGCGGGCGATCACCATCCGCGCGCCCTCGGCCCCCCGGCCCGGGACCGGCCCGTCCTCGCGGTCCTCGGCCCACACCACGAAACCCAGGTCGAACTCCCGGACCCGCGCCTCGCGCTGCTGATACGCCGGCACATCGCCGTTGATCCAGAGTTCCGCGCGCTCCTGCGCCTGTGCGAAGGTCACCATCGCGCTCACCCCTCCACCGGGACGGCGTACGCGAATCCGCCGTCCACCATCAGGTTCGCCACGGTCTCCAGCTCCGGCGGATTGCCCGCCAGCCGGAGCAGGAAGGCGTCGAAGTCGTCGCCGCACGGGAGCATCAGCCGCTCCACCCGCTCCTGGACCGTCCAGCCGTCACGGTCCCGCGCGTCGTCGTACGCGCAGAACCACACCGAGCCGATCGCGTCACCCTTCACCTTGACCGCGATCACACCGCCCTGGACGAAGCCGACGCCCAGATAGTCCTTGGTGAAATGGTCCCGCAGACACTTGTTGATGTAGACGAGGTCGTTGACCGCCGCCTCGTCGCGCACCGTGAAGAAGGGCTGGTCGATCAGCAGCCCCAGCTCCGGGTCCAGCGCCGCGCCGACCGGGGCGCAGCCGCCCGCCGCCTTGAGGAACGAACGGTAGGACTCGGGCAGCCGGTAGCCCAGGTCCTCCTCGACCCCGAGCACCTGCTCCTCGGTGACCGAAATGCCCCGCAACGGCAGGCCGATGTGGATCGGCCGGGTCTCCTGCAGCGGACGCGTACCGCGCTTCTCCTGGTCCACCATCGCCGTCGCGAGCCCGCCGTGATGCCGGAGCAGCGCCTTGACCTCGACCGGAATCAGCTCCATACGGCGCGTACCGGCCACGTGGTGCCAGGTCCAGCCGTGCGGGGTGGCCACCGACGACGACCCGTTCCACAGCTCGTGCCCGGCGGCGTGCAGCGCCGCGTTCGCCGAGACGTAGTCCGTCAGCCGAAGCTCGTCGACACCGAACCCCTCCGGGGGCTCGGCGATTTCGGCGGCCGCACGCGCATACGGCGAAAAGTCCGGAAAGCCGTTTTCGTCCATTCGGACGCCCTTGGGGTGGCGGGCGGCCCGGACCGGATCCGGGAAATGCACGACCTGCCCGGCGTAGGCCGTGTTCGGTGGCGCGGCGTGCTGCCCGAGCCGACCTGTCGTCATGGCGGTTGCCCCCTGCTGCTGCTGGCTACTGGGCACAGCCTATGCGCTGGCGCAACCGGGTGAACCGGGCGGCCGCCCACCCCCACCACGGGCTATGCCCCCACCTGGTCGTTCAGCCCCGGACTACCGCAGCGCCCAAGGGATTTGGCAGTCTGATCATTGCAACCGGGGGATTGCACAGGGAGGGATCCACCACATGCACATCACGCAGAGCAACGGAGGCGGCGACGGCGTCGCCCTCGCGGCCGGCGATCCCCGGCTGAGATGGAGCAGCGTCGAACCCGACGCCGGCCCACCTCCGCTGCGCCACCGCCGCGACGGCATCCTGCCCGCCGTCGCCGCCGCGCTGTCCGTCCGCGGCGAGACGCTGACCTGCACCGGAGGCAAGGCCGACCAGCCGCCCACGCTGCACCCACTGGTCCAGGACTTCCTCGACGCCCTCGCCAGCGGCCAGCGCGAACGGTTCACCGGCCGCTGCCCCGAAGTGATCCTTCTCTCCCGGCACCTGGCCAACGTCGAAGCCGGCCGCTCCAAGCGCGCCTCCCGCAAACCCCTCACCCAGGGTGAAGCCCGCCGCTCCCTCAAACAGGCCAAGCTCACCACCCGCCGGATCCGCGAAGCGGGCGACCCCCAGCACGGCAGCTACGCCCCGCCCTGTCTGTCCTGCACCGCGCTCCTGGCCCACTTCGGCGTACGGGTGGTGGGTGAAACCGCGTGAGCCAGGCACCCCAAGCACCACGAGCACCGCGACCGGCACGGGCCCCGCACACCGCACCGCCCCGGCCCGCCCAGCCGGGACGACAGCCGATCAACCGCATGGACGTCACCCGCTTCCCCGTCGCCGTCGACGCCGCCCTCCGCGAAGCCGGCTGGCGCCCCGGCCGCTGGGACATACGGCGCGCCGAGGTCTGGGCCGACACCCTGCGCGCCCACACCTCCCCCGCCGGCCACCGGCACACCGTCCACCCGGCGGCGGTCGAGGCATGGGCCGAATTCGGCGGACTCCACATCCAGCCACCCGGCGCCGGCCGCGAAATCGCCCCCACCCCCTTCCGTATCGACCCGCTCCACGGCCTCCACCTCGCCCGCACCCTCGGCGACCTGGGCCGGGCCCTGGAAACCGAGGTCTGCCCACTGGGCGAGGAAGCCGACGGACAGGCACTGCTGACCATCGACGCCGAGGGACGCGTCTACAGCCTCGACCACACCGGGGACTGGTACCTCGGCCCCACCCTGGACGCCGCGTTCAACACCCTCGTCACCGGCGCCCTCCCGGCCAGACTGAGCCGCGCCTGAACCGCCCGGACGCCGCCCCCGCCCCGAGCCCCGCCTGACGGCTCCCGCCGTAGCCCGCGACGCCCGGCACGGCGCCCCGCCGCGGGGCCGGAGCCGTCCGAGCGGGCCCACGACGAGGAGGTCCTCCGCCCTCCCGACGCCCCCGGCGCCCCCGACGCTCCCCCGGCCACCGCCGGGAGGTGCCCCCACACCGGACGCCGTGAGCACCGCTCAGCCACCGGCGGACGGCGCCCCGCGTCAGACCTGGCCAGGCGCAACGCCGGTGGCCGACGTGTCCGGTGGCCGATCGCGGGGGGTGCCACGGCAAGAGGCAGCCACCATGGCAGATCCGCGGCCATTCCCACCTCAAGGCCCCCGGCCGCTCCCGCATCAAGGCCGCTCCCACCTTGAGGCCACCGGCCGTTCCCACCTCCAGGTCCCCGGCCGTTCCCACCTCAAGGTTCCCGGCATGGCCGCTAGAA
>NZ_BBOX01000235.1 GCF_001553455.1 Streptomyces hygroscopicus subsp. hygroscopicus
CCCGGCCCCCTCCGCGGCACCCGCCGCCGGGATCCCCGTCGCCTCCGGGGCCCCGGCGGGCCCGAAGGCCGCCCGGGTCGCGGAGTACCACGGCTGGAGCGGCCACGCCGACTGGCTGGCCGGTACCGCCAAGGGCGTCCGCGCGGAGGCCGGTGCCCGCCCCGGCATCGTCATCTCCCGCCCGCTGGGCAGCGTGGACTACACCGATCCGCACACCGGCACCACGGCCGCCTGGGAGTACGCCACCTGGACCTCCCCGGTGCGCAGGCTCTCCGTGCCCGCGACCGAGGCCATCGTCTCCTGGAACGCCCGCACCCCCGCCGGCACCTGGATCCAGATCGAGCTGAAGGGCACCTACACCGACGGCTCGGCGACCCCCTGGTACGTGATGGGCCGCTGGGCCTCGGACGACGGCGCCTCCTCCATCCGGCGCACCTCGGTGGACGGCCAGAGCGACGACAAGAGCTCGGTGTGGACCGACACCCTCTCCATCGACGACCCGGCGAGCGGGCTGCGGCTGGCGGCGTACCAGGTGCGGCTCACCCTCCACCGCAGGCCCGGCACCACGCTCACCCCCACGGTGTGGCGGGTCGGCGCGATGGGCTCGGACGTCCCCGACCGGTTCGAGGTGCCCGCCTCCACGCCGAGCCTGCCCAAGGGACACGAGCTGGCCGTACCGCGCTACTCGCAGGAGATCCACAAGGGCCAGTACCCGGAGTACGACAACGGCGGCGAGGCGTGGTGCAGCCCCACCTCCTCGCAGATGATCACCGAGTACTGGGGTCGCAAGCCCTCCGCCGGGGACCTGGCCTGGGTCAACCCGGACTACGCCGACCCGCAGGTCTGCCACGCCGCCCGAGCCACCTTCGACTACCAGTACGAGGGATGCGGCAACTGGCCGTTCAACGCCGCGTACGCCGCCACCTACCGCGATCTGCGGGGCGTGGTCACCCGGCTCGGCTCGCTCACCGACGCCGAGAAGCTCATCGCGGCCGGCATTCCGCTGATCACCTCGCAGTCCTTCCTCGCGACCGAGCTGGACGGCGCGGGATACGGCACCTCGGGCCACCTGATGACCGTGATCGGCTTCACGGCCGACGGCGACGTCATCGCCAACGACCCGGCCTCGCCCAGCAACGACGCGGTCCGCCACGTCTACAAGAGGCGCCAGTGGGAAAATATCTGGCTGCGCACCAAGCGCTACGACGCGAACGGGCAGGTCAAAAGCGGTACGGGGGGTGTGTGCTATCTCTACTTCCCGGCCAGGCCCACACCGGCTCAGCACCGCGTCCTGCGGGAGCTGGGGATCCTGTGACCGGGCCCTCCCGCCGCTTCGGCGGCGGGAGGGCGCCGAAGCGGCGGCGCCGCCTGACGGCGGGCGCCGCCTGACGGCGGGCGCCGCCCGGTGCGGGGCGACCCGCTACGGTCGGCGGCACCGGGCCCCGTCGCGTGATTCCCTCGCCGGATTGCCGCGCCACCGGGCGTGGGCCGGTACGTGTTCGCCCTTCATGAGGAAGGAGTCGGCGTCCACGCGGGCGTGGTCGTCGGCGACAACGCCGTAGTGCACGAAGGCGCTGGTGCCGATGGTGCAGCCGGCGCCGATGGCGACGTGCTCGGATTTGAAGACGCCCTCTTCCAGGGAGTGCGCCTGCAGGATGCTGCCGGCGTTGAGGGCGCAGTCGTCGCCGACCCGGGTGAGGGTCCGTTCCAGGATCCGGCAGCCGTCGTCGTAGACCCGGTGTCCCATGCGGACGCCGAGCAGCCGCCAGATGACGGGCTTGAAGGGGGTGCCGTTGAAGACGGAGAGGTAGAGGATGGACGGCACCTTCCAGTAGCGCTCGTGCCGCCAGAAGGACCGCTCGTAGAGGGAACAGAACCGTGGCCGCAGGGCGCGGAAGCCCAGCACGGCCCGTTCGACCAGGACGAAGTAGCCGACCGTGTAGGCGAGTTCGAGGACGGCGGTGCCGACCGTCTCCACCCAGTACAGCCCGCCGCTGTCGGCCAGGGGGAACATCGCGATCAGGAGCAGGCCGTAGACGTACAGGCACCGCACGGCCAGGAACAGGGCCATGGTCACGGCGTTGTGGCGGTTCTTGGCCGCGAGGCGGCGCCGGAGCCCGGGTCCCGTGGCGAGGCGGTCGAAGCGGTGGTCGCGGGCGACCGACCGTGGGATCTCGATGGGCGGTGAGCCGAGCAGTCCGGTGTTCTCCTTGACCGGGCCGCTCACCGGGATCATGGCCTTGGTGGCCAGCAGGCAGTTGTCGCCGGTCCTGCCGCCGGCCGGGTAGACGATGTTGTTGCCCAGGTAGTTGTGGCGTCCGATGGCGGCCGGGGCGGTACGGAAGGAGGTGCTGGAGTACTCCGCGTTCGCCATGGACAGCCCGTCGGAGACCATGGTCCCGGTGCCGACCCGGCTGAGGGCGGGCACCTCGTGCTTGAGCATCGTGCCGAAGTTGCTCCCGGTCTGCTCGACCGGTGCCAGACGGTACCCGAGGGCTTGCAGGTAGGGGACGATCGCCGAGCTGTCGCCGAACAGGGCGATGGTGAAGCGGGTGTTGGCCAGCCGGGCGACGGCGCGCTGGAGGGTGAACCGCACTCCGTACAGGGGATAGGCCGTGTTCGGCCTC
Organism: Streptomyces hygroscopicus subsp. hygroscopicus; assembly: GCF_001553455.1. GTDB lineage: Bacteria > Actinomycetota > Actinomycetes > Streptomycetales > Streptomycetaceae > Streptomyces > Streptomyces hygroscopicus. The sequence continues at coordinate 2,628 of NZ_BBOX01000235.1, forward strand.
AGCGGACGGGACAGCAGGCGCGAGAGGGCCGGTACGAGCGTCGCCCCCAGGAGGGCGAGCCCGAACACCGTGGCCGCCGCGATCTCCAGCCCGTCGGCGTAGTACGTCCAACTGCCGGGGCCGCCCGCCCCGGTGACGGCCTGGACCAGCGCGGGCCGGGACTCCAGCAGCGCGGCGGCGACCACCTCGGCCACCCCCACCGTGGCCGTCAGCGCCAGCGCCATCACGAGGGCGTGACACACCCGCCGCAGGCGGCCGCACCGGGCCGGCGGAACGGTGAGGTACTCACAGCCCGCCGGTGCGGGCTCGGCCGGCGAGCCGTGCCACCGCTGCCCGGCGGGTACCGACTGGCCTTCGTGCAGCGCGGAGGCGTGGCCCAGTTGGGCGGCGTCGCCGAGGCGCACGCCGATGTCCAGGGTGCTCTGTTCGCCGACGAAGGCGTTGGCGCCGATGGTGACCGGGCCGGTCTCGATGGCTCCGTCGCGGGCCCGGTAACCGTTGAGGAAGGTCTCCTTGCGGATCACGGTGTCGGCCCCGATGGTCAGCAGGTCGGTGCAGACCGGTACCCACCGGGTGAGGATCAGGGCACGTGGTCCGATCTTGGCGCCGAGCGCCCGCAGATACAGGGTGTACAGCGGCGTTCCGACCGTCAGCCGGGCCAGCGGATTGGCGACGACGAGGGTTTTCACGCACCAGAATCGGACGTAGGCCACGCTCCACAGCGGGATGCGCCGCGGTGTCCACCGCCCGATGAGCACCCATTTGACGGCGATCGGGAACAGGCTCGCGCCGATGAGCGCCACGGCGCCCAGGGCGGCCGCGCGTCCGTAGGAGCCGAGCCAGCCCTGCCCCCGCGCCAGCCATGAGGTGCCGATGTCCAGCGCCACCGAGGTGAGGCAGACGTAGCCGAGGAATACCAGGAACTGGAGGGCCGCGCACAGGGCGTACCGGAGCCCGCCCACCGCCGGAGCGGCCGGTGCGGCCGGCTGCCGCGGTACGCGGTCGGGTGGGGGAGGGGACGGCGCCTGGGCCAGGGCGGTGGCGAGCCGGCGCACGGTGGGATGCAGATAGACGTCCCGCATCGACACATCGGGCAGGTCCGGATGTTCCCGCACGGCCGCGTTGAACCGCGCCATGAGCAGGGAGTTGGCGCCGAGGTCGGTGAAGAAGTGGCTGTCCACGGAGATCCGCTCGACCCGGAGGGCCGCGGCCAGCAGGCCGGCCAGCGTCCGTTCGGTACGGGTGCGGGGGGCCGCGCCGTCGCCCCGTGCGGTGAGCCGGTGCGGCCCGGCCGGTGGCGGCAGGCGCCGGCGGTCGGCCTTGCCGCTGGGCAGCATCGGGATCGATGCCAGGTGTTCCAGATAGGCGGGGACCATATAGCCGGGCAGCCGTTCCCGCAGGTGCGCCACGGCCCGCTCGGGATCCACGGCGGTGTCCGCGCAGGTGGTGTAGTAGGCGCACAGTTCCACGGTCCCCGGGGCGGTCTCCCGGTCGCTGACCACCGCTTGGGCGATTCCGGGTACGCGCAGCAGCACCGACTCGATCTCGGTCAGTTCCACCCGGTAGCCGCGGATCTTGACCTGGGTGTCGATGCGGCCGTGGTGTTCGACCTCGCCGTGGGCGTTGATCCGGCCCAGGTCCCCGGTCCGGTAGAGCTTGCCGGACGGATTCCCGGGGACGCCGAGGAAGTCCGGGACGAAGGCACGTTCGGTCACCTCGGGCCGGTTCAGGTACCCCTCGGCGAGCCCGATCCCGCCGATCGCGATCTCCCCCATGGCGCCCGGCGGCAGGACCGTGTCCCGCTCCGGATCGAGGACGGCGACCGAGTACGTCGGCAGCGGGACACCGATCGTCACCGGACGGTCAGGGGCCAGCGGGCTCCAGGTCGCCGTGACGGTCGCCTCGGTCGGGCCGTAGACGTTGAGGAACCGACGGCCGGGCCGGTGCCAGCGGCTGACCAGGTCCTGCGGGCACGGTTCCCCCGAGACCAGCAGGAACCGCAGCTCGGAGACGCTCGGGTCCAGGGTGGCCAGCAAGGTGGGAACGCAGCACAGGGCCGTGACCCGCCGCCGGCGCAGGAACGCGTCCAGCTCGGCGCCGAGCAGGCTGGGTCCGTCGGGTCTGGGGACCAGCGTGGCACCGGTCATCCACGGGACCCATATCTCCTCCACGGAGAAGTCGAAGGCGATGGTCATCCCCTGGTAGACCCGGTCGTCGCGGGTGAGCCCGTAGACCTCCGAGGCCACCCGGACGAAGTTGCACACGGCGCGGTGTCCGACGGCCACCCCCTTCGGACGGCCCGTGGAGCCCGAGGTGTAGATGACGTAACACAGGCCGTCGGCCGGTTCCCCGGCGGCCGGGGCGCCGGGGCGATCGGGAGACTGCTCCGCGACCCTGGACCGCACCCGGTCCAGGAACACCAACGCGGCCATGTCCGCGAGGGGGCGCGTCCGCTCGGCGAGCCGGGACAGCGACAGGACCATGCGTACGGAGGCGTCGGCCACGATGTAGCGCAGACGGTCCGGCGGGAACCCGGCGTCCAGCGGTACGTACGCGGCGTGTGCCTTCAGCACGGCCAGCATCCCGACGTAGGCGTCCACCGCGTCGTCGAGCAGCAGCCCGATCCGGTCGCCGGGCCGTACCCCCTCGGCCAGCAGGAAACGAGCGAGCCGGTTGGCCCTCTCGTCCAGCTGCGGGTACGTGAGGGCGACCCCGTCGGCGTCCACCGCGAGCCGGTCGCCGTCCTCCCGCGCCCGCATCCGGTCGCAGCGCTCCTCGAACAGCTGCTCCAGCCGTTCGCCGTCCCGCCACCGGACCGAACCGTCCCAGTCCGCGCAGGCGAGCAGGCCGTCCGGACGGCTCCGCGACTTCGGCACCCATGTCCGCGGCGGTCCTGCCCCCACCGCCGCCTTCTGGTCGGTCAGCGTCATCGTGCTCTCCTCGCGTCCACCACGGCCATGGCCTGTGCGGATCCGGTCCGGCGCATTCCGGTCCGGCGCAGGGGCGGGGCGGGCCCCGGTGCGCCGGCGCGGCACCGTACGGTCCGGCGAAGCCGGTCGCCGCGCCCGTCCGCCGCCGCACCACGGGCGCCCTCCCCGCCCGTCCGCCGCGTACCGGCCCCCGGGCTGCCGGCCGGGATCTCCACGAATGCCCGGTGCAGGGCGCGTACCGCGTCCGGCAGCCGGGAGGCGCGGCACCCGACCCGCGCGTCGGGCCCCGGCCATGCCCGCCGACGACGAGCAACCAAACCCACCACCGCACACCCGCTCAGACCGGCTCAGCCACCCGAAGCGAAACAGGGAGGCTGGAACCCAAGCCGGGGCAGCGCAACGGCCTCGCCCGAGTGGCCCGAGTTCGCAGGTTGACGGTACGTCAGGGAGGCGGGCAGGAGCCACATGACTCTCAGTCTCTGCCGTCGAAGCGATTAGACGGCCAGTGAGTCAGGGGTAACGATCCGGGCACGTTCGTACAGCTCTCGCGCTGCTGGATTCTTGAGATAGGGGCGCAGCGAGTGGAACATGGTAAGTACGTGTTGGTCTACCTGGCCTGACTTTATCGTAGGGTAATCATCGAGGACCTTACTCCAATTGGCGCATGCTGCCTCGAGGTGTCCGACTTTCAATTGCCTTTCGGCCAGCATGGAAGTAAAGCGGATTCCGCTGCGCCTGCTGTCGTTGCTGCTGCTGCGAAGGGAGAAATGCCGCTGAAGGGAGTCGATACTCCCCGTGGTATCGCCGAGTGCATTTCGAACCTGGGCTTCGTGATAAGCTAAAGTGGCGGGCGAATATCCGCCGAAAGTGCGCGCCTGGCTTTCGGCCTTCTCTATTGCGGAATCGGTTTCTCGGAGGAACTGATAGGCCGCTCTTCTGTCTCCACGCACTGCGTAAGCGTGCGCCTGCTGCCCTGCGAGGAAGGCGCGCATTCGGGGCGCGGCGCTCGGTGCGGCGGCAGCGGCGGCATCTGCCAGACGCACTGCGGGAGATCCGTTGCCCAAGTCTGCGGCCTGTACCGACATGCCGCGCAAGATGTGGCAGTACGTGAAATGGTCATCGCTTGCCCCGGCCAGTTCCAGGCCCTTCACGTAGTAATTTTGAGCCAGCCTGTGAAGTCCTTCATCTACCGCCATCCATCCGATGAGATAGCAGAGGAAAGAGGCGGCGCCCATCATGTTCTTCCGTACATCGTCTGAGGCTGGGGCCCGCAAGTAGGGTGCGACGGTGTTCACCAGAAATGCGGCAGCCATCGGCCTGGCGTGCCGACCGCCGAATTCGTCGTCCAGCTCCGACAGTCTTTCTGTCATGGCCTTGATCATCTCGACCTCGGGCAACCCGACACGCCGTGTCTCCCCAGCCTGAACAGCTTCCATCCTGCCCACTACGTCCGGCCAGCCGGGTACCGTCAGTGCGACGGAAAAGAGGCTGGCACCTATCACGCTGCGGCGCGATGGGTCCATATCCTGCCTGCCAAGGTCGATCAACCCCTCAACGGTACTCGGCTGCGCCGAGTCGGATACAGGTGCCGGAAATCCCGCCTCGCTATGAGTGATCGGACGACCCAGTTTCCGGGAAAGGGCCTCCAAGATCAGTGGCCGAGCCTCGGCTTTCGGGACGTGGCCCTTCAGCCACTGGTGCACGGTCTGCGCACTGTACGCCTTGGGCGCACCTCCCTCGGTACCAACCCGGTTGACCTCCCGGGCGAAGCGCCCCAAGGTCCACCCCGTTTGCCCGTACAGCTGTTTGAGGTTCGGGTTGGACTCCTGCCCCATGTCGCCACGCCCCCTCGTTCAAGAGCATTTGAAGCTTTTGAAAACCGCCGCTCTTGCAACGGTACCGCTCCGCGTAGTGGCGCAGTTGCCTAGAGCGAGGAAGCAGCCCGATACGCGCCGTTACCGGCGTAGGCCACGTGCCGCATATGCGGGACCCCCGCAGCCGCTCCGAACGGCCCGGGGGCGTGGCCATCAACCACGTGGAGGTTGACAACATGCATGACCTTACTCGCCGTGCACTGGTGTGGATGAGTGCACTTCTGGCCTTACGACCGCCCGGCCGTCACCGTGCGGTCCCGGGCCTCCCCGCGTCGTATCCGGCGCCTTCCCGGCCCGTGGCGGGGACCGTGGACTCCGCGACGGGTCGGCGCGGGACGGCCGCCCCGCGCCTGTACGCCGACTCGCCGGCCCTCGAACCGCGCCCCATCCCCCTGCCGCTGGACAGCGAGCTGCCCGCGCTGGTGCGTCCCTATGTGGTGGCCGATGAGCGGTGCAAGCAACAGCGGTCGAAGAGCGTCCCCCGGGTGGAGTTGATCTGTGCCCCGCACGGCATGGTGGTGATCCGGTGACCGCCACCGGCCGTGCCGCGCCCGTCCCGGCCCCTGGCTGTGCCCTGTGCGCCACCCCCGGCAGCTTCGGGCACCGTGATCTCGCCGAGCCGGGTTCGGGCTTGTGTCCGGCGTGTATCGCGGCGGGCAAGCCCACCCGCGAGGGTCTTGAGCGGGCCGTCGTGATCGTGGCCGGACAGACCCTCGCGGGGGCGGAATCCCTCGATCTGGCCACCGCCACGCCGGAAGAGTTGGCCTACCGCCTGGGCGCGGTGAAGCGCAGTCTGCGCAGCGTGCTTCACCTCCTGGCCCCGGTCGAGGGGGAGGCCGGTGAACGCTGACAAGGCCCGGGGCGGGGGTGAAGCGCCGCGTATGACGATGCGCGTCTACACGATGGCGCGCGATGGGATCGTGACCGCGCGGCGTGCGGTGGTCGGTGTTCTCGTCGGGGAGGACCTCAACCCCTACGCGTTGGGGCAGGCGTGGCCGCCGTGCCAGTGCCCCCGCCACAGGGAAGAGGAGAACGCCGTCCACCGCGTCAGACGGACCTGAGACGGCCGTCCGTTCCGTGCCTGCCCTGTGGGGCCGGGCGGACGGTCCCCGGGCCCCGGCCGTCATGTCTCCCCCGTGGCAGACGGCCGGGGCCACCCCCGAACACCCGCCGAACTCCAACGACCCCCAGATACGACCGAACGGAACACTTCGTGATCTCACACATCACCATCGATCGGCGCGATGCCACCTACGATCACCACGCGGAGCAAGCCGCGCTGCCGGTGACCGTCCACCACCGCGACGGGCGCACCGAGCGGACCCGTCTGGTGATGGCCCCCGGACAGGTCGAGCTGTACGGGCGGTGGACCGGTGTTCTTCCCGAAGGTGGCGGGCGGCCCCTTCGAAGACGGACCGCCCGCCACCTCCGGAGACGGGTCGCCGCCCCCGTGAAGGGTGAACCGGCGCGCCCCCGAAGGCGGGCCCCAAGCGGTTTCGTTTGGATCACTGGTCAGTTCATGGCTGGGGAGCCGTGTACACCGTTCCCCCGGCTCGCCCGAGCCAGCCAGACCTTGCGATGTACTTCTCTGGCAGGTGGACCCACTGCGTGCCGGTCTGGAACGTGAAGGCGATCGCGTCGATCACCTCACGGTGATCGCGCCAGCGGCCACCCCGCTTCGGCGTCCGGGCCGGGAGCAACGGTTCGATCCGCGCCCACTGCGCGTCAGTCAACGGCACACCCGGACCAACGACTGGCTGATCCACACGAAACCGCCTAGCCCACCCACCTCCGCAACAGCTCCTCCCGCTCCGCCCTCCGGGGCGACCCGCCCTCCCGGGCACGGCCCCACTCCGCCATCGCCGCCAGGGTCGTGGCCATGGTCGCGGCGCCCTGCGTGAGACGGGACAGCAGGGCGCGGGAGAGGTCGGCCTCCGCCGGGGAGTAGCCGACGGCCGCGGCGGCGTAGGCCGCCAACTCGTGGTCGCCGTCGGCGGATTCCACGCGTACGGTCATCATCGCCGGGGCCTCGGCCACCCGGCCGTGGCCCATGGGCAGGGCCAGCTCCCGCACCGTTCCCAGGGCCAGGTCCTTGACCACGCCGACCTGCCGTGCCAGGGACTTCACGGGGACGTCCGCCACCGTCAGGGCGCGCACGTCCTCCCACAGGTGGAGGCCGGACTGCCCGTCCCCGAGGGCCACCACGCCCTCGGGGGCCAGGCGCACCCCGAAAGCCGAGCCGGACGGCTTCGCGCCCACGTACACGTCGCCCTCGGCGATCCAGAACAGGCCGACCATGGCCATGGGGTGCTCACTTCTCCCGGACGGCGCCGCAGTCGTGCCGCCTCTTCAGACGATCAGGTCGTCCTCCGCAACGCGGGAGGGAGCCGGGAAGTTCCTGCCTCGGCGTGACCGGTGTCTCCCGGTCCGACGCGGGTGCTCATCGAAGACCCCGCTGCCGCGGTTTCCGCACGGTCGGCGCGGCGGTCTCGGCCGGTTCCGGCCGCCGCGCGGACCGCGGCGGCCGCGGCGCCTTCCGGCGCGGGTGCAGCTCGACCACGAGTGAGGCGGCGGTGAAGACGGACGAGTAGGTGCCGATCGCCAGGCCGATGATCAGGGCGAGGGCGAAGTCGGCGAGGGTGTCGTCGGCGAGCACGGCGAGGGCGGTGAGGATGAGCGCCGCGCCCATGCCGGTGTTGACGGTCCGGGGCAGGGTCTGGAGGACCGCCTGGTTCGTCAGCCGGGGCAGCGGTGTGGTGCGGTCGCGGCCCAGCAGTTCGCGGACGCGGTCGAAGAGGACGACGGAGTCGTTGACCGAGTAGCCGATGACGGTCAGCAGGGCGGCCAGGAAGACCCCGTCGATGGGCTTGCCGAGCCAGGCGAAGGCGCCGATGAGGATCACCACGTCGTGGGCGAGCGCGACGACGGCCGCGGTCCCGAAGACCCAGCGGAAGCGGACCGCGAGGTACAGCAGCTGGGCGCCCAGGGCGAGGCAGAGGGCGATGAGGGCGTTGCGGCGCAGTTCGTCGCCCATGCTGGGGCCGATCAGCTCGTCGCGGACCTTCTTCGTCCCGCCGCCGAGGTCCCTGATGGTTGCGGTGACGGTGGCCTCGTCGGCGTTGCTCAGGTCCTCGGCGCGCACCGTGAGTCCGGAGTCGCCGGAGGACTGCACGACCGCGCGGGGGAACCCGGCGTCGGTGAGGGCGGTGCGGGCCCGGTCGGGATCGACGGGGGAGCTGGTGGCGTACTCGATCAGCCGGCCGCCGGTGAACTCGATCCCGAAGTCCAGGCCGCGGACGAGGACGCCCGACGCGGTCACCACGAGCAGGACGGCGGAGGCGGCCAGCCAGCGGCGCGGACGGCGCAGCAGGAACGGGCCGCGGCGCAGCAGCCGGTCGCGCACCCATCCGGTGCCCGCGATGCCGGTGATACGGGGCCGGCGGTGGACCGCGGGGCGCCCGACCGCGAACTCGGCGAGTACCCGGCTGATCACCAGCGCGCTGACCATCGAGGCGAGGACGCCGATGGCGAGGGTGACGCCGAAGCCGCGTACCGGGCCGGAGGAGAAGGCGAACAGGAGGGCCGCGGCGATCAGTGTCGTGATGTTGGAGTCGGCGATCGCGCTGAGGGCACCGCGGAACCCGGCGGCCAGGGCGGAGCGGGGGCTGGGGCGGCTGCGGGCCGCGTACTCCTCGCGGGCCCGTTCGAAGACCAGGACGTTGGCGTCCACGGCCATCCCGATCGCCAGGACGAACCCGGCGAGGCCCGGCAGGGTCAACGTGGCGCCGAGCGCGGCCAGGGCGGCGTAGGAGATGAGGCCGTAGCAGGCCAGGGCCACGGTCGCGAGCAGGCCCAGGAGCCGGTAGACGGCGATGATGAACAGCGCGGTCAGCGCGGTGCCGATGACGGCGGCCCAGGCCGCGGCCTCGATGGCGGCGTCGCCGAGCGTGGCGCCGATGGTGCGCTGTTCGACGGTCTCGACCGGTACGGGCAGGGCGCCGCCGGAGATGAGCAGGGCCAGCTCGCGGGCTTCGGCCTGGTCGAAGGAGCCGGTGATCTGGGTGGTGCCGCCCGGGATGCCGGTCCCGCACGGTACGGAGGGCTCGACCTGCGGCGCGGAGATGATCTTGTTGTCGAGGACGATGGCGACCCGGCGCTGCGGGTCCCCGGCCGGCTGACAGGCGGCCCGCGCGGTGACCTGCTTCCACCGGTTCTGGCCGGTCTTGGTGAAGTCGACCGTGACGTGCCATCCGGCACCGCCCTGCTGGTCGAAGCGGGCGTCGGCGCCTTTGACGTCCCGTCCGGTCAGCTCGGCGGCGCGCAGGCGCAGGGGCTGGCCGGACTCGTCCGGCAGAACGCGCTCCTCGGCCGGGTCGGCCGGCGGGGCGGTGGCCCGGTCGGCCGACCCGGCCGGGCCGAGGACCGCGTGGACGGTGAGCTGCGCGGTGCGGCCCAGCACGTCGGCGGCCTTCTTCGGGTCGTGGACGCCGGGCAGCTCGACGACGATGCGGTGGTCGCCGGAGCGGACCAGGGTCGGTTCGGCGACGCCGAGCGCGTCGATGCGGCCGCGCAGCACCTCCAGGGTGCGGTCGGTGGCCGCCGCGTCGGCGTCGGTGGTGGGGGTGGAGCGGGTCTCCAGCACGATCTGGGTGCCGCCGCGCAGGTCGAGACCGAGGCGGACCGGTGTGGTGAGGGCGATGGCCAGCGATGCGGCGATCACGGCGAGGGCGATGAGCGCACGCGTGCGCAGGGAGTTGTTCCGGCGTTTCAACACGGGCCTCCGGCAGGCACGCCGCGGCGGCGGCACGCGCGGCCGCGACGGACGAAAGGGTGATGGGTGGCGTCAGGTACCTGCGGGCGCCGGAGGTGCCCGGCCGCGGTCGTGGGCCGCTCGGCCGGGGGAGACGGGTGCGCGACGGGAGGGCGCGTGAGTACGGGTACCGGCGGCCGGGCCGGCATGGGCGGCGCGGGGGCCGGTGGCGTGGTGATCCGGTGGGCACGCACGGTCGCCGAGGTGGTCCGGCCGGGCCCTGGCCTGGGGCGCGCAGCCGACGGCACACGGGTCGTCCGCGCGGGGGCCGGTGTCCGGGTGCGCGGCGGCCGCGGCCGCCGGGACCGGGGCGGG
>NZ_BBOX01000236.1 GCF_001553455.1 Streptomyces hygroscopicus subsp. hygroscopicus
ATGAGCGTTCCCGCGAGCCGGTGACCGGCGGTCGGGGTGGTGCGGGGTGCTGGGCGCATGCACCGTCCCCTTCCTGCTGGGTGCTCGGCGCGGGGTCCGGGGCCCCGGCCCGGGAGTGGACAACCGGGGCCCCGGACGCTGGTGGGGGCGGGGGCGGGGGTCAGGGTTCGACGAGACCGGCGCGGATGGCGTAGCGGGTCAGCTCCAGCCGGTCGTGCAGACCGAGTTTGTGCAGGAGGTTGGCCCGGTGGCGGTGCACGGTCTTGACGCTGATGAACAGGATCTCGGCGATCTCCTTGGAGGAGTGCCCTTCGGCGACGAGTTTGAGGACCTCCTCCTCGCGCGGGGTGAGGAGCTGGTCGGGGTTTTCCTCGCCGTGGCGGACGCGGTCCAGGTAGGTGCGGATGAGGGCGGTGACCGCACCGGGGTAGAGGAACGGCTCGTTGCGCATCGCGGCCCGGCAGGCGGCGACCAGATCGCGGTCGGCGACCGACTTCAGCACGTAGCCGCAGGCCCCGGCCTTGAGCGCCTGGAACAGGTACTGCTCGTTGTCGTGCATGGTCAGCATCAGGATGCGCAGGCCCGGTCTGAGCGCCGCCAGCTCGCGGGCGGCCTGGAGGCCGGTCAGCCGCGGCATGGCGATGTCGAGCACGGCCAGGTCGATCTCCTGGCTCCGGGCCGCCTCGATGGCCTCGGCGCCGTCCCCGGCCTCGGCGACCACCTCCAGGTCGGGTTCCCGGTCGAGGATCAGGCGGACGCCGCGGCGTACGAGGGCGTGGTCGTCGGCGAGCAGGATACGGATCGGCGTGGTGGTCGCGTGCGACGGCGCCGAGGCCGTGGCGGGTCCGGGCGGGGTCGGGTCGGGCATGGTCAGGGCTGCTTCCTGGGTGCGGGGGTGGTGAGGCGGATCCGGGTGCCGGTGCCGGGCGTCGAGGTGATGTCCAAGGTGGCTCCGGCGAGCAGGGCCCGTTCGCGCATGCCGCGGATCCCGGCGCCTTCGCAGGCGGCCTCGATGCCGCGGCCGTCGTCGGTGATCTCCAGCAGCACCGCCTCGCCGGCGCGGCGCAGGCTCACCTCGATCCGGCGCGCGTCCGCGTGGCGGGCCGCGTTGGTCAGGCTCTCCTGCGCCACGCGGTACAGCACCAGCTCGCTCTCCGGATCGAGGGCGGGCAGGTCGGCGTCGAGGCGGCGCACGATCCGCAGCCCGGTGTGGGTGGCGAAGTCCTGTGTGAGCGAGGTCAGCGCGCTGACCAGGCCCAGGTCGTCCAGAACGCCCGGGCGCAGGCGGCGCACCAGGCGGCGGACCTCGTCCAGGCTCTCCCGGGTGATCTCCTGGGCCTGCTGGAGTTCCTCGCGCAGCGGCTCGGGGGCGTCGTCCGCCGCGCGCCCCAGCACCAGCAGGATCGCGGTCATGCTCTGCCCGACCTCGTCGTGGAGTTCCTGGGCGATGCGGCGGCGTTCCGCCTCCTGGGCCAGCAGCGCCCGGGCGCTGGACGTGGCACGTTCGTGCTCCAGCCGGTCGAGCATGGCGTTGAAGGTGCGGATCAGCTCGGACACCTCGCTGCCGCCCCTGGCGCCGGGCACCGGCAGCCGCTGGCCGGGGCGCAACAGGTCGACGGTGGTCATCAGCCTGGTCAGCCGGTCCAGCGGGGCCAGGCCCCAGCGCAGCAGGGTGCCGTTGGCGACCAGCATCACGGCCAGACCGCCGACCAGGATGACCGCCTCGGTCAGCACCACGGGCACGGAGACGGTCACCGGCGCCCACAGCAGCAGCGCCGTGGCGGTGCCCAGGACCAGGGCGTTGAGCCCGAAGATCCGCCAGAACAGCGACACCGGGGGACTCCTCCTTCTGCGCTCCGGGTGTGATCAGCTCTACTGTCGCTCATCGCCCTCCGGGCGGAGCCGCCGCAACTGATCACGACCGAGCCTGTCACAGCCTGCCGCCCGCACCGCACGCGGTCGATGGGGCCCGTCCCCCATATCCGGGGTCACCGGGTACCCATGCGCCGTCCCCCGCCCGCCGTGGTCGACCAGCGCGTCGAGGCCGCCCTCACCCGCGTCCGCCGCCCCCCGCCCGCTCGCCGTGGTCACCGCTGTCCCGGGCAAATGGGGTCCGCGCCCGATGGGCTTCCGGCGCGGGGTCGAGCAGAGTCGAAGCAGACCGAGCCGTCCGGCCCGGCGGCCCTCGCGGCCGGCGGAACCGGGCGGCCACTGCTGCGCGCAGCGCGCTTTGTGAGAAAGGACCTCATCGTGCCGCTCGACACCGCCCAGACCGGTCCCCGCTCCGGACGGCTGGCCTCCCACGAGGCCCGCCAGCGCCTCGAACACGCCCGCAACAGCCGCCTGGCCCAGCTGCGCGCCCTCGACGAGAGCGCCCAGAGCACCGACGCCCATCTGCTGTCCGCGCAGACGGAGGCGATCCAGCGCGTCCTCACCGAGATCGACGAGGCGTTCGCCCGCATCGACGACGGCTCCTACGGCACCTGCCAGGGCTGCGCCAAGCCCGTCCCCGCCGAACGCCTGGAGATCCTCCCGTACACCCGGTACTGCGTCGCCTGCCAGGGCCGCGCCACCGCCTGACCGCCCCGTCCCGTCCCGCCCGTCTTCGTCTCCGCCCTGCTCAAAGGGGTGAAGTGGTGAACCACCAGACCATCGGCGACCGTGCCGCCCACCTGTCGTCCGAGGACCTCGCCGCGCTGCGGGAGAACCTGCGCGAACAGCGCCTGTTCCGCCAGGAGCAGCTGCGGCAGATCGCCGCCGCGCCCCGCGCCGAGGGCCCGCTCCGGGGCCCCTCCGCGGCACAGGCCGAGGTGCGCGTCGAACTCGCCGCCTCCGCGCGCATGGTCCTCGCCGACGTGGAGGCGGCGCTGCGGCGCATCACCGAGGGCCGCTACGGCACCTGCCACCTGTGCCGCCGCCCCGTCGAACGCGAACGCCTGATGATCGTTCCGCAGGCCCGTTACTGCGCACGGTGCCAGCAGGTCCGGGAGGCCGGGCGATGACCGTCATCCGCCGCTCGCGGACCGGCTCGCCCGCCGGGCACCGGCACCGGCCCTGGCCGCTGTGCCGGCACTGCTGCGGCCTCGCGCTCGACCTGGGCAGCGCCCGCACCCGCGCCTGGCTCGCCGGCCGCGGAATGATCCTCGACGTGCCGACCGTCACTTCCCCCGGCGCCGGCGCGGTCCATCCGATCCAGCGCGGCACCATCGTCGACGTCCCGGGAACGGCCCGGATGCTCGACCGGCTGCTCGGCCACCGGCTGCCCCGCCCCACCCGCCCGCTGGTGGTGGTCACCGCGCCGGTGCTGGGCGGCCCCGCCTACCGGGAACGGGCCCGCACCGCCGTGGAGGTGCTGCGCCCACGCGCGGTCCTGACCGTCCCCGCCGCACGCGCCATCGCCCTGGCCGCGGACGCCGACCTCTCCCGGCCGCTGCTCGTGGTGGACGTCGGCGCCCACCTCACCGAAGTGGTCCTGCTGCTCGACGGTGTCGTCTTCGACGCCCGCCGCACCGCCCTGGGCACCGCCGATCTCACCGGCCCCGGTGCCACGGCGGAGATCAGCGAGGCCGTCACCGGCATGATCACCTCCATGCTCCGGCAGGACCGCACGTCCCTCACCGCCGAAGCCCTGAGCCGGGGAGCCCTCCTGGCCGGCGGCGGCGCCCTGCGCCCCGACCTCGTCCGCCGGCTCATCGGCGGTCCGCACGCGCCCGTGCGGGCGGTTCCCGCCCCGCACACCGCCGCGATCCGCGGCGCCGCCAAGGTCTTGCGAGCGGCGCACGCCCATCCCTCGGCCGGCGGCACGTCCCCGCCCGGACCCGGTCCGCTGCCCCGCTGAGCCCTGCCCCGCCCCGCGCCGTACGCCGGTCAGCGCCGTACGCCGGTCAGCGCCGTACGCCGCCCGCGCCGTACGCCGCCCGCGCCGTACGCCGGTCAGCGCCCGCGCCCGCGTCGCCCGTGCCCGGTCGCGGTCACCCTCTGCCCCGGTCGCGCGGTCATCCACCGCGAACCCGGACGCGGTCACCCCCTGCCCCGAAAAGGAGAACCACAGTGTGCGGTGTGATACCTCCCGCGCAGCCGCCCCCCGATCCCCCGCACCACGGGCTCGTGCATCCCCTGTCGCTGTGGCGCTGGCGGCACAATCCGCTGTACCGGTGCACCGACCGCCTTCAGGGCTGGACCGCCCTGGTGCTGTTGCTGCTGGTGCCGGTCCTGGGAGTCGGTGCCGCGTTCGTCATCGGTGACGCCGCCCACCGGCACTACCTCGCGGACGCCGAGCACCGGCGGCAGACCCTGCGCCTGACCACCGCCGTGCTGGTCCACGACGCCCCGGATCACCCGGAGCCCGGATCGGCGGAGGCGAGGGAGAACCGCTATCCGGCCCCGGTCCGCTTCACCGACCGGGACGGACGGACCCGCACCGGCGAGGCCGAGGTACTGCCCGGGTTGCGCGCGGGCAGCTCCGTCGAGGTGTGGGTGGACGCGGACGGGAGGATCGCCGAGCCGCCCCTGAACGCCGAACGGATCCGCAGCCGCACCATGGGCTGGGCGCTCGTCGCCTTCCTGACCGTGACCTTCGCCGGTGGTGTCGTCTACCGCGGCGTCACCGTGGTGCTGCGCCGGCGCAACCTCGCCGAGTGGGACACCGAGTGGGCCAGGACCGCGAAGCGCTGGACCACATCCCCCTGAGCCGCCGTCCACGGTGACGTCGGTGGAGCACCTGGAGCGGGCGGCCATGGGCCGCGCGGCCCGACGCGCCCGGCGCCGGTCCCCGCCGCTACCGCGTCCCGGGGGTGAGCCTCTTTTCGAACCAGTGGTGGGCGTAGGGCTCGTCGTTGAAAGCGGGGACCTCGGCGTACCCGCTGCCGCGGTAGAGACGGGTGGCCGCCTCCAGGGCCTGGTTGGTGTCGAGCCGCACCACGTCGCAGCCGTGCCGGGCGGCACGTTCCTCGAGTTCGGACAGCAGGCGTCGGGCCAGGCCGAGCCCCCGGGCGCGGGGGTGGACCCACAGCCGCTTGATCTCGGCGGGGGCTCCGGCCGGCAGCTTGAGCCCGGCGCAGCCCACCGGCTCGCCGTGCAGCCGGGCGACGAGGAACAGACCGCGCGGCGCGCGCAGTTCGCCCGGGTCGGGCAGCAGGCTGTGCGCGGGGTCGAAGCCGCCCTCGAAGAGTTCCTGGAGTTCGGCGGCGTAGGACCGCAGGCAGTACGCGGCGTCCGGATGGCCGGGGTCGAGCACGTCCACGGAGACCACCGAGGCGGTCAGCAGCCGCTCGACCTCCGCCATGGCCGAGGTCAGCCGGTCCCGCTGCCGGGCATCGAGCGGGGCGAGGAGCGCTGTGGCGAGTGCGTCGCTGCGGTCGTTCAGGAGGGCGCGCTCCCGCCGCCCGGCTTCGGTCAGCCGCACGGTGCGCACCCGCCGGTCACGGGGGTGGGGCTCGACGGCGACGAGGCCGTCGCGCTCGAGTGCCCGCAGCAGCCGGCTCACATAGCCGGAGTCGAGGCCGAGCCGGGCCCGGACGCCGCGGATGTCGTGCGGGCCCTCGTCGCCGATCTGCCAGAGCAGCCGGGCCTGCCCGTAGGGGCGTGCGCCGCCCAGATAGCGGTCGTGCAGCACCCCGATACGCTCGGCGACCGTCCGGTTGAACCGCCGCACCCGCTCCACCTGCTCAGTCGTCATTCTCTGACCTTAGTCAGAGAATCGTGGCGGGGGCAAAGGGCGGATGCGAGGCCCCGTGAGCCAGGGCCCGGTCGTACGGGAGGACCCCGGCCGGCGGGCGGCGGGCGGCGTGGCCGCAGGCCGGGCGCCCCCGCGCTCCGGACCGGCTTCTTTGGCTGCCGCCACCAGGCTTGACGGTTCCTTGATCATCGGTGTGGGTTCGACCGCCACCGCGCGCTGGCGGTCGCCCCCCTGGTCCCCGCCGCCGGATCCGGCGGCCGGTTCCCGGCCACGGCTCCCCGGCCACGGCTTCCCGGCCACGGCTCCCCGGCGGGGGCCACGGCGAGGGCCGGGCGGTGGGGGAGGCCGCCGCCGGGCTCGGGCGCGTGCGCACCGGGCCGTACCCACCGGATGACGGCCACGCGCGGACGGGCCGTCAGGGGAGTTCGACGCTGATGATGTCGCGCAGCCGGGCGCGCAGGCGTTCCGGCATGTCGATGGCGTGGGGATCGAGCAGCCACTGGATCTGCAGACCGTCGATGAGCGCGATGAGGTCCACCGGGAGGCCCGCCGGGTCCACATGGGGGCGCAGCAGCTGACGGCGTGCCAGGTCGTCCACCGCCGACCGCATCGCGCGCCGGGCCCGCTGGTAACGGGCGACGAAATACGGATGCGCCGGGTGGTCCGGAGCGCTCGCCTCGCTCGACAACACGGCGAACAGGCTCACGATGCCCGGGTTCGCCTGGTTGTGGGCGACCAGCCGGATCATGCTCGCGAAGTACTCCAGGCCGTCCCGCGCCGCCTCACCCGCCTGGAAGAAGCGCTCGTCGTCCTGGCGCTCACGCTGTTCCAGCACGGCTGCCAGCAGCGATTCCTTCGTCGGGAAGTGGTGCAGCAGGCCCGCGCGGGAGACCCCGCAGGCGGCCGCGAGCCGCACCATGCTCGCGTTGCGGTAGCCGACCGTCCCGAACGCGGTGAAGGCGGCCTCGATGATCTGGGCGCGCCGGCGTTCGCCCTTGGGGTAGTTGCGCGGGACCCCGGGATCGCTCCGACGTGCTGACGCTGCCGCCTTATCCATGTCGGAATGCTATCCATCCAAAGAAACCGACAGTAGTGTCGGTATTGTTGCGGGCCGCACGGGCCGGGGCTGAACTCCCGGCCGCGGAGCGGCCGTTCACCCACTGGGAGGGGACCTGTGTCCACACCACACCTGTCCGTGCAGCTCTACTCCGTCCGCCAGGCGCTGGGACACGACCAGGACGGCACGCTCGCCCGCCTGGCCGCCCTGGGCCTGCGCAATGTGGAGGTGTTCGACTTCGTCCACCGGGCGGGGGAGTTGGCCGAGGCGCTGGACCGCCACGGACTGTCCGCGCGCACGGGCCACGCCGTCCTCCTGTCGCCCCCGGCGCACTCCGCCGAGGGCACGGCCCCCGCGCCGACCCTGGAGGAGACGTTCTCCGCGGCCGGGCGGCTGGGCCTGGAGATGGTGATCGACCCGTTCGTCCCCGCTGCGCGGTGGAGCGACGAGAAGGAGATCGCCCGGACCGCCGCCCTCCTCAACGAGGCGGCCGCCGTGGCGGCGGACCACGACATCCGCGTGGGATACCACAACCACTCGCAGGAATTCGTCCACTCCTTCCACGGGGTGGACGCCTTCGACCTGTTCGCCGGGCAGCTCGACCCCGAGGTCGTCCTCGAGATCGACGTCTTCTGGGCGGCGGCCGGCGGCTATGACGTGGTCGCGCTGCTGGAGCGGCTCGGCAGCCGGGTCCGGGCCCTCCACATCAAGGACGGCCCCATCGTCGAGGACCCGTTCTCCTCCGGCGCTCCGCTCGACCCCGCCACGCTGGGCCAGGTCCCACCCGGCCAGGGCCGGGTACCGCTCGACGCGGCCCTCGCCGCGGCGCCCCACGCGACGTACGCGGTCATCGAGTTCGACCACTACGGCGGCGACATCTTCGAGGGCATCGGCGCGGCCGTCGGCTACCTGAACGACAAGGGCATCCGCTGATGAGCGCCACGGGGCCGGTCGGCGTCGGGTTCATCGGCGCGGGCATGATCAGTGACCAGTACCTCGAAAACCTCACCGCGTTCCCCGACATCGCCGTCGTGACCCTCGGCGACCTCGACACCGGCCGGGCCGCGGCGCAGGCGCGGAAGTACGGCATAGCCGAGTCGGGTACCAGCGCGGACGTGCTCGCCCATCCGGATGTCGAGCTCGTGGTCAACCTGACCATCCCCGCCGTCCACGCGGAGGTCAGCTCGGCGGCGGTCGCCGCGGGCAAGCACGTGTGGTCCGAGAAGCCGATCGCCGTCGACCGGCTCAGCGCCCGGACCCTCCTGGAGGAGGCCGCCGCGGCCGGGGTGCGGATCGGTGTCGCTCCGGACACGGTCCTCGGCCCGGGGGTACAGACCGCCCGCCGGGCGATCGCCCGGGGCGACATCGGCGCACCGCTGTCCGCGCAGACCGTCATGCAGTACGCGGGGCCCGACACCTTCCACCCCAATCCGGAGTTCCTGTTCGCCCGGGGAGCCGGCCCGCTGTACGACATGGGGCCCTACTACGTCACCGCCCTGGTCAGCCTCTTCGGCCCGGTCGCCCGCGTCTCCGCCGTGGGCTCGACCGGGCGGGCCACCCGCACCGTCAGGACCGGCGACCGGTCCGGCACCGAGTTCCCCGTCAGCGTCCCGACCCATGTCGCGGCGCTCGCGCGGTTCGACGGCGGCGCCGTGAGCCAGAGCGTGTTCAGCTTCGACTCACCGCTCACCCGCACCGGCATCGTCGAGGTCACCGGAACCGAGGGCACCCTCGTCGTGCCCGACCCCAACAGATTCGCCGGGGACGTCAAGATCACTCGCGGGCAGCCGTCCGGCACCCGGGACGCCGAACCGGACTGGGAGATCGTCAAGCCGGTCGGCATCGAAGCCGGCCGGGGACTCGGCGTCCTGGACATGGCACGCGCCATCCGCACCGGACAGCCGCACATCGCCACCGGCGAGCTGGGCTACCACGTACTGGACACCCTCGTCTCCATCGACGAGTCGGTCACCTCCGGCGAAACGGTCCGCGTCGACAGCCGCATCCCCGAGATCCCGCTCGTACCCGAGGACCGAGACCCCTACGGAGCATCCCTGTGACCAGGCCCCTTCGCGCCGGATTCATCGGAGGCGGCTTCATGGCCGCCGTGCACACCCGCGCCGCGACGGCCGCCCGCGCACGGCTGGTGGCACTCGCCTCCTCCTCGCCCGAGCGGGGCAAGCACGCCGCTCACCACCTCGAGGTCGAACGCGCCGAACCGGACGCCGACGCCCTGGCGAGCGCGCCCGACATCGACGTCGTCCACGTCTGCAGCCCCAATCGGCAGCACGCCGAGCACACGCTGGCCGCGCTGGCCAACGGCGCTCATGTCATCTGCGAAAAGCCCCTGGCCTTGACGGTCGCGGACGCGCGGCGCGTGGTCCAGGCCGCGGAAGAGGCGGGCCGGACAGGCGCCGTTCCGTTCGTCTACCGCTACCACCCCATGGTCCGGCAGGCCCGGGAGATGGTCGCCCGTGGCCGGCTCGGCACCGTACTCACCCTGGACGCCTCCTACCTCCAGGACTGGCTGCTGGAGGACAGCGACCACAACTGGCGCGCCGACGCCCGTACCGGAGGCCCCTCCCGCGCGTTCGCCGACATCGGGTCCCACCTGTGCGACCTCATCGAGTTCGTCACCGGCCGGCGCATCCACCGCCTCGCCGCGCGCACCCGCACCGTCTTCGCCCGTCGCGGCGGCAGGCCGGTGACGAACGAGGACATCGCCGCCCTCCTCATCGAACTGAGCGACGGCGCCCTCGGCACCCTGCTGATCAGCCAGGTGGCGCCGGGGCGCAAGAACAGCCTCACCCTGGAACTGCACGGCACCCGGGAAAGCGTGCGGTTCGAGCAGGAGCGCCCCGAGGAACTGTGGATCGGCCGCCGGCACGGATCGCAGCTGCTGCTGCGCGACCCCGACGGCGCCGCCCCCGACTCCGCACGCCTGTCGGTGCTTCCCGCCGGACACCCCCTCGGCTACCAGGACGCGTTCTCCGCGTTCGTCACCGACGCCTACCGCGCCATCCGCGGCGAACAGCCCGATGGCCTGCCCACTTTCACCGACGGGCTGCGCGCCGTGCAGCTGACCGAGGCCGTGCTCGCCTCGGCGGAGGACGGCGCGTGGATCGACACACCCCCGGCGCAGTCTCCCGCCAGCCACCCGAACGAGGACTGAAACATGACCGCATCCACCCACCCCGTCACCCTGTTCACCGGACAGTGGGCCGACCTGCCGTTCGAGGAGGTGGCCCGGCTCGCCGCGCAATGGGGCTACGACGGACTGGAGATCGCCGCCTCCGGGGACCACCTCGATCTCCGGCGGGCGGACGAGGACGACGCCTACGTCACCTCGCGGCTGGAGATCCTCCGGCGCCACGGGCTGAAGGTCTACGCCATCTCCAACCACCTGGCCGGACAGGCCGTGTGCGACGCGCCCATCGACTTCCGCCACCAGGCGATCCTCCGGCCCTACGTATGGGGGGACGGCGACCCCGAAGGGGTCCGTCAGCGCGCGGCGGAGGACATGAAACGGGCGGCCCGGGTGGCCCGCAAACTCGGCGTCGACACCGTCGTCGGCTTCACCGGGTCGTCCATCTGGCCCTACGTCGCCATGTTCCCGCCCGTTCCGGCCTCCGTCATCGACGCCGGATACGAGGACTTCGCCCGTCGGTGGAACCCCGTTCTCGACGTGTTCGACGCCGAGGGAGTGCGGTTCGCGCACGAGGTGCACCCGGGCGAGATCGCCTACGACTACTGGACCAGCGTGCGCGCTCTGGAAGCCGTGGACCACAGGGAAGCCTTCGGATTCAACTGGGACCCCAGCCACATGATGTGGCAGAACATCGATCCGGTCGGCTTCATCACCGACTTCAAGGACCGCATCTACCACGTCGACTGCAAGGACACCCGGCTGCGTCCGCGCAACGGCCGGGCCGGTGTCCTCGGATCCCACCAGGCGTGGGGGGACCCGCGCCGCGGCTGGGACTTCGTCTCCACCGGACACGGTGACGTCCCCTGGGAGGACGCCTTCCGGGCTCTGAAAGCCATCGGATACGGCGGTCCCATCTCCATCGAATGGGAGGACGCCGGTATGGACCGGATGCACGGCGCCGCGGAGGCGGTCGCCTTCGTCCGCTCCCTCCTGTGGCCACGGCCCGAGGTGGCCTTCGACGCCGCCTTCTCCCACCAGTAGGCCCGCGGCTCGGCACGGCCTGCCCGGGGCGTCGTCGCGGGCCCGGCCGTGCCGGGCGGTGGCGGGGTGGCGCGGTGGCGGGGGTGTCGCGGGCCCGGGGTATGGGCGGGCCGGAGGAGTGGGGGGTGTCGCGGGTCCGGTGTATGGGCAGGCCGGGCGTCGGGGGTGTCGCGGGTGCGGGCTGAAAGCGTCGGGGGAGGGGCTGCGGGTCCGGGGCATGGGCGGGCCGAAGGCGTCAGGGGCGTCGTGGAGGCTGATGGCACGGCCCTCCGTCCGACGTCGGACCGGCCGCGTGCGGCACGGCGGAAGGGCCGTCCGGGGCGCACCGGGCGCGCTGGGGGCACCGGGGCGTAACGGGGCGCACTGGGGGCACCGGGGCGTAACGGGGCGCACTGGAGCACTCCGGGGCGTACCGGGCCCCACGCCCAGTGCTGCAGTCGCGAGATCGGCTGCGTCACTCGGCGCTGCCTGGGCACACGAGGGCCAGACCGGGGGGATCTCCCGAAGGAGTACTGTCATGATCAAGAAGCTGCATGACATCGGTCTGCGCAGTGAGCACGCCTACACCGCCGCTGTGGCCTCCATCGGCCTGTCCGTCTTCACCTGGGCGGCCTCCCTGCGGGCCGAGCCCGGTACCGGACTGGACCGGGCCGATCGCTGGGGCATCTTCGTCGGCGAGTGGGCCCCCACCCTCTTCTGCCTCGGGCTCGCCCTCTCCCACTACGAGCAGGAAGAAGGCTCGCTCATGGGCAAGGCGCACGCCGACGGCGAGCGGCGGCGGCAGATGGCCAGCGCCCCGTAGCCCGTAGCCGTTGGCCGTAGCAGGCCGTGACCGTGGCCATCGGCGCCATCGGCGCCATCGGCCGCCTTCGTCAGCCGCCGGTCACCGGC
>NZ_BBOX01000237.1 GCF_001553455.1 Streptomyces hygroscopicus subsp. hygroscopicus
CCCGCCGTGGGTCGCCCCGCCCCGCGCCGCCCGTCACGCGGCGGCGCGTACCTCCCGCGCGGCGTCCGCGTGGAGCGCGACCCGGACCAGGGCCGCGGCCAGCCGGGGCAGGTCCTCCTCGTCCGCCAGCCGCCCCAGCGACCGCGCGCTCCTGGGCAGCCCCACGCGCTCGGCGCCCTCCAGCGCCTTGCGGTCGAAGTACGGGGCGAACTCGGGCCACACCCCCTGTGCCTCCCGCAGGAAGATGTCCACCCCGGCCGGGCCGATGCCGTTGATCTCCCGCAGCAGCTTCCTGGGGTCGCCGGCCTCGCGCATCCGCCGCAGATCGCCCCGGTACTCCCGGTTCAGCAGCTCGGCGGCCTCGCCCAGCTGGGTGGCGGTCCGCTCGTCGTAGCGCCGGTAGCCGCCCTCGCCCAGTGCGTCGACCCGCTGCTGCCAGGTGGCCTCCGCCATCCGCCGCGGGTCCCGCATCCCGGCGTCGAAGAGGGCGCGGGCGGCGGCCACGGCGATATCGGACCTGATCCTCGCGGACAGCAGATGGGCGAGCACCAGCAGCTGGTAGAGCGGGCCGGGGGTGTTGCGGAGCTTGATCCCGGCCTCGGTGGCGAAGGTGATGCCCTGCTGGTCGAGCAGTTCGCGCACCACGTTCTGGTTCTTGTCGCTCATTCCGGACCCCGCCTCGTCGTGTGGTGCCGTGCATCGGCCGGGTGCCCGGCGACGTTCCGCTCACTCCGGTCCGCTCCTCATGATCTTCCAAATGCGGGTGGCCACCTGGAGATTGAGCCTGCTGTCCACGTCCGCCAGGTCGCTTCCGCTGATCTCACGGATGCGCTGCAGCCGGTAGCGGAGGGTCGAGCGGTGGATGACCAGCGCCGCGGCCGTCTCGCTGTAGTTGCCACCGCGGTCGAAGTACTGCGTGAGGGTCTCCACCAGATCCGTGCGGTGCACGGCGTCGTAGTCCATCAGCGGGCCCAGCCACTCCCGGACGAACCGCTCCACCTCCCGGTGGTCGTTCCCGGTGCGCAGGATCCGGTACAGCCCCAGATCGTCGAAGAACGTCATGCCGTACGCCCGGTGCGCGCGGCGGCGCACCTCCAGCGCCCGCAGCGCCTCCTGGTACGAACGCGGCACCTCGTGCGGGGTGTCGCAGCAGCCGCCGACCCCGATCGCCCCGCTGTCCGTGCCCAGCTCGTGGCTGAGCGCCGAGTGCAGCGACCGCTCGCCCGGTGCGCACTGGGCCACCAGGACCGCCGTGTCCGAGCGCAGGGCGGGCAGGATCCGCAGCCCCAGGCCCATGGCCGCCCGGCTCACGGACTTGAGGAAGACCTCGTCGGCCGGCCGGTCCGTCCAGCGCACCGCGATCACATGGTGCGGACCGTGCAGATCGTGGCCGACCGCCTCGGAGCGGGCGTACGCACTGCTGTCGTCCGCGCCCGCCAGCAGATCGTCGACCAGTTCCCGCCGCAGCCGCAGCTCCACCTCGGCCAGGTCGCGCAGATGGGCCAGCTCCAGGCCCAGCGAGGTCGCGGCGTGATCCAGCGCGCGGACGGCCCGCTCGTCGGCGCGGCCCTCCGGGTCCAGCAGGAACAGCGCGCCCAGCACCTCACCGCGGGGGTCGGCCACCGCGAGCAGCCGGTCCCGCACCCGCACCGGACGCGGCCGGCGGGCGGCCTCGCGCAGCAGCTCCTCGCGGTGCGCCGGATCGGGTTTGGGGTAGGGGTCCGGGCGGCCCGGCCCCGCCCAGGCCCGGAGATTGCCGAACCGGTCCTCGGCCGCGGCCGCCAGCCCGGTGATCCGGTGCAGCGTGCGGACGATCCCGTCCTCGCCGTCGCCGTGGGCGGCCGAGCGGGCGAGGGCGTCGTGGACCTCCCGCAGCTGGCCGAGGTCGGTCAGCGAGGAGTCCAGCCGCCGCCGTATCGCCTCCCGCTCGACCCGTGCCCGGCGCAGCTCCGCGGCCTGGACGTGCTCACGGCGGTGTGCGGCGGCGGTGGCCAGCGCGGCGGCGGTCTGCCGGACGAGCATGCCGAGCAGCAGCCGTTCGTCCTCGCCCGGCCGGTCGCGGTGGCTCACCACCAGGGCGCCGCGCAGCCCGTCCGGCTGCTCCGCCCCGTCCGGCTGCTCCGCCCCGCCCGGTTCGCGCAGTCCGAACGCCCAGCCCCAGGCCCGCCGCGGGAACCGCACCGGCCCGTCCCGGCCGGCCAGCTCCCGTACCTGGGCGTCCAGGGCCTCGGTGGCGCGCGCACCGTCGTGCGGGCAGCGCACCAGAGCGTCGCCGATCCGGAGGTACCCCGCCTCGGCGCGGCCCGCCCCGACCGCGCTGACCTGGGCCATCGCGCTGCGCAGTATCTCCGCCTCGTCCTGGCCGCCGACGCCGTCGAAGCCCCGGAAGAGGGTCAGGCAGCGGCGCAGCAGCGAATCGTGGGCGGCTGCTGGTGGGGCCATGGGTCACTCCGTGCGTCCTCAAGGTGTTTCATGCCTTATATGTCCCTTGCCTTCTCTCGCACCCCTGTTCGGAGGGGCGCGTTTTTGCTCGGAGGGGCGTGCCTGCTCTGCTGCGCGCCCGCTCGGAGAAGGCCACGTCGCGAGTACCCAAAATCAGGGTAATTCACCGCATGAGGTCGAAAACTGCTCGACGTGTTCCGCCTCGCGGGCGCAGCGCGCGTCGGACGATCATCGCCCGGAGCCGGTCCGTCCGGCGCTCGCCCCGGACCGGCGGGTGGGCGGGAAGCCGGGCGCCCTGGGCCCCGGGAGGTCCGGTGCCGGGACGTCGGACGATCCGGTACCGGGACGCCGGACGGTGACGCCGGGAGATCCGGGTCCGGGGCGCGCGGAACGTGACGCATTTCCCAATTCGACTGCTCAAGGGCGGGCTTGGCGCCCCGCCAGAAAGGTTCTCGGGCAGCGGACTTCGCGTGGGCGTTTTCAAAGGCCCGCCCACTGGAGGGGCGAGGTCAGCGCGGTGTTCGGGCCACTGGCAGATGACCGTGGCAGATGCCCGGCGTACCCCGGCCGGGCGCGTCGCCATGATCACATCCGGATTGAAGATTTCCGTTTTTCCTTTCCTCATCGAACGGTTGATCAGTAATCTCGCCTCAGCAGCGGGTTGCCGTGCCGCTCTTCGGCGTGCTCAACTTCCCCGAGGACGCGGACGACCCGAGGGCGGCCCCGGAAGCCGGAAGAGGGCGAAGGAAGTGCAGGACGTGGACTGGCGGCCGGAGGGCATCGACCCCACAGGCGAGGACGCGGCAGGCGACAGGGACACAGCCCATGGCGGCGGCCCCGGGGAGCGCGCGATATGACCTCCGAACCGGGTGGGCCGAGATGTGACGGCGGCCCCGGGGACGCCGCCGCCGATCTCGCCCCCGCGGAGCGCGACCCGCTGAGGCGTTTCGCGGGCATCTGGTGCCGGGCCGTCCACCCGCTGGCCGCCACGACGATGACCCCCGACGAGTTCGAGGGCTATCTGCTGCCGCTGGCCCACCGGTTGAGCGCCGCCCTGCGCACCTCCCCCTTCGACACCGAGGCGGCGTACGAGGTCGGGGCCGCTCTGGTGGACGCGCAGTGCACCGAGCCCGATGCGCTGCCCGCCATCCTGGGCGTCATCGACGCACATCTGGTGGCCTGCTCACCGGCCCCGGGGCGGCCGTCCCCAGACCGGGCTGACGAGCCGTTCCCCGATCGGGCCGACGAGCCGTCCCCCGGTCCGGCTGACGAACTGCCCGCCGACTCGCCGGGCGGGCCGTCCGCCGACTCGCCCGGCGGGCCGTCCTCCGAGCCGTTCGACGAGACGGGCCACGGGCCCTCCCACGAGCCGCTGACCGATGAGGAGGCGCGTGCCCGCTGTGTGCGGTTGCAGCACGCCCTCGCCGCCGGATTCGTCCGCGAGCTGCGCAAACGCGAGCGCGACGAGCAGGAGGCCATCGCGCGGGCCGCGCTGGCCGCCCGGACCGAGGCCGAGAAGGCGCTGCACGCGAGCGAGGCCAAGTTCCAGGCCGTCTTCGAGGGCGCCGTCATCGGCGTCGGCATCGCCGGACTGGACGGCGAGGTGCTCGTCGTCAACCACGCCATGGCCCGGATGTTCGGCGGGATGGACTTCTTCCGCCCCGGCCGCAACGTCACCGAGTTCGTCCACCCCGACGACGTACCGGGCGCCCACGAGCTCTACCGCGAGCTGGTCAGCGGGGAGCGCGACCACTTCCGCATCGAGAAGCCGCACTACCGCGACGACGGCAGTGTGCTGTGGACCAACCTGACGGTCATCCTGCTCCGCGACTCCAGCGGCGCCCCGCAGTACCAGCTCGCCCTCGCCGAGGACATCACCGAGCACCGGCTGCTGCGGGAGCGGCTGCGCTATGAGGCCACCCACGACGAGCTGACCGGACTGCCCAACCGCACCCTGTTTCTGGAGCGGCTGGACCAGGTGCTCGCCGCCGACGTCGACGCCGGACGGTTCGGCGTGTGCTATCTGGACCTGGACGGCTTCAAGGCGGTCAACGACAGCCTCGGGCACGTCGTCGGCGACCGGATGCTCAAGGCCGTCGCCGAACGCCTCCAGGGCTGTGTGAACGCGCCCGACGAGCTGATCGCCCGGGTCGGTGGCGATGAGTTCCTCGCCCTGGTCACCGGCCCCGCGGCACAGGCCGACGGCGCCGGGCTGGCCCGCCGTATGCTCGCCGCGCTCGCCGAACCCGTCCGGGTCGAGGGCCGTGAACTCCGGGTACGGGCCAGCATCGGGGTGGTCGACGGCCGGGCCGGGGAGATCGGCCGGGCCGAGGTGCTGCGCAGCGCCGACATCACCATGTACCGGGCCAAGGCCGCGGGCGGCAATCGCTACGAGCTGGCCGACGCCGACTCCAACGCCCGGGTGATCGCCCGCCACAGCCTCACCAACGGACTGCCCTCCGCCCTGGAGAAGGGCGAGTTCTTCATCGAGTACCAGCCGCTGGTACGGCTCGCCGACGGCACCGTGCGCGGCGCGGAGGCCCTCGTACGCTGGCTGCATCCGGTGCACGGAGTGCTCGGCCCCGACCAGTTCATCCCGCTCGCCGAGGACACCGGGCTGATCGTCCCGCTCGGCCGCTGGGTGCTGGAGCAGGCCGCCAGGCAGGCGTACGAGTGGCGCGGCAGCGCCCAGGCCGGCGGTGAACCGCTGCGCGTCAACGTCAATCTCTCGCCGTGCCAGCTGAGCCATCCCACGCTGGTCTCCGACACGGTCGCGGTCCTGGAGAACTCCGGGCTGTGCCCCAGCGCGCTGTGCCTGGAAGTCACCGAGAACGACCTCATCGGCGCCGACGAGAGCGCCCTGCGGCCCTTGCGGCAACTCGCCGACCTGGGCGTGGACATCGCCCTGGACGACTTCGGCACCGGCTATTCCAACCTGTCGTACCTGCGGCGGCTCCCGGTGAGCACCCTCAAGCTGGACCGCTCCTTCACGCGGGGCATGCAGCGGGCCCCGGCCGATCCCGTCGACGTCAAGATCGTCGAGGGGATCGTCTCGCTCGCCCACACGCTGGACCTGGCGGTGACGGTCGAGGGCGTGGAGACGGCCGTCCAGGCGGAACATCTGCGGGTGCTGGGCTGTGACACCGCCCAGGGCTGGTACTACGCCCGTCCGGGCCCGCCGGAGCGGCTGCACACCCTGGCACTGGCCGACGCCAGCTGAGGCCGCGGGCCGGGGCGGCCGCCCGCGCCCCGCCCCGGGGCGCCATTCGGGTCCGCCGCCGCTCGGCTTCGCGGTGCTCAGTGCGGCGTGGCCTGCGGCGTTCGGGCTTGCGGTGCTCAGTGCGGCCGCTGGGCCAGCCGTGCTCAGCGCGCCGCTGCTGGGCCAGCCGTGCCCAGTGCGCTGCCGCTCAACTGCGCCATGCTCGGCCCGCCGCCGCTCAGCCCTGCAGTGCTCAGTACGCCGCGGCCTGCGCGCTCAGTCCGTCGCGGCCTGCCGCAGCCTGCCGCGCTCAGTCCGGCCGTTCGGCCAGCCGCGCTCGGTCCTCCGCAGCCTGCCCCGCTCAGTCCGCCGCCGCTCGGCCTGCCGCGCTCAGCCCTGCCGTCGTGCTCAGTCCGCCGCTCGGCCTGCCGCGCTCAGTCCGCTTCCTCCAGCAGCCGTGAGCGGATGAGGAAACGCACGCCCTCCGGCGCCTCCAGGGAGAAGCCGCTGCCGCGGCCAGGCACCACGTCCACCGTGAGATGCGTATGCCGCCACCGCTCGAACTGCGAGGCGGACATCCAGAACCCCACCGGCTCCGGGACCCCGTCCACCTCCAGCTCCCCGAGCAGCACATCCGATCCGCCGGTGCGGAACTCACCGAGCGGATAGCACATCGGCGCACTGCCGTCACAGCAGCCGCCCGACTGATGGAACATCAACGGACCGTGCTCGGTCCGCAGTTTGCGGATCAGCTCGGCCGCGGCCGGCGTCAGGGCGATACGGTCCATGGGCGATCCCTCTCCGATCGTGTTCACCGGTCGTGTTCACCGGTCGTGTTCACCGGGCGGTCAGGGGCCGGACTCGGCCTCAGCCAACTCCCCGCCACGTTGCGAAAAGGTTGCCCGCGTGCCCGCGTGGCGAAAAGGGCGCCCACCCTGGTCCTGGGCCCGGCCGCGGCCTGGCGCCGTGGGCCGCGGGAGCCAGGAGCGTCCTCCGCGCTCACCCGCCCGCCGGGCGCGGTGACGACGATGGCGCGGGGAACCTCGCCCCACCGTACGTTCCGGACGCCGATGACGGCCGGTCTGACGGCGGGCGGGGGCATCACCGCCCGGTTTCCTCACCAGGCGCGGGTGGGCTCGGGCTCGCGGGTCCCCAGCTCGGCCATGCTCCGAGACTCCTGTCCGATCCATTCCTTCCAGGCATCGAATGGGAACGAACAGATCTTGGACATGGGGGAGAAGCGCCTGTTCACTGGGGTGATGATTCACCACACGATGATCGTAGCGTTTGACAATCCGATTCCCGCCAGTGAGCTGGATCAGTACCTCAAGGAGTTCGAGGAGCTCGTGATGGGCTCCGGTCTGGTCGAGTCGTTCGCGGCCCAGCACCACATCCGCGTCCCGGGCGACGACCACGCTCCGGTGGCCATCGCCAGCGCCGTCCTGCAACTGCGCCTGGCCGACCTCGACGCCCTGAACGCGACCTTCACCATGCCCGGGGCAGTCGACCTCATCAAGCGCTGGCAGGGCCGGTACCCGTACAAGGCGATCTGGGTCAACCACGAACCGCTGGCATGAGCGGCTACGCGGACAAGTCCGGCGGGCGTGCCGCCCTGCCGGTCGGCGGCGGCCGCCGGGCTTGAACGGGGGCGGGGGACGGCGTGGGGGGCGAGCCGGTGCTCGCCCCCGACACGCCGTCGCGACCAGAGGGGGGACACCTACGGGATTGGAATCACAGATGACCGACCAGCGCGTCATTGCCGTGGAAGAACACTTCACCACCCCCGGCTTCCTCCAGCGGGCCCACGCCCTGGACTTCTGTCCGGGCGACCGCACCGAGGTGGAACTCACGCGAGCGGTCGAGAGCACCGAGCCCACCCGCTCCCAGCTTCTCGACCTCGACGCCCGCCTGGCCGCCATGGACGCAAGCGGGCAGGACATGGCTCTGCTCAGCCTGAACCCACCCGGAGTACAGCCCTACCGGCCGGCCGACGCGGTCGAGCTGGCCCGCGACGTCAACGACGAGCTCGCCCGGATCGTCCGCGATCACCCGAACCGCTTCGGCGGGCTCGCCACCGTCACACCGCAGGCTCCCGACGAGGCCGCGAAGGAGATCGGGCGTGCGATGGGCCCGCTCGGCCTGCACGGCATCATGATCAACTCGCATACCGACGGGCACTATCTCGACGAACCGCGGTTCGCCCCGCTGCTGGAGGCCGCCGAAGCACACCGCGCACCGATCTATCTGCACCCACGAGTGCCAAGTGTGCTCGACCCGTACGCCCCCTACGGACTTTCCGGGGCCATCTGGGGCTATGGCGCCGAGGCCGGGCTGCACGCCATGCGCCTCATCATGAGCGGCACCCTGGACCGCTACCCGAACCTGAGGATCGTTCTGGGACACCTCGGCGAAGGCATCCCCTACTACCTGCGCCGCATCGACAACCGCTACGCCTTCGCCCGCCGCATCTCCGGCGCGGCCACCCCCATGGCGCAGCTCACGCTGACGCCCGGTGAATACTTCCGGCGCAACTTCACCATCACCACCAGCGGCATCGACGATCCCAACGCCCTGGAATACGCCCTGCGCACCATCGGCGACGACAACATCATGTTCGCCATCGACGCCCCCTACGAGGAAACCGCACAAGCCGTTCGGTTCCTCACCTCGGCACCGCTGAGCGATGTGCAGCGCGCGAACATCAGCCACCGCACCGCCGAGCGCGTCTTCGGCGTGTAGCGGTACGCCGCCCGGAAATGACGCCGCGGGGTTGTCGCCTGCCGCCGGAACCACCACAGCGCAGCTCGGGCGGGCAACCGCTGCCGGGGAGCCGCCATCGGCGGGCAACCGCTGCCGGAGAGCCGCCATCGGCGGGCGAGTCCCGCTCCCGTCACCGACGCCCTGCCCTTCCGCGGCAGCGGCGCTCCTTCCTGAGCTGTGGGATGCCCGCTGGTCACGCCCGGTCGGCGGAAGCGGCGGCCGGATTGTCGCCGTTGCCCAGCTGGAGCAGCAGCATGCGCGTGGTGAACGCGATGTGGTCGCGCAGGAGCTTCTCGCCGGTTTCGCGGTCGCGGGCGAGGGCGGCGTCGGCGAGTGCTTGGTGTTCGGCGGCCGGATCGCGGTCGTGTTCGGCGAGCAGGGGAGCCGCCCAGCGCCGGTACAGCTCCGTCTCGGCGCGCAGGTCTCGGGCCATCGCGATGAGCCGGCGATTGCCACAGCCCGACACCAGCGCGGCGTGGAAAGCCTCGTGCGCGAAATACCACTCGTCTCCGCGCGCACCGTCCGAGACCTCGCGTTCCCGGAGGCTCAGCAGATGGTGAGCGGCCACCACCTCCGCCTCCCATTGGTCGCCGCCCGCGGTCATGGAGAGTCCGAAGGCGAGTGGTTCCAGCTCGACGCGGGCCGCCGTGACGTCGGTCAGTTCGGCGACGGACAGTGACGCGACCGTGTAGCCCTGGTGGGGCTGCGGTGTCACCAGGCGTTCCCCGGCGAGTTTGGTGAACGCCTCCCTGAGGACGCTCGGGCTCGTCTCGTACTCGGCGCACAGCACCGGGAACTTGAGCCGCTGTCCCGGCGTGAGCCGCCCCGTGAAGATGTCCCGCCGGAGCCGCTCGTACGCCTCGGTCGCCCGGGTGCCGGACCCTGCACGTTTCACCATGCCCGAGACCTTACCCGGGACGCTACTATCGCCGAAAGTTTAGAAACTTTCCTTGACATGAGAAAGTCATCGGGCTCAGGATCGGTGGCACTCAAGCGAAGCGGCTGCAAAGGAGCGACGTTGCGCATCGGAAACGTTCGGGGACGCCCGTGGTTGATCACGGGCGAGGCCGAGGGCATCGACATCCACGAGGCGAGCGGGCACCGGTTCGGACCGGACCTTCCCGCGCTGTACGAACGGTGGGAGGAGTTCACGGACTGGGCGTCGGCTGCGGCAGGTGAACCGGCGGGTTTCACCCCTGCGGACCTTGGGGCGCCGTCGCCGAACCCGCGCCAGGTTTTCGCCATCGGGCTCAACTACTACGGGCACGTCCAGGAGGCCGGGCTGGAGGTGCCCACCGAGCCGTCGGTCTTCACCAAGTACGTCTCGTCGTTCGCGGGCGCCGAAGCGCAGGTCGCGCTTCCGCCGGGGACGGTGGACTGGGAGGTCGAGATCGCGGTGGTGATCGGTCGCACCGCCCGCCATGTCGCGGCCGGTGACGCCTGGAGTCACGTGGCCGGCCTGACGGTCGGCCAGGACCTGTCCGAGCGTGGTCTGCAACTGGCGGGAGCGCCACCGCAGTACAGCCTCGGCAAATCGTTCCCGGGGTTCGGCCCCACCGGGCCGTATCTGGTCACGCCGGACGAGTTCGCCGATCCGGCCGATCTGGAGCTGGGCTGCGTGCTCAACGGCGAGCCGGTGCAGAAGGCCCGCTCCACCGAGATGGTCTTCTCCGTCGATGTACTGATCGAGAAGCTCTCCCGGGTCACCACGTTGCTGCCGGGCGATGTGATGTTCACCGGCACACCGGCCGGCGTGGGGGCGGTACGCACTCCGCCGCGGTTTTTGGCCCCAGGGGACGAACTCGTCTCCTACGTCGAGGGTATCGGCAGCATCCGGCAGACCTTCCTGGCCGCGGATGCGGAACGGAGCGGGTCATGAGCCTGCATCGGCTCGCCTCGATCACCCTCGGAGTGCCCGACGTCGTGGCCGCCGGAGCCTACTACGAGGAGTTCGGGCTCTCCGCGGAGGCCGACGGCTGGTACTCGACCGTCGAGGCCGGCCGGCAGCTGCGGCTGGTCCGGTCTCCGGCCCGGCGGCTGCTCGGGCTTTCGATCGGCGCGGACAGCCCTGACGACCTGTACGGCATCGCCTCCCGGCTGGCCCGCCTGGGAATCGACGCGCGAGCCGACGAGCGCCGCCTTGTGGCGGTGGAGGGTGTCACGGGCGTCGAGGTCGAGGTCGCGGTGATGCCCCGGCTGGCTCCCAGCGCCGTGCCGGCCACCCCGTTCAACGGCCCTGGCCGCGGGGAACGCGGGGCGACCCGGGCGCCGGGTGTCGTGCGCGAAGGGCTCGTTCGTCCGCGCAAACTGGGGCATGTGGTGATCGGGTCGACCGACCAGGGAACGAGCCAGCGGTTCTTCACCGAAGGCATCGGCCTCAAGGTGAGTGACGAGATCGCCGGGGTCGCCGCCTTCATGCGCTGTTCCACGGACCACCACAACGTGCTGGTCCAGAGCGCACCGGTGAACTTCGTCCACCACACCTCCTGGGAGGTCGACGACGTCGATGAGGTGGGGCGCGGCGCGATGCAGATGCTGGAAGGCCATCCCGAACGGCATGTATGGGGTCTGGGCCGGCACACCGTCGGGTCCAACTTCTTCTGGTACCTGCGGGACCCGGCGGGCAACTTCAGCGAGTACTACTCCGACCTCGACTGCATCGTCGACGACGCGCTGTGGAAGCCGACCGTATGGGACGGCGGCAGCGCCAAGAGCTTCCAGACCTGGGGGCCGCCCATGCCGCCGTCGTTCATCGAACCGGAAGACCTCGCGGCGCTGATGACCGGCGCGCACCAGTCGCCATGACCATGCGACCGTACGCGACGGGCCTGGTCTGGGGCGAAAGCCCCCGCTGGCACGGTGGGGCGCTGTGGGTGTCGGACACCCAGGGAGCCCGGCTGTGGACCGACGCGTCCGGCGAATGGCGTCCGGCCGATCTCGATTCGCCGTGCAACGGGCTGTGGTTCCTGCCCGACGGCAGGCTCGTCGGCGCGATGCTGCGCGAACAGCGGATCGGGCAGTGGGACGGCCGGGCCTGGCGGGACTACGCGGACCTTGCCGATCTCGGGGTCGGCCCCCTCGGTGACCTGACCGGGGACGCCGACGGCAACCTCTACGTCGACGATGTCGCCTTCGACGCCGCCGCGGGCGAGGAGCCGGCTCCGGGCCGCATCATCCTGGTCCGGCCCGACCACAGTGTCGTGGTCGCGGCCGAGGACGTGGAGTTCCCGAACGGGCTCGCCCTCGTCGACGCGGGCGCCACCCTGGTCGTGGCGCAGACCGCGGCCAGGCGCCTGACCGCGTTCGAGGTCCTCGCCGACGGGACCCTCGGCGAGCGCCGGTGCTACGCCGACTTGGCCGATCTCGTTGGCCCGGACGCGCGTCCCGACGGCATCTGGCCCGCGGAGCAGGGCGTGTGGGTGGCGACGACGAGCGGCCAGGCGGTCGTCCGGGTCGGCGAAGGCACGGTCCACGAGACGGTGTCCACCGCGCCGCTGCTGCCGATCGCCTGCTGCCTGCGCGACGACGGCCTGGTGATCGCGACGCTGGCCGATACCCACGGAGCGCCGTTGCTCGACGCCGTGAAGTCCCGCGCGGTCACTGCCTCAGCCGTGCTCATCGAGCCGGCGGAAGCCGCCAGAACAACACCATGAGGAGAAAGTGTGAGCGAGGCCACCCATACCGAAGGCGAGACCGACGTCGACGTCGCGGTCCTCGGATGCGGCACCACCGGCCTGGTCCTGGCCCGGCTGCTGGCGATGCAGGGACTGCGGGTCGGCGTGGTCGATTCCCAGCGCATCCCCCGGTCCTTTCCCCGGGCGACGCATCTGGACGACGAGACCATGCGTACCTTCCAAACCCTCGGTCTCGGCCATCTCGAAGAGCGGTTCTCGCCGGCCGGCGTGTACCGCTTCTACGACCCACAGTGGCGGCCGGTCATGGAGTTCGCCTTCAACAAAGGCGTCACCGACCAGGGCTGGCAATCGGATTACATGTTCCACCAGCCGGATTTCGAGGCGGTGCTGCGCGGTCACGCACACGCGCACCCCGGAACCAGCCACTTCTTCGGATGGGAAGCGACCGAACTGACCGCTTCGGACCGTTCGGCACATCTCCGCATCAGGGAGCGCGGCACTGGCCGGGAACACGCGATCACGGCCGCCTTCCTGGTCGGCTCCGACGGCGCGCATTCCTTTGTGCGCCGCACGATGGGTGGCGCGCAGGTCAACTATGACGCCACGCACCGCTCGCTGATCGTTGACATCCTGCCGTTCGTGCGGAAGGAGAACCTTTCACACCGGGACTCCTTCATCCAGGCGGGAATCCGGAACCCGTTGACGTTCGTCGCGATGGCAGAACCGCTCCTGCGCTTCGAGCAGTTGCTCCGCCCCGACGACGACACCGCGGAATTCGAGAGCCCTGAGCACGTCTACGAACTCCTGTCCCCGTTCCTGGGCCCCGACGAGTACCGCGTCCTCCGGGCCGATGTCTACCAATGGCAGGCCGTGGTCGCAGAGTCGTGGCGCAAGGGACCGCTGTTCCTGGCCGGCGACGCCGCACACGAGATGCCGCCGCACCTGGGTCAGGGCATGGTCTCCGGGATCCGCGACGCGTTGAACATCGCCTGGAAGCTGGGCCGCGTCGTCCGGGGAGAGTCCCCACCGGAACTCCTGGACACCTACGACACCGAACGCAAGCCACATATGACCGAGTACGTGAAGCTCGCCGCGCAACTGGCCAACGAGGTCGAGGAAATGGAGCCGCAGGGGGCCGAGGCAGGGCGGCAGGTCCCGGTCACCGAACGACAGGCGCTGCGGCCGAGGCTCGGACCGGGAATTCGGACCGAGGACGGCTTCGGAGGATCGCTCAGCGCGCAGCCGGCCCTGGCCGACGGCCGGCGCCTGGACGACGTGGTGGGCTACCGGTTCGCTGTGCTCGGCACCGCGGAATGTCTCGCCGGGCTCAGCGCGCGTGCGAAGGAGTCTTTGGAGTCCTTGGACGCGGTGAGTGTGACGGCGGACTCCGAGGAAGCGGACCGCTGGTTGAAGACCCTCGACGCCGGCGCGGTCCTCATCCGTCCGGACCGCTACCTCTACGGCGCCGCGGCGAGCGCGCAGCAGCTGGACGCGCTGGTGAACCGCCTGCAAACCGCCCTGGTCGAGGGCACATGGTGAGGTACACCGGCGACCCGGACCAGGCGACAACCCTTCCGGAGATCCTGCGCACGCGTGCGGAGCTGAGCCCGGACGACCCCTTCCTGACGTTCGGCGGGGTGAGCAGAACCTACGCGGAGATGTACGGCGCGGCCGCTCAAGCGGCGGCCGCTCTGGCCTCGCTCGGCATCGCGGAAGGTACCAAGGTCGCCGCGATGCTCCCCAATTCGACCGAGATCCTCGACGTGTGGTTCGGGGCGGCGCTGCTCGGCGCGGTGTTCGTCCCGATCAACACCGGACTGCGGGGTGAGGGCCTGCGCTACATCGTCGAGCACAGCGAGGCCGAGTTCATCGCCGTCGACGAGACGCTGACCGAGACGCTGAGCGCAGCCGTGCCGGTCGGCCGCGGCCCCCGCCACCGCTACATCCGCGGTCGCGCCGAGCCGCCGTCCGGATACGGATCGCTGACCGCCCTGCTCGACGGCAGCCACCCTGCCGTCCAGCAGGGCGATGTCCGGCCGGACAATCTGGCCTCAATCCTGTACACCTCCGGCACGACGGGACTGCCCAAGGGGGTGATGAACTGCCACAACTCCTTCGCGGTGGCGGCCAACGAGTTCACGCGGCGCTATGTGCGCATCCGCCGGGACGACATCCTCTACACGAGTCTTCCGCTCTTCCACGCCAACGCCCAGTCCCTGACCACTGTCGGTTCCCTGGTCTCGGGACGGCCGATGGTGCTGGCGCCACGCTTCTCGGCCTCCGGCTTCTTCGACGACATCCGAGCGCACCGGGCCACCGTCTTCAATTACATCGGGGCCATGCTGACGATTCTCGCCAAGCAACCGGAGCGCCCCGAGGACGCGCGGAACCCGCTGCGCCTCGCGATCGGCGGAGCCGCGCCGAAGGAGTTGTGGCGCCGGTTCGAGCGGCGCTTCGGCCTGAAGATCCTCGAGATCTACGGGCTCACCGAAAGCGCCACCTTCTGCCTGGCCAACCCCCCGGACGACATCCGGCCGGGGACGATC
Source organism: Streptomyces hygroscopicus subsp. hygroscopicus (assembly GCF_001553455.1). Lineage (GTDB taxonomy): Bacteria > Actinomycetota > Actinomycetes > Streptomycetales > Streptomycetaceae > Streptomyces > Streptomyces hygroscopicus. The sequence goes on from NZ_BBOX01000237.1 coordinate 14,583, forward strand.
GGGAAGCCGACGAGCTGGTCCGAGGTCAAGATCGTCGGGCCGGACGGTACCACCCGGCCCGACGGGACACCGGGCGAGATCGCGGTCAGGAGCAGACGGCCGGCCACGATGTTTCTCGGCTACTACAAGAACGAGGAAGCCACCCGCGAGGCCGTCCCAGACGGTTGGTTCCGCACGGGCGACCGGGGCCGCCGCGAGCCGAGCGGGTACGTCGTCTTCCTGGACCGCCTCAAGGACTCGATCCGCCGGCGAGGCGAGAACATCTCGTCCTTCGAGATCGAGCGGACCGTCAACGCCCACCCGCTGGTGAGCGAGAGCGCGGTCGTCGGGGTCCCCTCCGAGCTCGGCGAGGAAGACGTCCTGGTGGTCGTCGTTCCACGGGAGGGCTTCGACTGCGCGGAACTCGTGGAGTTCTGCCGGCAGCGGATGGCCGGTTTCATGGTGCCCCGCTATGTGCGGATCGTGGAGCGGCTGCCGAAGACCGCGACGCAGCGGGTGGAGAAGTACATCCTCAGGGAAATCGGCGTCCAGGGCGCCTGGGACCGGCAGCAGGAGGTCAGATGAAGCGCACTTTCGTCATCGGGGTCGGCCTGACGACATTCGACAAGCCAGGGACCAGGGCCGGCGACTATCCGGACTGGGTGCGGGAAGCCGGCACGGCGGCGCTCGAGGACGCCGGTGTGGATTACGAGCACGTGCAGCAGGCGTACGCCGGGTATGTGTACGGTGACTCCACGTCGGGACAGCGAGCGGTGTACGAGCTCGGGCTGACCGGAATTCCGGTGATCAACGTCAACAACAACTGCGCAACGGGGTCGACGGCGCTATTCCTCGCCCGGCAAGCGGTCGCGCACGGGGTCGTGGACTGTGCCCTGGCGGTTGGCTTCGAGAAGATGCAGCCAGGCTCGCTCTCCGCCATCTACACCGATCGAACCAACCCGCTCGACCGGCACCTCGGCCGGATGGGTGAGATCCGCCCCCGGGAATCCGCGCCCTTCGGTCCGGAGATGTTCGGCAACGCGGGCCGTGACCACATGGCCCGATACGGTTCGACCCCCGACCATTTCCTCTGGGTGGCCTGGAAAAACCACAAACACTCAGTCGCCAATCCCTACGCCCAGTTCCGGACGGAGTACAGCCTGACCGAGATCGCCGGCTCGCGGGTGATCCACGATCCGCTCACCAAACTGCAGTGTTCCCCGACCTCCGACGGCGCCGGCGCCGCGGTCATCGCCTCCGAGGAGTTCGTCCGGCGCACGCGCTGCTGGGACCGTGCCATCGAGATCACCGGCCAGTCCATGGTCACCGATTTCGAGTCGAGCTTCAGCGCGGAGACCGACTGTATGCGCATCGTCGGCTCCCATATGTCGCAAGAGGCGGCGGACCGCGCCTATCGGGAAGCAGGCATCCGCCCTGAAGAGGTGGACGTGTGCGAGCTGCACGACTGCTTCAGCACGAACGAAATCATCACGTACGAGGCGCTCGGGTTCGCCGAGGAAGGCAAGGGGCACCTGCTCGTCGAGCGGGAGGCCACCACCTACGGCGGAGACGGCCCGGTAGTGAACCCGTCGGGCGGACTCATCGCGAAGGGGCACCCGCTGGGCGCCACTGGGCTCGCGCAGTGTGCCGAATTGACCTGGCAGCTGCGCGGCGACGCCGGCCGGCGCCAGGTCGAGGGAGCGGACGTGGCGCTGCAGCACAACCTCGGCCTCGGCGGCGCCGCCGTGGTGACCGTTTACCGGCGGCCGTGAACCACCCGGCCGGGTCCGCCGCGGGCGGCGGACCGCCGGTACTTCTCCCGTGCCACGATCGACTCGTCTCATGTGCGGGGCAAGCGGGCGCGGAGCCGCCTGTACACACTCCTCGCCCGCGACTCCCAGAGGTCCCCGAGCACTCCGCAACAGCCGCCTCCTGGACGCGCGACGTGGTGTCGGCGAGCCGGTGACGCGCCCCTTGTCCGCTGCGCGGGCCGCCCGGCGGACCGGAACCCTGGCCCGGAAACGCCTCGGAACAGCTGGTCACAGCTGGGATATCCGCGGGAGGAATCGGGGCCCGGGCCGTTGTTTCGACCGGCGGCCCGGACCCCGTGCGCCGACAGGGCGCCTGACGGGCAGCTGCCGGGTCAGGCGCCCTGTGGACGGGGTTAGAAGAAACCCAGCTTCTTCGGCGAGTACGACACCAGCAGGTTCTTCGTCTGCTGGTAGTGGTCCAGCATCATCTTGTGGGTCTCGCGGCCGATCCCGGACTGCTTGTAGCCGCCGAAGGCGGCGTGCGCCGGGTAGGCGTGGTAGCAGTTGGTCCACACCCGGCCCGCCTGGATGGCGCGTCCGGCCCGGTACGCCGTCGTGCCGTCCCGGGTCCACACGCCCGCGCCCAGCCCGTAGAGCGTGTCGTTGGCGATCCCGATCGCGTCGTCGAGGTCGGTGAACCGCGCCACCGCCACCACCGGGCCGAAGATCTCCTCCTGGAAGACCCGCATATGGTTGCTGCCCTCGAAGATCGTGGGCTGGACGTAGTAGCCGCCCTCCAGCTCACCGCCGAGTTCGGCGCGGCTGCCGCCGGTGAGGACGCGGGCGCCCTCCTGCCGGCCGATGTCCAGGTACGACAGGATCTTCTCGAGCTGGTCGTTGGACGCCTGGGCGCCGATCATGGTGTCGGTGTCCAGCGGATGCCCCTGCGCGATCTTCTCCGTACGGGCCACGGCCGCTTCCATGAACGCCTCGTAGTGGCCGCTCTGGACCAGCGCCCGCGAGGGACAGGTGCACACCTCGCCCTGGTTGAGGGCGAACATGGTGAACCCTTCCAGCGCCTTGTCCAGGAAGTCGTCGTCGGTGGCCGAGACATCGTCGAAGAAGATGTTGGGGCTCTTGCCGCCGAGTTCGAGGGTGACCGGGATCAGGTTCTCGCTCGCGTACTGCATGATCAGACGGCCGGTGGTGGTCTCCCCGGTGAACGCGACCTTGGCCACCCGGGAACTGGACGCCAGCGGCTTTCCGGCCTCCACGCCGAAGCCGTTGACGATGTTGACCACGCCCGGTGGCAGCAGATCGGCCACCAGATTCATCCAGACGTGGATCGAGGCGGGCGTCTGTTCGGCCGGCTTCAGGACCACCGCGTTCCCCGCGGCCAGCGCGGGGGCGAGCTTCCAGGTGGCCATCAGGATGGGGAAGTTCCACGGGATGATCTGGGCGACCACGCCCAGCGGCTCGTGGAAGTGGTACGCGACCGTGTCGTGGTCCAGCTCGGAGAGGCTGCCCTCCTGGGCCCGGATCGCTCCCGCGAAATAACGGAAGTGGTCGATGGCCAGCGGGATGTCGGCGGCCAGCGTCTCCCGTACCGGTTTGCCGTTCTCCCAGCTCTCCGCGACCGCGAGCGCCTCCAGGTTCTGCTCCATCCGGTCGGCGATCTTCAGCAGCACCGAGGCCCGCTCGGCGGGCGCGGTGCGGCCCCAGGCGGGGGCGGCCGCGTGGGCGGCGTCCAGGGCCCGCTCGACGTCCTCGGCGGTGCCCCGGGCGACCTCGGTGAACGGCTGCCCGTTGACGGGGGTCGGGTTCTCGAAATAGCGGCCCTGGGCGGGCGGCACGTACTCTCCGCCGATCCAGTGGTCGTAGCGCGGCTGGTAGGTGACGACCGAGCCCTCGGAGCCGGGGCTGGCGAAACGCGTCATGGGGCGGCCTCCCGTGGTGTCACGCGTGGTGGGACCGGTGTGTGGTCCGGTTGTCGGGCGCCTCGTCCGAATGCGCCCCGGCTCCGCCCGCGCCCACGCCGACGGAGCCGAGCGTGAGGCTAGGCGCGGCCACGTTGCGCGGACGTTGCGTCCCGGCGGGCCCTGTCCTCGTGGCGGGTGCCGTTGTCGTTCCGGGTTCTGTTGTCGTTCTGGGGCGTGTTTTCAGTGCGGGTTCTGTTGTCGTTCGGGGTGGTGTTTTCGGCGCGGGTTCTGTCGTCGTTCCGGGTGGTGTTCTCGGCGCGGGCCCTGGCGTCGTACCGGGTCGCGTTCCCGAAGCGGCTCCCGTTCTCGTGTCGGGTTCCGCCCTCGTACCGGGTTCCGTTCCCGTGTCGGGTTCCGCCCTCGTACCGGCTCCGGTTCCCGTCCCGGGTCCCGTCCCCGTCCCGCGCGGGGCCCGGCAGCCCGTACAACTCCCGCAGCCGCCGTACCCGCGCCGCCGGAACCGCCCGCCCCGGCGCATCCGCCGGAAGCGCGGTCAGCAGCGCCTCTGCGACCTCCAGGTCGTCCTCGCCCCACGGCGTCTGCGCCCAGTGCCGCAGCAGCTCGGGGTCGCGGTGGGCCAGCACCGCACGCCGCAGCCCGTCCTCCAGCGCCCGGCGCATCCGGCACACCCCCGGTGCCTCCGACAGCGGCAGCAGCGGCCCCGGATACGCTCGCAGCGCCGCTTGCGCGTCGCCGGAGGCCAATGCCTCGGCCGCGTCCGCCAGATCGGTCCGCACCGGCGCGCAGAGGCGGTACGGGCGCGAGCCCAGCAGCGGGCCCACCAGCCGGCGCAGCCGCGACAGCTCGGCCCGCAGCGTCACCGGGGACCGGTCGTCGACCCGGGGGCCGTACAGTTCGAGCGCCAGCCGGTCGCCGGACAGCCCCTCCGGATGGCCGGACAGCAGCACCATGATCTCGCTGTGCCGCCGCCCCAGCCGCAGCCGCCGGCCGTCGACGACCAGCAGCGCCTCGTCCCGGCCCAGCGCCGTCAGGCAGACCCGCGGCTCGCGCGCCCGCGGCTCCTGGGCGGCCAGCTGGGCCTCTGCGGCGCGGGCGGTCGCCTGGACCAGGGCCAGGCTGTGCGGGGCGGCCAGATGGTCGCCGCCGGTGATGTCCACCGCGCCCAGCAGCCGCCCGGTGTGGGGATCGTGGACGGGGGCGGCGGCGCAGGTCCACGGCTGCACACTGCGGTTGAAGTGCTCGGTGGCGAAGATCTGCACCGCGTGGTCGACGGTGAGGGCCGTCCCGGGCGCGTTGGTGCCCGCATGGCGCTCGTCCCAGCGCGCCCCGGCCACGAAGTTCATCCGCTCGGCCCGGTTCCGTACGCCCGAGTGCCCCTCCACCCATAGCAACCGGCCCTGTGCGTCGCAGACCGCGAGCAGATGGGCCCCGTCGTGGGCGATACCGCCCAGCAGCTCCCGGAACAGCGGCATCACCCGGGCCAGCGGATGGTCCTCGCGGTACGCCTCCAGCGCGGCGTCCGTAAGGTCGATGGGCGCGTTGTGCTCCTGGGTGACCCGAGCCTCGGCCGAGCGCCGCCAGGACTCCGCCACCACCGGGCGCACGGCCGGGCTCACCGACCCCTCGGTCAGGAACGCCTCGTGGGCGCGGCGCACGGCACGGGTGCGTTCCGTCGGGTCGGTGCCGGACGCCATCGCCAGCCAGGGATTGACCACGGTGCCTCATTCAGCGGTGCGGAGGGGCGGATGTCGGAGGTACGGAGCGACGGTGGGGGAGGGGTGGCGGGGCGGGCCCCGCCCGGTACGGCCGGTTCGGACAGGGCCGGTTCGGACAGGGCCGGTTCGGACAGGGCCGGTTCAGACACGGCCGTTCAGCTACGGCCGTTCAGGTATGGGCGGGCAGGGAGGGGGCGGGCATCACGCCGGGCGGGGAGGCGTAGCCGCAGAAGTGGCAGATCTTCCACCCGTCCTGATTCACGGCGAGTTGGCCGCCACAGCTCGGGCACAGCTCGGAGCTCATGATCGATCGTTCCTTTGGTTCACGCGCAGGGGGTGTGCGGGCCACCCATGCGCTCAGATTTCCTTGTGGGGCGGATGCCCCGCAATAGTCAGAACAAGCCGCGTTCAGATACGAGCCCGGACGGCGCGTGTTCGCAGGGGTGTGCGGCGCGCTGCCGGGGGATCTCCTCGGCATACGCTCCGCGCGCCCCCTCGCGCAACGCTCGAACTCTTGACGACCGACAGACAGGCAGAGACGGACAGACCGACGGACCGGCCGCCACGCCGCGCCGCCACCGCCACCGCCACGCACGACAACGCGGGCGGGAGCCGTGGT
>NZ_BBOX01000238.1 GCF_001553455.1 Streptomyces hygroscopicus subsp. hygroscopicus
GGGGGGAGCCGTGGTGGCTCCCGCCCGCGTCGTCAGGGGGGTCGTACGGGGTCAGCTGATGGACTTGATCAGCTCACCGTTGGAGGTGTCGCCGCTGAGCTCCCAGAAGAAGGTGCCGCCCAGGCCCTGCTGCTGCTTGTAGTTCATCTTCCCGGCGATGGTGGCGGGGGTGTCATAGCTCCACCACTGGTTGCCGCAGTGCGCGTAGGCCGTGCCCGCGACCGTGCCGGTCGCCGGGCAGGCGTTCTTGAGCACCTTGTAGTCCTCGATGCCCGCCTCGTAGGTGCCGGGCGCGGCGCCGGTCGCGGTGCCACCGGGGGCGTCCTGGGTGACCCCGCTCCAGCCGCGTCCGTAGAAGCCGATGCCCAGCAGCAGCTTCGAGGCCGGGACGCCCAGGCCCTTGAGCTTCTGGATGGCGGCATCGGTGTTGAAGCCCTGCTGCGGAATGCCGCTGTAGGAGTTGAGCGGCGAGTGCGGGGCGGTGGGACCCTGTGCGGCCCAGGCGCCGAAGAAGTCGTACGTCATGGGGTTGTACCAGTCGACGTACTGCGCGGCGCCCGCGTAGTTGGCGGCGTCGATCTTGCCACCGGAGGAGGCGTCGGCGGTGATCGCCGCCGTCACCAGGTTGGACGAACCGAACTTGGCGCGCAGCGCCGCCATCAGGTTCTTGAAGGCGTCCTTACCGCTGCTGTCGCAGGTGTTGCCGCAGGCGTTGGGGTACTCCCAGTCGATGTCGATGCCGTCGAAGACGTCCGCCCAGCGCGGGTCCTCGACCAGGTCGTAGCAGGACTGGGCGAACGCCGCGGGGTTCCTGGCCGCCTCGCCGAACCCGGAGGACCAGGTCCAGCCGCCGAAGGACCACAGCACCTTGAGGTTCGGGTGGAGCTTCTTCAGCTTGCGCAGCTGGTTGAAGTTGCCGCGCAGCGCGCCCGCGTCCCAGGTGTCGGCCTTGCCGTCGACGCTGCTCGCCGCGTCGTACGCCTTGTCGTAGTCGGCGTAGGCGTCGCCGATGGCGCACTTGCCGCCGGTGACGTTGCCGAAGGCGTAGTTGATGTGGGTGAGCTTGGCGGCGGAGCCCGAGGTCTCGATGTTCTTGACGTGGTAGTTCCGCTGGTAGATGCCCCACTCGGTGAAGTAGCCGACGACCTTGTTGCCGGCGGCCTGCGGAGTGGCGGTGGCGGCCTTGGACACGGCGGCCGTGGCCGTTCCGGTGCTTTGGGGTTCACCGGCCGCGGCCGAGCCCGCGAGCAGCGTGGCGGTCAGAACCGCGGTACACGACGCCGCGAGCGCGGCGAAAAGTCTGCGTGGTCTGAGCATGGAATCTCCTCGGTGGGGGGTGAGGGGAGAGTGAACTGCCCGACGACCTGCCCACAGCTTGACATGAACGCGCAGGGCAGGGTGGAGAAACGGTAGAAGGACTAGACCAGTGGGGTCAATGGTCTGGGCCAATTTGCTCCGCGCGTGCGAAGTTGTGGGGACGCGCGCGGGAAACCGTTGGTGGTGCCTGTGCGAAGTTGGTCGACAGCGGGCGACGGGCAGCGAACGGCTCCCGATCGGCCGCGCCCCGGCCGCCGCGGCACCCGATCAGGACAAGCGCATCGCGCGCCACCGCCGCCGGAATCACTGCGCGGGTCGCACGGGAGGGGGCGCTGCGTGCGGTGGCGGGTTACGCGCGAGGGCTTCCCGTGACGGCGCGCTATGTGCGT
>NZ_BBOX01000239.1 GCF_001553455.1 Streptomyces hygroscopicus subsp. hygroscopicus
GTACCGGGCGGGGACCCCGGGCCGGGTGGCGGGGGCGCCTGCCCGCAGGGCGCATGGGTCCGGCGTGGCGTGCGGTCTCCGCGCGGCCTGGTCCCCGCCCGGACCCGTCGCGCGGTCACGGAGGAGCAAGAAAGCGGTCACTGTCGATCAATGACATCCTCCGGGCGCTCCGGCAGGCTGTGGGGCATATCGGCCATCCCGCCCCTGCGGGGTCCCCGCGGTGCTCCCACGTCAGTCACGGCGGGGCGGGGGCGGCGCGGAGGGCCGGAGGTCCGTGCGTGCCGGGTGTTGCGGGGGAATGCCCGGCACGCACGACACGAGTGCCAGGTGCCGGTACTCGCTGGGCGGCATGCCGTACGCGGCGCGGAAGGCGCGGGTGAAACCGGCGGGGTGGGCGAAGCCCCAGCGGGCGGCCAGCTCGTGGAGGGGGACCGTGCGCAGGCCGGGGTCGGAGAGGTCGCGCCGGACGCGGTCCAGCCGCTGCTGCCGGATCCATGCGGAGACCGTGGTGTCCCGGGCCCGGAAGAGGCGGTGCAGATGGCCGACGGAGATGTGGTGGGCGGCGGCGATGGTGGCCGGGGACAGCTTCGGGTCGGGCAGGTTCCGCTGGATGAAGGTCTGCACCCGCAGGGTCAGGGTCCGCCGGTGGGTCTCGGGCGGCAGGGCGTCTTCGGCCTCGAGGGTGTGCGCGAGTAGCGCCGTGGCCAGGTCGATCAGGACGGTGGCCAGGCGCGGCCCGTCGGAGGGGCGGTAGGAGCCCCGGTCGGCGGCCAGCCGGGTGAGGAACCCGGTCAGCAGGGCGCCGACCCCTTCCCGGCCCGGGATGGGCCGGGCGAGCAGTTGGTCGATCCGGTCGTGCGGGAGCGGGACCAGCGCCTTGGGGATCTCCAGCCCGACGCCGCCGGGAGGGCCGCCGAAGGCCACGCAGTCGAAGGGCCGTGAGGTGTCGACGACGTACAGGCTGTCCTCGCCGTGCGCGATGTCCTGGCGGGCCTGGGTGACCTGGAGGTTTCCCTCCTGGATGAACGAGAAGTGGTAGAGCTCGGGATCCGACTGCCGGATGAGCTTGGGCGTCCGCCGGAACCGCATCGGCAGGAATTTCGTGGGCCATACGGAGGCGGCGCCGACTTCGAGGACGCGTACCTCTCCCCGGAAGTCACGGGTGTGGTCGCTGCTCATCTCCATGGGCGCCATGAGATTCGCCATCTGCTCGCGCCAGAAGTCGAACCGATCCGCCCTGGGCAGGTCCTCGCAGCGAAAGACCGTCTCGATCATCATCTGCCCCTCTGTGCGCCCCTCACCGTGCCCCGCGGTGGTCCCCTGCGCGGGGAAGGCGGGCATGGGCCCGAGGTCCGAACGTCCGTACGCTAGCAGGGCGCCGGGCGGCGGGACGAGACCGCGCGAACCCCTTGTCTGATGCACCGTCAGATACGACGATGGCCGACGTCAGATACGAGATGGCGGTCCACCGACGAGGAGGCCCGGCATGCGCGTCCTGCCCCGGGGCCGGTTGAGCTACGGCATGCAGTTGCCCGTCCAGTCGCAGTCCACCCTCTACGCGGAGCCGTGGGAGGCCGGAGCCGGCCCGGCCGAGCTCCTCGCGGTCGCCCGCGCGGCCGACCGGCTCGGCTTCGGCTACCTCGCCGTCTGCGACCATGTCGCGATCCCGCGGCGGCTGGCCGACGCGATGGGCACCGTCTGGTACGACCCGGTGGCCACCCTCGGCTGGCTCGCCGCGGCCACCGGGCGGGTGCGGCTGCTCAGCCATGTGGCGGTCGCGGCGCTGCGGCACCCACTGCTGACCGCCAAGCAGTACGCGACGCTCGACCACCTCTCCGGCGGCCGGCTGATCCTCGGGGTCGGGGCCGGGCATGTGCGGGAGGAGTTCGAGGCGCTCGGAGTGGACTTCGCCCGGCGCGGGGCGCTGCTGGACGAGACCGTCGACGCGCTGAAGGCGGCGCTGGGTCCGGAGGAGTTCCCGGACTTCCGCGGGGAGCGGTTCGCGTTCAGCGGTCTGGGGCAGGCCCCGCGGCCCGTCCAGACGCCGCGGCCACCGCTGTGGGTCGGCGGCTCCTCGCCCGCGGCGGTGCGCCGGGCGGCGGTCCGGGGTGACGGCTGGCTGCCGCAGGGCGACCCGCGGCACCGGCTGCCCGGCCAGATCGCCCGGCTGCGGGCGCTGCGGGAAGCGGCCGGGATCGACGAGCCCGCCGAGATCGGGGCGATCACCGAGCCGCTGTACGTGGGCGAGCCCGGCTGGGACGTGGGGCGCCGGACCC